>JALEGB010000128.1 GCA_022760355.1 Neomegalonema sp.
CGCCGGTGAAACCACACCGCATTCGCGCCGCTTCCTGCCCCAAAAGCGCGTTTGACGGGCTGGCGACGACCAGATTTATGAGTTCGCACCCTTGATATTCTAGCCGACAAGCCCCTAAACCGGGCTGACGGCGTCTGATGACGGGGGTTCGACCCTAGGAGCGCTCGGTTACTTGATGTAAGCCTGAGCAGCCGCGGTCGTATCAAATAGGTGCGGCTTGACCCCAGCCTCGCTCAATGCTTTGCCGATCTTCAGACGCATAAAGGCGGCGGCGGAGTATCGCGCAACGCGGCCATAATATTGCGCCTCCATTTCGCTAACCATTTCCCACCACGCATGCTCGATATCTTCGTCGATGCGTGCGCCATCATAATTTGCAAAAGCATCAACGCGCCGCCCCAATGGCGCACACAACTCCGTCACCCGCGCCCGCACCATGTCCACATCACTTGCCGAACGCAGGCGCATCTTGGCGAAGTTCAGGAACAATGTCGCTCCATCGTCGCTGAGCGCAATCCGATCAACGAGATCCAGGCGCAACAGATCAGCCTTTAGATCCATCGCGCCTTCGCGATAGAGCCGGGCGTCCATCTCAACTGGCGCGTCGATCTGAGGACGGAAATCCATCTTCGCCAGAATGTCCTGCTCCAGATCAACGCCTGGGGCGATCTCAGACAAGCGCACCCCCTCTGCGGTCAATTCGAACACACACCGTTCGGTGACATACAGCACCGGCTTGCGCGCCGCCGCTGCGTGCGGCCCCGAAAAGGTGATCTGCTCCACCTGCTCCAATGCTTTACGCGCACGCCCATCCTGTGCGACCCGAACGTTTCCTTCCGAAATCGCGATATCGAGCCCGCCGCTGGTGAGAGTGCCGCAATAGACAACCGCTCGCGCGGATTGGCTAATATTAATGAAGCCGCCAGCGCCCGCTAAACGCCCACCGAAACGAGACACATTGACATTGCCCAGCTGATCGAACTGCGCCATCCCAAGGCACGCCAGATCAAGGCCGCCGCCATCATAGAGGTCAAACTGCTGCGCCTGCTGGATCACGGCGTCGGTATTGACGGCGGCGCCGAAATCGAGGCCTGAAGCGGGTTCGCCGCCGATAACCCCCGGCTCTGCGGTCAGCGTGACATGCTCCAGCAGCCCCTCCTCCCGCGCAACCGCGGCCACGCCTTCTGGCATGCCGATTCCCAGATTGACGACGCCATTGATCGGCAACTCGAAGGCCGCACGGCGGGCGATCAGCTTGCGGGCGTCGAGCGCAAACGCCTGCGCGGCGCTGGCCGGCGCGCGCGTGACGCCGGCGAAGGCCGATGAATAGGCGGTTGCGTATGTCTGCAGATGCATCTCCGGCTCCGCAACGACGATCGCATCCACCAAAGCGCCGGGGACGATCACGCTGCGGGGATCGAGAGACCGAGCCGCCGCGATCCGCTCCACCTGAGCAATGACCACGCCGCCATTGTTCTTGGCCGCCATCGCCTGGGAGAGATTGTCCAGCACCAGCGCTTCGCGCTCCATCGACAAAGCCCCTCGCTCATCCGCGGTCGTCGCCCGGATCAACGCGACATCAATCTTCGGCGCTTTGTAGAACAGCAGCTCCTCGCCGCCGATTGTCATGCGTTCGACAAGGTCCTCGGTTGTCGCCGAATTAATTTTGCCGCCTTCGAGCTGCGGATCAACGAACGAGCCGAGACCGATACGGCTCAACATTCCGGGCTTGCCCGCGGCGCTGTCGCGATAAAGTTGACTGATACAGCCTTGCGGCAGGTTGTAGGCCTCGATCTCGCCGGCCAGGGCCATTGCGCCAATCCGTGGAATAAGGCCCCAGTGCCCACCGATGACCCGTTTGAGCAAACCGGGGACCGCCAATCGGTTCAAACCGCGCGTGGCGCCGTCTCCCTGCCCCGCCGCAAAAACGAGCGTGAGGCCGCGCGGATCGCTCGTCTCCCGGCGCCGCGTCGCCAGCGCTTCGAGGAGCGCGTCGGGCACCCCAATACCAACAAATCCGGATGTTGTGATAGTATCTCCGGAGTGAATAAGTTCAACCGCCTCCGCCGCGGAGACAATCTTCTGGTCGCTCATCAAACGCGTCATAGGATTCCCTGCCTGAAGCAAACTTAAACCATGGCCTCCCACGCAATACAGGAAACCTCCACACGGCCCGTACGAAAGTATATTTCAGTTCCCGCCGCGCTGCATTGCCAAAAATTACGCTACCGCAGCAAATTTACGGGGAAAACTGTGCGCAAATCCCGCCCGCAGGTCCACGCGAAAGAATGTGCTGTTATGCGAAAAACTGCTTTGCGCTGCCGGAGCCACAAGGAATATTGTCATACTTTTGAAAAAGAGGGGCAACCGGGAGGGAAGGTTGTCTACTCCAGATAAAAACCAACGAAGGTTCATAAACATGAGCAGGAAGCACAAACTGAATATCCGATTCGCGCTTGCCGCAACACTCCTCGCCGCCACCGTCACCGCACAACCTGCGTTAGGTGAGCCCGCCGCGATTACCATGCATCGGTTGAGCGCCGAAGTCAAAACAGCCGCAAGTGGGTTTCTGACGCTGGAGATGGGCGGCGGCTTAGCGCTGCGCGGCGCCGAAGCGCGCGGGACGGAACTGCGAATTCTTATTGCATCGCCAAAACGCTATCACGGCAATCCCGAATGGCTATATCCAGGCATGATGTCGCTCGCCTGCTCGGATACAAAGGTGGCGAGCATCCTCGCGAAAGGGGCGACAGTTCAGGTCGTATTTTTGGGAAGCGCGTCGAAGGAACTGAAGGCAATACCGATTACCGCCGAAGCCTGCGGAATATTGGCGACTGCGACCGTCACCAAAGGGAAGGACACGACGATCGTCAGCATGATCGACAAAGACGGCGTTT
The DNA here is from genome assembly GCA_022760355.1 of Neomegalonema sp. GTDB lineage: Bacteria > Pseudomonadota > Alphaproteobacteria > Rhodobacterales > Rhodobacteraceae > JALEGB01. The sequence continues at coordinate 2,898 of JALEGB010000128.1, forward strand.
CAAAAACGCTGCAAGCTTCGATCGACGACTCGCCGCGCGACTTCGTGTTTGACGGGCTAACCCTGCATCGGGCCGGCGTGAAAGGGAATGAGTTGCGGCTAAGCGTTTCCACCAGGGCGACCGCCAGCAGCGACACCCGAGGCATCGCCGAACGTATCGCCGAATTTGTCTGCTTTGACCGCACGCTTCATACGCTGGTCCGGTCAGGCGCGCACATCGTCTATGACTTCCCGGCGTTCGAGCCCGTAACCGAGATCAAGGTGCAGATCGACGGCTCCGATTGCGAACGCACCCTGGCGAAGAAATCATAAGCGCGCCGAAGTGCTCCCCCCAAGGGCGCACCAAAGCCGGCAATCAGGAAGCGCGCATTGTGGCGTGCTTCCGCGCCAGGGCGGCAAGTACGGAGCGCGCGGCGCGCACGGACGGTTTGTCCGCCCCCTGCCCTAACCGCGCCATCGTCGTCTCAGCGGCTGCGATTTGCGCGGCGCGGCCGGGGGAACTCTCGCGCAAAAGGTCCAACACCCCCTCCGCGATAAGCTCCGGCCGGCAGCGCTCCTGCAGAAACTCGGGCACTGTGCGCGTGTCTGAAACCAAATTGACCAAAGTCGCCGTGTCGATCTTGATCAGCCGCTTCGCGATGGCAGCCGAAAGCGTGCTGACTTTGTACGCGATCACCATTGGGGTCGCGGCGGCGGCAAGCTCCAACGACACCGTACCCGAGGCCGCCAAGGCCGCATCGGCGGCGCGCATCGCCACCCTTTTCCGCTTCTCCGCCTCTTCGAAGCTCCTCCCCCGAGGATCAAGAATGACGGGCCGAACCGGCCAGCTCGCGGTCAGCGCCTGCACATCCTCAACAACATTTTCGCCTGCCGGCAGTACGACGCGCAAATCAGGCTGCGCCCCCGCCGCCAAGGCGAGCGCTTCGCCGAAAATCGGCGCTAACCGCTGTACTTCCGACCGTCGGCTCCCTGGCAACGCGACAATCAGCGGCGCGCTGCGCGGCGCGTCAATTTCCGCGCGGAATGCGTCAGCAGCAGCGTCGGGCGTGGCTTCACGCTCCGTGATCGGATGGCCGACAAACTCACAGGACAGACCAACGCGCTCAAAATATGGCGGCTCAAAGGGAAGCAGCGCCAGGAGATGATCGGCAATTTTAGCGAGCTTCTCAGCGCGTTTCGGGCGCCAGGCCCAAACTGTCGGGGCCACATAGTGGATGAGAGCCGTCTCGGCGCCCAGAAGCGGCTTGACCTGTTTAGCCACCCGAAGCCCGAAAGCCGGCGCATCGATTGTAATCAAGGCGTCAGGCCGCGCTGCTATGACGGCCTCTCGCGCCGTCTTCATACGACGCAAGATCGTCGGCAAGCGCGCAGCCACCTCAGTAAGCCCCATCACCGCAATATCGCGGATCGGAAACAGCGATTCCAACCCTTGATCCAGCATTCCAGCGCCGCCGACACCGCAGAACTGGATCTCGCCATCATACTCGGCGCGCAATGAGCGCATCAGCGCAGCGCCAAGCCGATCGCCCGACGATTCGCCCGCCAACATAAATATCTTCAATGGCGGTCTCACGCCTCAGCCTCCAAGGGCGTAGAGATGGGCTGGGGGGCCTGCGCCGCCGGCTCCGCGGCTGGTTCCCATCCATAGAGAAAGATATTCGCTTTGTCGGCGGCGGCGGCAGTCGCGGCAATATCGAGGATGATGACCCCGCCCGCGGCAACCACCACGCCGTTAAGCCCCGCTTCCTTTGCGCGCAGCATCGTATCAGGCCCGACAGCAGGCATATCCATGCGCATATCCTGCCCCGGCTTCGGCGCTTTCAGCAGAACTCCAGATGGAATTGGCGCGCCGGCCCGCCGTTTATCGCCAACGAGCGCACGCAACATGGCGTCCGTTCCTTGAACAGTCTCCACCGCGAGGCAGCGACCATGGGCGACAATCGCTCCCTGGCCAACATCCACCCGCCCCAGCGCCGCGACAATGTCAGCGGCGCGGGCCGCGTCCTCAAGATCGCGATGAGACGGCGCCCGTGCGCCCAGCCTGCCTTGCGGCGCGACCAGATCTCCGAGCAGCTCATGCGCGCCGACCATTTGATAGCCGCGCGACTCAAAGATAGCCGCTAAGCCTCGCAATAAGCCGTCATCTCCTTTGCGCAACAGCCGGGCCATCATCGGCGCCACACGCAGCGCAGTAAAATCGAAGCGGAGGTTAAAGAGCGATGGGCGTTGAAGCCCGCCGGCGAAACAGACGCGATCACACCCGGCCGCCTTCAACAGGCTGAAGATGCGTCCGACTTGGCCAAGCCCCGCCACAGCGGAGGGAAAGCGCTCCGTCCAGCCCTCCGCGAAGCCCCTGAGCGCGATGACGAAGACGTTTCCGCCGCGCCGATGCTCAGCCTCCGCCACCAGACGAGGCAAAGCGCCACGACCGGCGATAACCCCTAGCGCCCCCGCCTTTTGAGCCGACGCGCCAGCCGCCGAAGCGCTTAGAAATTCATCGCTAGACATCACGCGGCGTGCAGAAAGAACGCGAGCTGTCCGCGGTTACGAAGCGAACAATCTCCTGCACAGGTTCGACATCCGGGAATGTCGCCTCAACCTGCGCCACCCGCTCCGCCAACACGCCGTCGCTATAGAAGAGCAAGTCATAGGCGCGGCGCAGCCCTTGAATGGTCTCGCGATCAAAGCCGCGGCGCTTAAGCCCGATGATGTTGAGCCCGCCAAGCGCCGCGCGGTTGCCGATCACCGAGCCGAACGGAATCACGTCTTTTTCAACACCGCTCATGCCGCCCACCATGGCGTGCGCCCCGATCCGGCAGAATTGATGAACAGCAGACAGGCCGCCGAGAATTGCGAAATTCTCGACAACAACATGGCCAGCGACCGTCGCGTTATTCGCCAGCACGACATTGTCGCCAATGATCGCGTCATGCGCGATATGGACGCCAACCATATACAGGCCGTTCGCGCCAACCCGCGTCACACCGCCGCCGCCTTCGGTGCCGCGATGCATCGTGACATGCTCACGAATGCGGTTGTTCGGGCCGATAATCAGCCGCGAGGCCTCGCCGTTAAATTTGAGATCCTGCGGCTCCGCCCCAAGCGAGGCGAAAGGCCAAACAATGCAGCCCTCGCCGATTTGCGTCCACCGGCTCACGGTGACATGCGACTTTAACTCGACCCCGGCGCCAATTTCGACATCCGCATCGATGACGCAATAAGGCCCAATCCGGACATTTTCGCCAATCACCGCCGCCTCGTCGACGATCGCAGTTGGATGGATCTCTGCGCTTTGCGCCCGTGGCATGCCGCCCTCCTTCAGCCCCGCTTTCAGCGCGTCGGGAGACCGGCGCGCCTTAATTCGTTTAGCAACTAACCGGCCGCAGGGGGCTCCGGCGGATCAACAATCATCGCGGAGAAGTCCGACTGTGCGCAGATCGCATCGCCAACCTTGGCGACGCCATTGAATTTCCACACCGGTCCCCGCGACTTCACGACATCCACATGCAGCTCAACAACATCGCCAGGAATTACCGGCTTACGGAAGCGCGTATTGTCCACCGTCATGAAATAGACCAGCTTGCCCTGATCGATCATATCGAGGGTGTGCACCACCAGCACAGCCGCAGTCTGCGCCATGGCCTCGATGAGTAGAACACCCGGCATAATAGGCTTTGGCGGAAAATGGCCCTGAAAGAAGGGCTCATTGATCGTGACGTTCTTGACGCCGACCGCCCGAACGCTGGGGGTCAAGCTGCGCACCCGATCAATCATGAGGAACGGATACCGATGCGGGATCATGCGCATGATGCGCTCGACGTCGATGTCCTCAACCATCTTAGCGCCATCCGCCATGTGGACATCGCTCCCGCTGACTTCACTCATTGGCCGCTCCATTTGCGCCGCCGCGCTTATTCGTACCACGAAACGCTCACACGCCTCGCCTCTGCAGGTTACTCACTACCGGACTTGATGCGGACTTCAATGCTTGGGGTTGTCGCGTCAAGTCGTTTGATGGCTTCTTTGGTGATATCGAGCGCACGCGCGCTCAACACCACTTGGCGCGCGTCAAGCATCACCGCTGCGCGCCACTCACGCATAATGCCAACCAAAACAGGTTGAAGCGCCTTGCGCAGTTTCCCGCGCGCGGTCGACACGGCCTGCTTGATCGCCATGCCCCGATCCCGGCGGAAGCGGCGCAACTCGCCAACTCGGCGCCGAAAATCATCCGTGCGCTTGCGGAATTCCACCGCCGGGGTCGTTGCACGGATCGCCGTCAACTCGGCCTCTTCAGCCCGCAGCGCCGCGCGGCGCGTGTTCAGCTCTTTCTCCGCCGCAGCAACAAGACGCGCCTGGGCGGCAGAAATCGCGCGGCCAGCCGAGGACACCCGGAAAATCCGCTCAACATTGACGATAAGCACTGGGGAGGCGGGCAAGGTCTCGAAACCAGGTCCAGCGCTGCGCGCATCACTTGGCTTCCGCGCTGTCGCGCCAGACTTCGCATCGGTCGACGTTTTCGGCGTCGACTTACTTTCCTGGGCCAGCAAAGCCCCGCCGCTAAAGGCGAGAAGCGCAACGACCGCAATCAACACAAACAGCCTTGGCCACCAGCGCATATTTCTCACCTGTTTCGCATAAACCAACGCAGGGCCGTCGCCAGCCCTGCGTCTCTAATAGCCCAGCGAATGTTCCGCCGACAACGCGTCGTTAGAACCGGGTCGCCACACCGAAGGAGAAGAACTCGTCCTTGTCTTCTTCTTCCTTCTGAATAGGCACAGCCAAGTTGAAGCGCAGCGGTCCGAATGGCGAGGTCCAGAACAAGCTCACACCGGCGGTTGCGCGCAGCTTGAAGCTATCGTCAACCGAAAGAGTGCCTGTATCCGTCGCATAGCGGGTGTCGTCCAGCCCCCAGACAGAACCCACATCCGCGAATACGCCGCCAAAGATGCCATACTCTTCCGGCAATCCGAGCGGGAACGAAATGTCCGCACGCAGCAAGGCGTAGTAGTTGCCGCCGAGCGCCGCATCGTAGTTGTAAGTTGTCCCGCTGATCGTGGCGGTGTGCGTATCGCGAGGCCCGACGCCACTCTTGCGGAAGCCGCGGAACTCGTCGCCGCCCAGGCTGAACCGGTCCGAGATCTTGACATCATCATCGCCGCCAAGACCGACGATTGCGCCGCCCTCGAGCGACAAGCTGACGATGACGTCCTCACGGAAGAAGGAGGTGTAGCCCTTAATTTTACCTTTGCTGCGCAGGTAGAAGGTATCGCCACCGACGCCAGCGAAGGTCTGATTAAGCGTCAGAATAAAGCCTTCAGTCGGCTGGTTTTTGCTGTTCCGGAAATCGAGCGTGTAGTCGTAGCCGACTGACGACACCAAGCGCCCGCCCTTGTCTGCTTTAACAAGCGGCGAAGCGGAGGACGGCACCTCTACGATGTTGTCATACACCAGCTTATAGCGAAGGCGGATCTTGCTATACTCATCGATCGGGAAACCAATGCTCGGCGAGAAGCCCGACCGTTTGGTTTCGAAGTCAGATTCGTCCGACTGATCCGATTCGATGTGGAAAACTTGAATGCCGGCCTCAAGGTTGCGACCCAGGAAATACGGCTCGATAAAAGCGAAGTCATAGGTCTGGCGCGATGAGCTGGCCGCAATGGAGATGCGCACCAACTGACCGCGCCCCAGGAAGTTGCGCTCCGTCAGGCTGATCGTGCCGCCCAAGCTATCGACCGATGAGAAACCGATACCGAACGAAAGATCGCCAGTCGCCTTTTCTTTCACCTTCGCGCGAACAACGACGCGGTCGGGCGCGCTGCCCTTCGCCGTTTTCACCTCGGTTTTGCCGAAGAAGCCGAGCGCCCGGATCCGGCTCCGGCTCCGCGTCAAACCATAGGTGCTGAACGCGTCGCCCTCGACGAAGTCGAACTCGCGGCGGATAACATGGTCCAGCGTTCGGCTGTTGCCTTCAATTTCAATCCGCTCGACATACAGCCGCGGCGCGTCGACGAAGACATAGCGGATGTCGACTACCGGCTTGCCATCCGCGCGGCGTTTGCGCGCCTGCGGTTTCACATCCACGAAGCGGACGCCGTCTTCGGCCAGGCGCTGCTGCATTTTCTTCACGGTCCGCTGAACCAGATCAGCGTCGTACGTGTCGCCAGGAACGGTCGCGATCAAACCGGCGTATTTCTTCGGGTCGAATTTCGGGATGCGCGAAAACACGCCCACATCGCCAACATCGTAGCGCTCGCCTTCCGAGACGGTGAAGGTGATGATGAAGCCGTCCCGATCCGGGCTCAGCTCCGCAACCGCCGACACGACTTCGAAGTCTGCATAGCCGCGCGCAAAATAGAAACGGCGCAGCAGCTGCTTATCCACCTCGATACGATCGGGATTGTAGTTGTCCGACGTCGCGAGGACTTTCCACCACGCGCTTTCCGAGGTCTGGACAATCGACCGCAGCCGGCGATCTGAGTATTCGTCGTTGCCGACGAAATTGATCGACAGGATGCCAACCGTTTTGCCTTCTTTGATCTCGAAGACCAAATCAACGCGGTTGCCTTTGCGCTCAATGATTTTCGGCTCGACGGTCGCTGAGTAGCGGCCAGCGGCGCGGTAAGCGTCCAAGATCGTCAGCGCATCAGCCTCAGCGCGTGCGCGGGTGAAGGCGCCGCGGGGACGCGAGCGGATCTGCGCCTGCAGAACCTTATCCTTGATCGCCGAGTTGCCCTCGAACGAAATCTCGCTGATCACCGGGTTCTCGGCGACGTCGACCAGCAGCAAGCCGCCAGGACGCGGCGTGATGCTGACATCCTTAAACAGGCCGGTTGCGAACAAGCGCTTCAGCGCGTCGTTCACCGCAGTCTTCGTCAGCGCATCCCCAGGCGCCAGCCGCAGATACGAGACGATGGTCTCGCGCTCAACCCGTTGAGCGCCGCGGACCTCAATCTTGCTGAGGCGCTCGACGGTCTCCTGCGCCCATGCTGCGCCGCCGGAGGTCATCGCCGGACCGACAGAAGCGACGATCGCCGCCATGCAGATCAGGATCGCCTTCGCTATCGTCGCTCTTCGAAGCGTCATTGTCACACCCCTGCTCCGCGGCGCTGACGGCCGCTGCGTCTCTCCCGCCAGGAAGCGGCCCGCCCATGTCTTGGCGCCGCCTGATTGCCCTGGCTCTCCCAGCCGAGCGCATGGCGCCCGCCCTATCTCGCGTCCGGCCCGCAAAAAAACACGCGCCTTTCGCCCACATGAACGACCTACCGGCGTCTTGGGCGTAGGATCAAGTCGTTCCACCATAATCGGCGTCGAAAATAGCGCCATGATGGTTCAGGCGCCGCTTCTTTGCCGCGCTTCACCGGATTTTTCCGGAGAAGCCCTTTCGCTCCGCCCCGCGCGCGTCAAACGCCGGGGACTAACACGCCTTCGCTGAAAGCTTCGCCAGCAGAGGCGACAGGTCATTCATGGTGGCGAACACCATCAGCAGCAGCACCGCCGCCAGTCCGACAGTCATCGCGATCTCCATCCACCGCTCATTGACGGGGCGGCCCCGCACCGCCTCAACCGCGTGGAACACGAGATGGCCGCCATCCAACACCGGGATGGGCAGCAGGTTCATAATGCCAATCGCGGCCGAAATCAGCGCGATCAGCTGCAAAAACGCTACGATGCCGAGGCTCGCCGCGCGGCCTGAGGCGTCGGCGATGCCGATCAAGCTGTTGATCGACGAGCCATCCACCTTCTGCGTAATCCAAGCGTATATATAGCCAAAGGTCTGCTCAGCAACTAAATACGGCATGGCCACACCAGTTACTGCGGCCTGACCGACGCTTGCCGGCAACATTTGCGGCGCAACGCCGAGTCCACCCTTAGACACCACGCCAATTTGATAGACGCGCTCAGGCTGCTTCGTATCCGGGTTGATCCGTTCCGCGACATGCGGCGTCAATTTCGCGGATTTTGTTTCGCCATTGCGGACAAATTTAATGACCGTCTCAGCCCCGCCCGAGGCTTCGACCGCCTTGCGCAACTCGCCAAAAGACCTGATCGGCTTATCGCCATAGCCGACGATCACGTCCCCCTTGCGAATACAAGCCAGATCGGCAGGCTTGCCCGCCGCCACCCGCGCAACCTCCGCCGGCACGCGTAGATCCGCAGTCAGCTCAACCTCCGCCCCGTCGCGCCGGACCAGAAGCTTGGTCTCCGATCCCGGATACTCAAGCGCCTTGGCGAAACCGCGAAAGCCGTCAATCTCCTTGCCGTCAACCCGAAGAACCTGATCGCCGGGCCGCAAGCCAGCCTTGGCCGCCAAGCTTTCCGGAGCAACTTTGCCAATGACGGCGTCCCGATTCGCCACGCCGGTCGCGAATGTCAGGAAGAAGGCCAGAATGATGGTGAGAATGAAGTTCGCCATCGGTCCGGCGAGGATCGTCAGCGCCCGCGCCCAGATCGGCGCGCCGTTCAGCGTCGTCCGCCGCTCCTCCGGCGACATCTGAGCGACTTCAGCCGTAGCCCCGGAGCTCGCCGCGTCCGTATCGCCGCGAAACTTCACGTAACCGCCCAGCGGCAGCAGCGATACGCGCCATCGCGTGTTGTGCCGATCCGTCCAGCCGAAAATCTCGCGCCCAAAGCCGATTGAAAACGCCTCGGCTTTGATCCCGCACCAACGGCCGACCAGATAGTGGCCCATCTCGTGAACAAATACGACGATCGACAGCACCACCAGAAACGGCAGCACGACCGTGAGCAACATCTCGATCAACGGTCCAAGCAAAGGCAGATCGTACAAAATACTCATTATCGCCGCAGTGTCCTCGTGCTCGCTGAGAGCGTCAGCCGCGCAAGGCGCCCGTTTCGGCTCTCAACACATCCTCATGACGCAGCCATCAGGTTCAGGCCGCGCTCTCGGCAGGATACTTAAGCGCTCTTGCCCTACGGTTTAATTCCTTTATCCAACCCAGGGCAAATAAAGCGGCGTCACGCTTGGTTGAGCATCAACATAGCCGCGCTCACCAGACGAACACCTCCTTGCCGCGCGCGAAAGTGACAATCGCCGCAACGATCGTCGCCGCTAGCAAGCCGTCCAGCCGATCCAGCGCGCCGCCATGGCCCGGGATCAGCTTGCTGGCGTCCTTAACCCCGAAACGACGTTTCAACGCGCTTTCCGCCAGATCGCCCATCTGAGCGACAGCAGCCGCAACAAGCGAGACCGCGACCACTTCCTGGTAATAAGTGCCCGTCGTCGCCCAGGAAAACATGCCGCCGCTGAAGGCTGCCAACGCCGCGCCGCCGATGAAGCCCGCCCATGTCTTGCTCGGCGACAGGGACGGCGCCAACCGCGGCCCGCCGATCAATCGCCCAGCGAAATAGCCGCCGATATCCGTCGCCGCAACAACCAGCACCAACCAAACCGACGTCTCCAACCCATAGGCGGGTTGATCCCGCAGAAAGACGAACGCCGAGGAGGCGCCGCCAAGCAGCAGAACGCCCGGCGCAGTCCAGCGCCAATCGCGGCCCCCGCCGCGATCCAGGCTGACAGTAACGATCACGCCGCCAAGAAGTAGAAAACCCGCCGGCGCCACGCGCCCTTCGAGATGCGCGATAAACGGCGCAAGCGCCACAAGCGCTGGGAAAAACACGTCCCGGCGGGTGAAACCGCCATCACGCGACGCGACAATCGCCCGGTACTCCCACGCCATTGCGCCCGCGGCGGCGGAGACCAACAGAGCGGAAATCCAGCCGCCGGCCCATATCGCCGCCGCCGCCGCCGCCCCTAAGGCCAACCCTGAGGCGAGACGCGGCCCCAGATCAGACAGCCCGCCTCGCGCCGCGCTCACGGCTTAGCCGAACGAAGCGCCAAAACGGCGATCTCGCGCTCGAAAGGCTCGGACCGCCTTTGCGAAGCTTTCCTGCGTAAATTCGGGCCATGTTTCTTGAAGGAAAATGAACTCCGCATAGGCCGCCTGCCACAGGAGAAAATTCGAAAGCCGCTGCTCGCCCGAGGTGCGGATCACGAGGTCCGGATCGGGCAAATCCGCCGTCTCGAGCGCCGAAGCCAGGGCTTCTTCGGTCACATCTTCTGCGGCCAGCGCGCCTTCCGCCACCTGCTCCGCCAAACGGCGCGCGGCGTTAGCGATCTCGGCGCGCGCGCCATAGTTGAGCGCCACCACCAGCCGCAATTGACGGCCTTCCTGCGTCGCCTTTTCCAATGCGCACATCATCGACTGCACATCGGCGGGCAAGCGGGTCGGGTCCCCCAGGAACGTCACTCGCACGCCCTCGCGGATCAGGCTTTCGGCTTCTTCCGCGAAATACACGCGAAACAGCTCCATCAAACCTGAGACTTCCTCCGCCGGACGCCGCCAATTCTCGGTGGAGAAAGCGTAGAGCGTCAGCACTTCAACCCCGAGATCCGGGCATGCGCGAATGGCCTCGCGCACGCTCTCCGCGCCGCGGCGATGGCCTTCCAGCCGATCCAAGCCATGAGCGCGCGCCCAGCGCCCGTTGCCGTCCATAATAATGCCGACATGCCGCGGCGCTGGATGGAGTGGCGAAAGCGCCTCGGCGCCGTTGCGGCCCGTAGCGGCTCCGATCTCCATCATACTTTCCGCTGCGTTGCCGCTGGTATTCGCCACGCTTCCCCACCCATCTTTAACTCGCGAATAAGCAAAAATGCCAAAACGCGCGGCCTAGATCTGCATGATTTCTTTTTCTTTATCCGCAAGCGCCCCATCTACCGACGCAATTTTCTTATCGGTCAGCGCTTGGATCTCATCCGAATACAGCTTTTGATCGTCCTCAGACAACCCATCCGCTTTGGCTTTCTTAACCTGATCCATGCCGTCGCGCCGCACGTTGCGCACCGCGACGCGCGCCTTCTCCGCATACTGGCCGGCGACTTTGGTCAATTCACGCCGGCGCTCTTCATTCAGCTCCGGGATTGGAACGCGGATCAGAGTTCCATCCACCACTGGGTTAACGCCGAGACCGGAATTGCGGATCGCCTTCTCCGCCGCGCCGACCAATCCCTTGTCCCAAACATTCAGAACCACCATCCGCGGCTCTGGCACGTTGATCGTGCCGATTTGGTTCAACGGGGTCGTCGACCCGTAGGCTTCAACCGTAACCGGTTCAAGCATCGACGCGGAGGCGCGTCCAGTCCGAAGAGATGCAAATTCCGTTTTCAGCGCGCCAATTGCGCCATCCATCCGCCGCTCGAGATCATCGAGATCGGGTCCGTCCGACATTGCCTGCTCCTATTATCCTCGTTGTGTCGCCGCCGCCTCTCAGCCGGGTCGCACAAGCGTATAGCGTCCGCGGCCGTAAAGTATAGGCGTGAAACCCTCGGGCGCCTCCAGCGCGAACACCACAACCGGCAGCTTATTGTCGCGCGCCAAAGCAATCGCCGCCGCGTCCATAACCTTGAGATCCTTCAAAAGAACCTCGGTGTAATCCACCTCAGCGTAGCGCTGCGCGTCCGGGTTGGTTTTCGGATCGCTGTCATAGACGCCGTCAACCTGCGTCGCCTTCCACAGCGCGTCGCAACCGCTTTCCAGCGCGCGCAAGGTCGCGGCGGTGTCCGTGGTGAAGTACGGATTGCCCGTGCCGGCGGCGAAGATGGTCACCACGCCGGCCTCCAGATGCCGTCGCGCGCCGGCGGCGCTGAAGGACTCACATACGGTCGGCATTGGAATGGCGGACATCGTCCGCGCCGCCACCCCAGCTGCGCGCAGCGCGCCTTCGAGCGCCAACGCGTTCATCACCGTCGCCAACATCCCCATATGGTCCGCCGAGCTGCGCTCCATCCCCGCCGCAGAGTTGGAAAGACCGCGAAAAATGTTGCCGCCGCCGACAACCAACGCCAGCTCAACCCCTGTTTTGCGCAGCTCTGCAATCCGGGCGGCGACGCGCGTCACCGTCGGGGGATGCAGCCCGTAGCCCTGATCGCCCATCAAGGCTTCGCCTGAGATCTTCAGCAGTACGCGCCGATATAGCGGCGCCTCGGCGCCCGAAGGGGGGTCTGTTTGGTCGACCGACATATTAAATCCGCTCCCAAGCTGCAGCCGCGGTTCAGAACGCGCGGAACCTGTCGCAAATCGCCCCGCGCCGCAAGCGCTGCGCCTGCAGCAGAACAACGCGCGCGCCCCATTGGCGCGCCGCATCAGATCACGCAGTTGATGCGGCCGCTCTGCTTACCCACAAGAGTTGCGCCAGATTAAGACAATGAAGAGGATGCGCGGCGGCCGCCGGCACAGATTCGCTCAAAATGCGAACGAGGCGCGCGCCCTAACGTCCGAGCGAGCGGAGAGACGCCTATGCACCCGAGCAGCCCTCGAATTGATCAAGATGACGCCGCGCTAAAAACAGCGGCCGCGGCGTTTATGGCCGCGCGTGGATACCAAATCCAAAAGCTCGGGCCAGACGCCCTGATCGGGCGACGAGACGCGCGCGTAATCGGCGCGGTGATCCTGTCCGAAAATGACGCAGATCCAACCAAGGCCGCTTTCGCCGCCATCAACGCGTTGCGCAGCGCGGGCTTGCCGGCCGATCAAATCGTACCGATCATCAAACGCAGCCGCGCGGGCCTCAATCGCGGCGCCATCGCCGAGGCCGGCGGCTCCCCCCTGACGCCGCCCCACTTCTTCGATTGGTACTTCCGCGCCCGCCGCTATGACGATGCGGATGACAGCAGCGTATTGTCGGATCGTCTGCGCCGCAAAGTGCGCAATTTCAAAGTCACACCGCGCGCGCCGCAGCCTTACCGCCGATTGGCCAGCTTCGCCCCTGACGCGCCGACAATCGAGAGCGGGCGCGATCTGTATGAGCGCCTGGCCCCTGATTTCGCCGCGCTGCCCGAAGGCCCAAGGCTGATCGTTTTATGCGGACCGGCGGGCGTCGGAAAAAGCGTGCTGACGGCGGAACTGCTGGAAACCGCGCAAACCGCTTTCAACACCGCCAAGAGCCGAGACCAGCTCGGGTCCCGTCCCATCCTGTTCGAGCCGGCCGAACTCGGCTCCACCGCCGCAGGCGCGGCTGAATTCCGATCTTTCCGCGACCTTGTCGCCCGGCTATTTGGCTCCGAGATCACCAGCGAAGTCCCCAGCGACGCATTCTCCTGGCTGCATCGCCAAGGGCTGAACAGCTGGATCCTCGACGGGCTCGACGAGTTTTTCCGGCGTCAAACCAACTTTTTCGAAACGCTGCAAAGCGCGCTGGAAGCGCCGGGCAGCCGGGCGCGCGTGCTCTTCTCCACCCGCGACAGCCTGTTCGCCTCCTCCGATGCGCTGCGGGCGTTTCTGCATCACCGCTTGGCGACGCGCCCAGAGCAAACCGAGATTTATGAGCTGGAACGCTGGGACCGCGAGGCGAAGCGCGCCTACATCGCCGCGGTGCTGACCGCGGAGCAAGGCGAGGCCGGCCAACCGCAGATTGACGCCATCGCCACCCGGATCGAAGCCCGCCCAGATCTGGAGACGCTCTCGGATCTGCCTTTCTACTGCAGCCGTCTGGTGCAAGCGATCCGCAAGGGAGAAGAACGGGCGCTGGCCAACGAATTTGCACTGCTGCAATTCACGGTCGACGCCATCATCGATCGGGAGATTATCGAGAAACAGGTCATGCGGCTCGATGAATTCGTCGCCGATTTCGATCGTGCGGAGATCGAGGCGGCGAATGAGCTCAATCGCGGCGACGCTGCAAGCCTGCGCGCGGCGATCGAAGCGCGCGGGCGGGCGGAGCTGGAGGATATGCTCGGCATGACCGCCTATCTCTATCGCTTCGCAGCGGAAACGCCTGAAACGGAGATGGACGCAGCCGATTGGATCGACGGCGTGCTGCCAAGCCTGATTGCGCCGGATCTCGATGAAGAATCAGCCCGCCGGCTGGAGCTCGCACTGGCGCATTTCCCGCTCTTCGCCCGCGGCGCTGGAGACGGCGATGAGGGCGCGGTCCGCTTCGTGCATATGCTCGTCGCCGAGTATCTGGCCTCAACCCATGCGTTGAACCTGCTCCGAGGGCGGCCAACCGCGCCAAAGATGTGGGAAATGGCCCTTGGACGGCGGCGAGATTGGGAACGCACCGTCTATTTCCGCCGGCTTGCTGCGGAGCTTCGCGCAGATTCGGAGCTTCGCCGCGCTGCGGAGGCCATCGCCCCCGCCCTCACCGCGCAAGCAGCCCCGCGCCTTGCTCAGCTGCTGCAGGCGGTATGATACATCGGCGCGCCGCGGCGCCGCGCCACGGAGCGCCGTAGACACAAAAAAACCGCTCAGCCACGGGGCTGAGCGGCTCAATTTAGGGGGAGAAAGCCGATTACGACTTACTAACCTGCGCAGCGACTTCTGCTGCAAAGTCAGTCTCTTCTTTCTCAATGCCTTCGCCAACTTCCAAGCGAACAAAAGCAACGACTTTAACGTCAACGCCGATTTCTTTCGCCTTCGCGGCAACAGCTTTTTCGACCGTCAGTTCCGGGTCCATCACGAACGCCTGCTTCAGAAGGCAGACTTCCTGATAGAACTTGTTGAGGCGGCCAACGATCATCTTTTCGATCACATTGTCCGGCTTGCCCGATTCACGCGCTTGCTCGGTCAAAACAGCTTTTTCACGCTCAACCAGCGCCGGATCGAGATCAGCCTCGGACAGAGCCGCCGGCTTCGTAGCCGCGACATGCATCGCGATCTGCTTGCCGAGCTCTTCGAGCTTCGCCGCGTCGCCTTCACTTTCAAGCGCAACGAGAACGCCGATCTTGCCCATGCCAGGCGCCGCTGCATTGTGAACGTAGGACGCGACTACGCCCTTATCCACGGCCAAGCGGCGCATACGGCGAACAGTCATATTCTCGCCGATCGTGCCGACCTTCTCTTTCACATGCTCTTCGACCGGCTTATCGGACGATGGCATTTTAGCGGCCAGCAGCCCGGCGGGAGACGCGTCGGCAGGATCCTCGAGATCAAGCGCGACCTTCGCGATCTCGGCAACCATTTCCTGGAACTCAGCGTTCCGCGCAACGAAGTCGGTTTCCGAGTTGATCTCAACCGCAGCGGCTTTCGCGCCGTCGCTGGCGAGGCTGACAAGACCTTCCGCCGCAACACGGCTCGACTTCTTGTCTGCTTTCACGCCAAGCTTGGTGCGCAGCCAATCTTCGGCCGCCGCCATGTCGCCGTCGCTTTCGGTCAGCGCCTTTTTGGCGTCCATCATGCCGGCGCCAGTTTTTTCACGCAGCTCTTTAACCAACGCGGCCGTGATCTGGGCCATAGCTCGCTCCTTGGGCAGTGTATCAAAAGGATCAAGCCGCGGGCGCTGTCATAGCGTCCGCAGCAATAAACCACCGCGCGCACGCGTGCGGCGGAACTTGATGGGGCTGATCGCAGATGCCGCGCGCTTAAGCAACCGTCGCGGCGTTCATTAATCTGTCACATCCGCCGCGCCAACGGCGTATCGTGGCGCGGCGCAATAGGCGGCTTTAGCCGGCTTTCGCGTCGGCGTCCGCCTCAGCGGCCGGCGCTTCTTCCGCTGCAGGCGCAGGCGCCTCAGCAGTTTCAGCGGCGTCTGCTTCCGCCGTCGCCTCAGCAACAACCGACGCTTCAGCGCTCAGCGCCGCATCGCCGAGATCGACGCCGGCTTCAGCTGCGTCTGCTTCCAGTTCCGCCAGCTCCGCCTCCATCGGCGCGTCGATGAACTCGCCGATGTCAACGCCAGCCGCGCCGAGCTGCTCTTGCATGCCGTCAATCGCCGCCAGCGCAATCAGATCGCAGTACAGGCCAATCGCGCGCGCCGCATCGTCATTGCCCGGAATCGGGTAAGCGACGCCGTCAGGCGACGAGTTGCTGTCGAGAACAGCGATAACTGGGATGCGCAGCTTCTGCGCCTCCATCAGCGCCAGCTCTTCTTTGTTCGTATCGACAACGAACAGCAGATCCGGCTTGCCGCCCAGCTCGCGAATACCGCCCAGGGTCAGCTGCAACTTATCGCGCTGACGCTCAAGCTGCAGACGCTCGCGCTTGGTGAAGCCCTGCGCTTCGCCGCCGAGCTGCTCATCCAGCTTTTTCAGCCGTTGGATCGACTTCGACACGGTCGACCAGTTGGTCAGCGTGCCGCCCATCCAGCGGTGATTCATAAAATACTGCGCCGAACGCTCCGCCGCATCCGCAATCGGCGCTTGCGCCTGACGCTTGGTGCCGACGAACAGAATGCGGCCGCCCCGCGCGACACAATCACGCACCGCGACCAGCGCCTGGTGCAGCAGCGGAACCGTCTGGGTCAGATCGATGATGTGGATCCCATTGCGGTCGCCGTAAATATACTGGCGCATCCGCGGGTTCCAACGGTGGGTCTGGTGACCGAAATGCACGCCAGCTTCCATCAGCTGACGCATAGTGAATTCAGGCAACGCCATTGTCGGCTCGTCCTTTTTCCGGTTGATCCACCGCAGGGCTGAAGCACAATCCCCAAAAGAAACCGACTGCGCGCAAACGCGCTGATCGAACATCTCTTTCCGAGGAAGGCGACCGGCGGACGATTTGGTATATGACCGAATCACCCATGCCCTGCGTGAGAAGTTCGCGGAACTTAGGCGAAGAAAATATCGCGTGCAAGCATTTAGCGCGGCTCTTGCAAGGATTTAGCGCTAAGCTCAAATTCTATCGCCAGCCGCCGCCCATCATGCCGTCAAACGGAGTTTTCTGTGACCGAAACTGAACTCGCGGTCGCATTGTTGTCCTTGAAAGTCGCCGGCGTCGCCGCGGCTTTTTCATTGGTTCCGGCGGTCGCGCTGGCCTGGGTTCTCGCGAAGAAGAAATTCTTCGGCAAAACAGCGTTAGAGGCGGTCGTGAACCTGCCGCTGGTGTTGCCTCCCGTCGTCGTCGGCTTCGCGCTGCTTGAACTGTTCGGCCGGCGCGGCGTCATCGGCGCGTGGTTGTTCGAAAATTTTGGCCTGCGCGTCGCCTTCACCTGGGAGGGCGCGGCGTTGGCGGCGGCGGTGATGGGATTTCCATTGGTCGTTCGCGCCGCGCGGCTGGCCTTTGAAGCGGTTGATCCGGATCTGGAGGAAGCCGCCCGCACGCTCGGCGCCGGCCCTTGGCGCCGATTCGCGACCATCGCCCTGCCGCTCGCCGCCCCGGGCGTGATCGCCGGCGCCTTGCTCGGCTTCGCCCGCGCCCTTGGCGAGTTTGGGGCGACGATCGCTTTTGTCGGCAACCAGCCGGGCGAGACCCGCACCCTGCCGATCGCCATCTACACCGAATTGCAGCGGCCAGGCGGGGAGGACGCGGCGGGGCGTCTCGTGATCTATGCGATCCTTCTCGCTCTGGCCGCAGTTGCGGCGGCCGAGGCGTTGGCGGCGGCGGCGCGACGAAAGGCGGCGGGATGAGAGATGAAATGGAGCATCGCACGGCGCTTTCGGTCTCGATCACCAAACAAATGCCGAGCTTTCAGCTGCAGGCCGCCTTTGAGGTGACCGGCGCCAGCGTGCTGTTCGGGCCCTCGGGCTCCGGCAAAACCCTGACGATTCGCAGCGTCGCGGGGCTGGAGCAGCCGGATCACGGGCGCATTACCCTTGGCCCGCGCGAGGATCCGCGCCTGCTGTTCGATTCGGCGCAAAAGCTGTTCACCCCGCCCGAGAAACGGCGGCTTGGCGTTGTGTTCCAGGAGCCGCGGCTGTTTCCGCATCTGACGGTGCGGGCCAATCTGCTCTATGGCCGGCCCCGAAGTCTCGCGGCTGAGACCCTGGCCGCGCGGCTGATGGAGGTCGCCGAACTGCTGGAGATAACGCCGCTGCTGGATCGGCGCCCCGGGCGGCTCTCCGGCGGGGAGAAGCAGCGGGTCGCCATTGGCCGCGCCCTGCTCTCCGCCCCCGAAGCGCTGCTGATGGATGAGCCGCTGGCCAATCTCGACGCGCGGCTGAAGGCGGAGATCCTCCCCTACCTCACCCGCATTCGACAGGAGGCGCAGGTCCCGATCCTCTATGTCACCCATGATATGACGGAGGCGGAGGCGATTGGGGAGCGGCTTATAAGGTTGGATCGCGGCCGCGTGGTGGAGGAGCGGGGTATGTAGGGCCATCGCGATTCCAGCTTCCGCGCGAGCGCGGCCCAGCAGTGACGGCGCAATATTCGACCGCGCTACGCGCGGTTTTTGGGCGCAAACGGCACCGCCGCGCACCGCGCCGCAGCCCCGGCGCCTGTGGCGGGCAGTAAAGGAATAAGAGCTAAGAATAATCCCGTCTCACGACGGAATTATCGTCCGGGCAACGCGAAACCCCCAGCTCCTGAACCGGCCGTCGCGCTGGAGCCAGAGGCGGTCCGCGGAGCGCAGCCTGATCGGATCGTTGTACCACGAGCCGCCGCGAAGAACGGCATGGGAACAATCCCCTTTATCCGCCGCCATCCAAGCCGATCCATCGGTTGGCGCCCCTTTATAGGATTCGTGCCAACAGTCCTGAACCCACTCCCAAACATTGCCATGCACATCATAAAGGCCCCAAGGGTTGGGCTTGAAAGACCCAACCGCCAGCGTCTTCCCCCGATACACGCCCTTCGGCGAGCCGTCATAGCTGTACGAAGCATCGTAATTCGCTTTATCCGCCGAAATTTTGCCCGTGAAGCTGAACGGGCCCCGCGTCCCCGCCCGCGCCGCATACTCCCATTCAGCTTCCGAAGGCAGGCGATACGCTTGCCCCGTGCGCTTGGAGAGCCAAGCAACATAGGCCTGCCCGTCCGCCCAGGAAACACAGGTCACCGGATGCGCGTCCGTCTGCGTGAAGCCGGGCGCTTCCCAGGAGGCGTCCTTACGCTTCTCCCACTTCGAGCCTGTCCAAATCCAACAGCCTTTGTCGGTCTTTCGATCCGTGGCTTTGACGAATTTGCGATATTGGCCGACCGTGACCTCATACTTGCCGATCGCAAAAGCTTTCATCGCCACCCGCCGCTGCGGCCCTTCATCCTCGTCGCGCTTAAGCTCGGTCTTCGGCGAGCCCATCAGGAAGGAACCGGCCGGGATCGCCACCATCTCCGGGCAGTCGGCGCAATCGCGGAAGGTCTCGAAGTCTTTCAGGCCCGATTTAGGCTTGGGCGCCGCGATCGGAACCGGCTTTGGGCGCGTCGCCGCAGGAACCAAATAATATTCCCGCCCGCCCATCGTATCCGTCTTCGCCGTCGGTTTCTGCCGCCCTGCAGTCACCCGCGCGACCTTGTCCCGCACCGCGCCGAAGAGGAGTCGGATTTCTTTGCCGGGGGTCGGCCCAAGCTCCAGCAGCGCCTGGGTGAAGGGGCTGTGGGCTCCCGGCACGCCGTCAAGCGCGACCTTGTCGGGCGAGGTGGCGTAGGCGATCAGCGTATCGTCGGACGCGCGATATCGCTCCAGCCGCGCCAGGCCGCGGCTGAGGCTGGCGGAGCGGGTTTTGTTCGGCTCCTGCGCCTTCATCGCCGCCAGCAACGTCGCCTCATCCCGGCACGCATCGAGCATAACCAACTTCAGCCCCTTCGCGCCGGCGATATTGGCCAAAATCTCCTGCAATGACACCGCCATCCCCGGCAGATCGGCCACCGTCTCCGGCTCAGCATCCACGCCGAACAGGTAATTCTCCCGCTCAAACTGGATCGCATGGCCGGCGAAAAACACCGCGGCGATCTCGACCGGCCCCTTCGCGATTGATTTTCGGAATTGGCGCAGCGCTTTGCGCATGCCGGCCGTCGTCAGATCCGTGGCGAGCACAACGTCATCAAATTTCAGCCGATCGAGCATCTTCTTAACCGCGTCCGCATCCCGCGTCGGATTGGGCAATCGGATAAGATGGGCGCCCGTATAGGCGCCATTGCCAATGACCAGCGCCAGACGGCGCGGGGCCGGCTCCGCGGACGCCCACTCGCCACGCCCCGCCGCGCCCCAGATAACCAGCGCCAGCGCCGCCACGCCGACGCAGAACTGCGCCCATCTCACCATGCTCCCCTCCTCGCTCAGCCTCGCCATCGCGGCATCCTACTCTTTGTCGGGATGCGCGCGGCGCATGCAATCAGGCAAATGACCTAAAATGCGCTCACATAGGAGCTGACGGTCCCGAACGGTCCGGGCTCCTCGCGCCAGACATGGAGCGTCACGGCGCTTTGCTCCTCCGTCCCGATCGGCGCGGCGTCCGGGCGGAAATCAACCGCCAACACGCCGCCCACCGCCGGCGCCGCCATCGCCGGCGCCGCGCCAATGCGGGTGATGATGGCGCGGTGATGATGGCCGCAGGCGAACAGCGTCAGATTCGGCTGCGCCGCCAGCATCGCGGCGAATGTTTCGCCGTCGCGCATCCGAATCGCGTCCATATAGCCGACGCCGCTGGGAAAAGGCGGGTGGTGGGTGAAGACGATCGCCGGCCGCCCGGCCTGCGCCGCCGCGTCCAGCTCAGCCGCCGCCCAGTCGATTTGCGCCGCGCCCATCTCGCCATGAGACGCGCCGGGGACGACGTCATCCAGCAGCAGCGCGCGCACTGGGCCGAAATCCAAGCCGCAGCGAATCGGCCCTTCCTCCGGCGCGGCCTCGGGGGCGAGACCTGCGGCGCGCATTCCCTCCCGCCGATCATGATTGCCTGGAAGCGCGTAGAAGGGGAGTTTCAGGGCGGCAATCAGCTCGTTAAAGCGCTCATATTCATCAGCGTCGCCATGATCGACCAGATCGCCGGTATGAATCACCGCGTCAATGCCGTCCACGCGCTCGGCCAGCAGGTGGATATGCTCAATCGCCCGCCGCAGCCCGTCCGCCGCCGTCGCGGCGGGGAGGAAGGCGGTGTCGCGGGTTTTGATATGGGTGTCCGTGATTTGGAGCAGTTTGATCGTGCGCATGGGCTTCTCCTGTGCAGAGTCGGCCCTTGCTATCAGGTCGCGCCGCCAGCGCCGAGCGCATGATGGTCCGGCGATCGGCGCCGCGGGGCCGATCAGGCGCAGGCGCGCCAGCCGGTGCGGTTAAGCTCGGCGCCATGGGCGACCACGCCCGGCAGGCTCAACACCGAAGCAGGCCGGGGCAGAAGCGGCGCGCGCCCGTCCGGCGCAACGGACATAATTGCGGGCGTTCCGTCGATCCGACTCACCCAATTCGCCGCCGCGGCCAGCTTCGTTGGGATCGGCGCGCCGGCGCAGTTGGGCGCGCCGGCTGGAAAGATCGTGGCGCTCAACGCCCGAGCCAAGCGCGGCGCCAGCGGGGCGCAGTCGCCAGGCGCGCGCGCCACCGCCAAAATGTTTTCTTCAGGCGCCCCAAACGCATCGGCCAATGCGGCCGCGACGCGGCGGCGGGCCGAAGGATCGGAGCCGCTCGGCCGCGCGCACGGGCCGTCAACCACCACCATCCAGGCCGCGTGATTGTCGGCCCCCGCCTTTGCGGCGGCCGTCTGCAGCGCCGCGCCGACGCCAGCGCCCCAAAGCCGCCGCCGCCGGGCGACGGAGAGCGAAAGACCACCGGGATCGACCGCGTAGGCGGCTTGCAGCACGATCAGGTTCAGGCCGCCGGACGCCCCGCCCCGCCCCGCCATGCTGCGCGCAACCGCGCGCATCCGCAGGATCGTCCCGGTCGGGCCCAGCTGCATTTGTTCGACCATCAGGCTGTCCGCATGGTTCGCGAGCGCCGAAACGAGACCGTTGTCTCCATCGCCGGCGCCAAGATCGAACAGTCCCCCACAGCGCAGCTGGAGCGCCGCGGCGCCTTCGATAAGGTCTGGATAGATATGCGCTGCTTGAGCCTGCATTGACGCCTCGTTCGCCTGAGATCCTGGCGAACCAGCCGCAAGAAGGGCGCCGGCTCTGGGTTAAGCCGGCGCGCAAACGCGTTATGCAAATCGAACGACGCGGACCACGCCGCCATTTTCATCCAACGCCGCCTCGACATCCTCGCGATGCTCAGGCCACAGCCCCTCAGCCTCAGGCGCGGCCGCAGCCTCGCGACAAACGAGCAAACCGTCCCGCCCCGCCAGATGCGCCAGCGCCTCTGCGCGCGCGATGCCGCCGCCGGCGGCGTCACAGCCTGCGCCGGTGTCAAGCAGCACGATATCGCCTTCATCGATCGCCACGCCGAGCCCAAGCGCGGGCGGAGCCTGGTTCGCATCGAAGCTCGGCGGCTCATCCACTTGACGCAGGCCCCGGCCATCGCGCCCCGCGAGGACGACCCGCGCAGTCTCCCGCAGCGCGGTCGCGAAGGCCGCCGCCGCATGCACCGCGCCGAAAAGCGCCACGCCCGCTTCCGAGCCCCGGCGCAGCAAGACGCCGCCATCATTCTGCGCCAGCTCCGAGGCGGAGCGCATCATTGCGCTAAACCGGCGCGCCGCCTCGCTCGAGCCCAAAGCCTGACGCGTCGCCAGTTCGGTCAGCACAGTGAAGGACACTGCATAGGCGCGCCCGGCCGGCAACGGCGCCGGCGGCGCATCCAGCGGGAAGGCGCGCCGATGCGCCTCGGTCAGAACCGCCGAAGCGGCGCTGGCCGCATCGCCGCGCCAAGCCCGCACCTCGACAATGAACCGCATCCGTCGGCTGGCGTGATTCTCAAGCACGAGCGCCTGATCCGCCGGCGCGCCGCCGACAGCGACGCCGTCATCCATCGCAAGCAGCGTCGGCGTCGGGCCGGTTGAGATATCCAGCGGCGCGCGCCAAGGGCCTCGCCCGGCTGGCGTCTCCCCCGCCACCGTCTCGACCCGGAACCGATAACCGCCGACAGGCGGTTGAAACGGCAGGGCTCGACGCTCCCCCGGATCAAGTTCTTGCTGCAGCACAATATGCGGGCTGGTCAGCGGGCCGGATAAACAATAGCCGCCCGAGCCGACATCGCGCAGATCCGGCGACGCCATGAAGCTGAGCTCGACATTTTGCGCAAGATCGATCCCAAACCAAATTTTGTCGAACTGGCAATAGGCGCTGCCGGCCAAGCCAGCCAGCCGGTCCGCCCCAACCGCCGGTCGCCGACATTCCGGGCAGATGGGCAGAAACCGCCGCCGCAGCAGCCCGACTTCGGCCGCCGCCAGACAAGCAGCCATCGCCGCTTGCGGCGGCCGATCCAGCCGGCGCGCCAATATGCGGGGCCTGATCAGCGCCACATCGGCCTCAGAGCCGGTTTTCAACATGTGCACGATCGCATCGAAGATCGGGTCCGCCTGGGCCTCCGCCGTTTCCGCCGCCGCGTCCGCCCGCGCATCAATCTCGGCGAGCGCCGAACGGCTGAGCGGCGGCGGCTTAAGCTGGAAAGGGCGCTCCGACCGACCAGCAAGATAGTCGTCCGCCTCCTCCGCGCGCTTGACAAACAGATCGCCCATCCGGCGCAACTGGCCGGAAGAGACCAGAGTCCGCCCGCGCATTCCGTTCGGCTCGGCATTGAGCGTGTATTGCGCGATCGACCCGCCGCCAGCGGAGCGACGCAGATATAAGGTGGCGTCCAGCCGAGCGAGCGGGCCCTTTTTGTAGACCCGCTGCATCCGCCACCATTGGCCGGTGGCCCATTCGAACGGACGCTCCTCCCATTCGACGGCGCGCCCGCCCGTCCCACTACGGGCCACACGACGACGCACGCCGGACGACGCGTCATTTTCGTCGCTCAGCGCGTAGCGCGGGTATTCCAAAGCCTCAAAGAGGCGGTTCGTGTCAGCGAGGACCGACCAAAGCGTGGCCGGCTCTTGGCTCAGACGGAATTCCCAGGTCTCAGCCGCAACGCCTTCGCCATAGGAGGACTCAAACATGGACGTCCGCATATCCGACCCGGCCGCCATCAGGAAGGCCCGCTTTCACCCATTTATGCTGGAGCCCGAAATATCGGCGCTTTCAGCGCACTTGCCCCGCCCCCGCCTTATTTGGGGCCTTACCCACAGCCAAAACGCCGCGCTTCGCTGCGCGCAGCCGCGCAAAGGCGACTCCGCCCTTTCGCAATGGCGGCGCCGCCGCTACAAGGCCGGCCTCAGAAGCATATGGACGGCACATGCAGACGCTTGAGCGCTACATCTTTCGCCAACTACTCGGTCCGCTCGGTTTCTTCACTTTGGTGTTGACCGGCGTCGTCTGGCTTACCCAGTCCTTGCGGATCCTGGATGTGGTCGTGAACAATGGCCAGGGCGCGCAAGTTCTGCTGGAGTTCTCGGCGCTGTTGCTGCCGGTTGTGCTGTCGATTGTGCTGCAGCTTGGCGGCTTGATCGCCACGGTCTACGCGCTGCATCGGTTGATCTCCGAAAGCGAGATCATCGCTGCGCTCGCTGGCGGCGCCTCCAAAATGCGGCTGGCGCGGCCGGTTCTGATGTTCGGAATGGCGCTGAGCGTGTCGCTGAGCGCGATCACCGTCTACCTCATGCCAACCTCGGCGCGGATGTTGAGCGAGCGGATGGCTGAAGTGCGCGGCGATATCGCCGCCGGCCTTATTCGCGACGGGCGCTTCCTCAACCCGATTGGCGGCCTTACGGTTTATATCCGCGAAATCACCTCCAGCGGCGAGATGCTGGGGATCCTGGTTCAGGATGCGCGAAAGGAAAAAGGCAAGCCGGCGAAGCAGCCCGTCGTGTACACGGCGAAGCGCGGCCTTGTCGCCACCCGGCCAGACGGAACGCCAGTGCTCGTCATGTATGACGGTCAACGCCTGCAGCTGACGGAAGATGGCAAACGCCTGACGCGGCTCGACTTTTATACGGATGCGGACCGTGAGGGGCGGATTGTGCTGGAGCTGGACGTCTTCGGCGATCGCGCCGTGCGCTCGCGCAAAGCCTCCGAGCGGTATTTTTGGGAGCTGATCTGGCCCGATCCAGCAGTCGCGCGAACGCCCAAAGACATCGGTAAATTCACCGCGGAGGGGCACGAGCAGCTGAGCGCGCCGCTATATGGGATCGCCCTGCCGCTCGTGGCGGCCGCTGCATTGTTCAGCGCGGCCTTCTCACGCCGCGGCATGGGCGGGGCCGTCGCCATCGCCCTGATCGCCGGCGCCGGCATCCGCGTGTTCGGCATTGCCATGAAGAACGCGACAACCGGCGCGCCGGAACTATGGCCCCTGATGTATCTGACGCCGTTGGCCGCCATCGCCGTCGCAATATACTTTTTAATGCAGTCGGGCATGCGAAGGCCCAGCCGAAGCGGACCGACGCGTCTTGGACCGACCACCAGCCCGAAAACGCCGTCCGCCGCACGGCGGATGGATGACGCTCAGCGCCATCGGGAGCAGGCACGCTCATGACCTTTAAAATCTATGTCGGCCGCCGCTTCGTCGCTTCGATATTCTTTGTCTTCTTCGGCATCCTGATGCTGGCGATCCTGTTCGACGCGATCGAGCTCGCGCGCCGCTCGGGCGACGCTGACGTCAGCTTTGTCGGCCTGCTCGGACTGGCGGCGCTGCGCGCGCCGTCGATCTCGATCAAGGTCGCCCCGTACGCGGTGATGCTCGCCGCGATGTGGACTTATGCGCGGCTTGCGCGCTCGTCAGAATTGGTCGTCGCCCGCGCCGGCGGCATGTCAGGCTGGGATCTGGTGACCCCGGTGATGGTCGCGGCGGCGCTGGTCGGCGTGGTGACGACCACCGTTTACAACCCCGTCGCCGCCACCCTGCTCGATCGGTTCAAACGGGTGGAGGCGGAGCTGTTCGGCAAAGATGGCAGCCTGGTCGAGGTAACCCGCGAAGGCCTTTGGCTGCGGCAAGGCAACGTCTTCGCTCAAACCGTTATTCACGGCGCCGAAAGCAACGCGAATGGAACTGAGCTGAAACGCGTCATGGTTCTACGCTACGCCGACCAGGATTCGCTCACACAGCAGATCATTGCGAAATCCGCCAAGCTTGAGCCTGGCTCCTGGCGGCTGGAGACGGTGGTCATTTACGAATTTGACCCGAAACGCCCCGAGGTTCCGCCAGTGCGTCGAGAGCGGGCGTTCCACCTGATCGACACCGATCTGACCCCGGAGCAGATCGTTAACAGCTTCGCCGCGCCGGACACGATCTCCTTCTGGAAACTGCCGGATCTGATTTCGACTCTGAAGTCGAAAGGCTTCTCTTCGCGCAACCATGAGATCCATTTCCACGCCGCGCTGGCCACGCCGCTGATCTTCGCAGCGATGGCGTTGCTCGGAAGCGCGTTCTCAATGCGACATGTTCGCTTCGGCGGACTAGGGATTATGGCGCTTTACGCTGCATTGACCGGATTCGTGGTGTATTTCCTTTTACAAATCGGACAGGCTCTCGCCGGGTCTGGGTTCATTGCGCCTTGGCCTGCGGCCTGGGGGCCGCCATTCGCCGCTTTGTTATTCGCCGCGGGGTTGCTCCTGCAGTTTGAAGACGGGTAGATAGCGGCAGGGACTGAACTCGCGGCGGGGCCGAGGGTTCGCACGGGGCGCGCAGCCGATAGGCGCGCGAAGGATCGTGGCGCAGTTGCGCCTGAAATTATCGCCGTCCGGCTTGAGCCGGCACGCGGCGGGCGACGTTGGGCATGCGTCGCCATCGAGCGAGGAGGGAGCGGATGTCGTCCAAAGGGCGCGAAGCGTTGCGGTCTGAAGCAGTCCATTGCGACGCGGATCTTTCCGATGGCGGCGTTCGTCGCGAAAAAGGGTGTGGACCAATGCGCGCAATCAGCCGTCTCCTAACTGGCGCAGCGCTGATCTCAGCCGCCGCCTTAGCCGGCGCCGACGCGGCGCTTGCCGAAGGCGGCAGTCTTCGCAAATCGCTCGCAGTTGACGCTTCCGAAAGCAAAAAAGCGGCGACGCTGGAAGCTGACGAGATCAACTACGATCCCAAGACCGAGATTGTTCGCGCCAGCGGCAATGTAAAAGTTTTCTACGCGGGCCGCGTTTTGCGCGCCGATTCGATTGTGTATGATGCGCGATCAAACCGGATTTCCGCTCAGGGCAAAATCACCGTCATCAATCCGGACGGTTCGGTCATCGTCGCTGATGAGGCGAAGTTCGACACGGAGATCCGGGATGGCCTGATTCGCGGCGCTCGCGCGGTATTGGCGGACGGGCGGAGCCGGATCGCAGCGGTCGAGGGCCGCCGGGTCGACGGCAAAGTCACGTCAATGTCCAAAGCGGTCTACAGCCCGTGCGAGGTCTGCGCCAAAAGCCCAACGCCGCTTTGGCGCATCCGCGCGCGCCGCATCGTTCATGACGAAGAAGCGAAGCGCATCACCTATGACGACGCGACGTTCGAAGTCGCAGGGATCCCTGTCGCATGGTTGCCTTTCTTCAGCCACGCCGACCCTACCGTTAAACGGAAAAGCGGCTTCCTGACCCCATCCGTCACCTCTGATGACGAACTCGGAACCGGCGCCGCGATCTCCTACTACTGGGCGATTGCAGCGAACCGCGATCTGACCGCGACCGCTTTCGCATATACGAAAGAAAACCCGGTTTTCGCCGGCGAATATCGCGCGCTCGAAACTTGGGGCGCCTTCAAGCTCGCCGGCAGCATCACCTGGAGCGACGACGCGATCGAACGCGGCCTCCGCGGACACTTTGACGGGCGCGGCGTATTCTCGCTCGGCTCCGGCTTCGTCGCCGGCTTCGACTCCTTGATCGCGTCGGACGACACCTATTTGCGCCGTTACGATTTCAACGGCTCGGATCGCGCGACCACACGCCTCTTCGTCGAGAATTTTGGCGAGCGCGGCTTCGTCGCAGTTGAAGCCGCGCGCTATCAGAGCTTCCGGACTGACGAGTTCGCGGGTTCTTTGCCGCAGATACTGCCGCATTTTGACGGCGAGCGCGTCATGGCCGCGCCGATCGTCGGGGGCGAGTTCATCGTGCGCGGCGACGCGCTGTGGCTCCAACGCACCCAGGGGCGCGATGTCGGCCGGGTCTCAGCCGAGATCGCATGGGAGCGCGCCTATGTCAGCGCAGGCGGGTTCGTTTTGGACGCAACCCTCTCGGCCCGCGGCGATCTCTACAGCATCCAGGACGATGAAGCGATCAAGTCCGGCAGCAAAGGGCGCTTCCTGCCATTGGCGGCGCTGAAAGCCAGCTATCCGCTCGGCAAGGTCACAAAGTCCGCATCGCATGTGATTGAGCCGATCGGCGTGTTCGTCGCGGCGCCCTATGGCGGCGACGATCCGACCAAATTCGCGAATGAAGACTCGCAGGATTTTGAACTCGACGAGCTGTCGATCTTCGCAATCAAGCGCATCACCGGCCTCGACCGCTGGGAAGACGGCCCTCGGGCGACAATTGGAGTGCGCTATAAGCGCGACGCGTTCGGCGACGGCGTTGACGTAGAGGTCGCGATCGGCCAGTCCTATCGCTTCAAAGACTCGACAGTCTTCTCTGACAGCTCAGGCCTGCGCGATCAGATTTCGGACTTTGTCGGCGCGTGGCGTTTGTCCGCGCCAGGCCTGTACACGATTGGCCACCGCTTCCGGATCACCGACGAAGGCACGCTGAAGCGGAATGAGGTTTACGCGGCGCTCAAACCCCTCAAAGGATTGCGGCTTGACGGCTCGTTCGTCCATATCGCTGCGGACCAAGCGATCGACGCCGACACGGATCGGACCGAGGGCATCTTCGACGCCGAGTATGATATCACGCGCTACTGGACTGTGACTGGCTCGGTTCGGCGGGATTTCGAGGCCTCGCGCTTCGTCAGCGCCAGCGGCGGTCTCCGCTACGCGGATGAATGTCTCGAAGTCGACCTGAAAGTTGGACGCCGCTTTAACTCCGTTGAAGATGCGCCAGCGTCGACCAAGTTTGATATCAAAGTCCGCCTGCTTGGTGTCGACGGATATTAAACCACACAGTCAGTCCGACAACCGAAGGTTAGGATGGCGCAAGTTGCGGCCATCCTAACCTTCAATTTACGGCATTCCCCTTCGCTTTGCTCTTGTCGTCGACGCGCTGCCGTGCTTCAGGTCCCTAGATCAACTTGAGAGCATTGCGCCAACGCCTGCGAGGCGTCTGCAACTCTCATGCACCATCCGTAGCAGGAGGCCGCTTACGATGCGCCACATCGCGACAATGATGAAGATTGGCAGCCTTTTCGCCCTGGCCGCCATGATGATCTCCACCGCGGTGACGCCCGCGGCTGCGCAAGGGACGAAAATTGTCGTCTCAGTCAACGAAGACATCATCACCAACGTCGATGTTGAGCAGCGCGCGAAGCTGATCATGTTTGCGTCGGGTGGTCGGGCCAAGACGCCTGAAAAACTAGCGCTTCGCGCATTGATCGATGACTCTCTAAAACTTCAGGAGGCGAAGCGCCTCAAGGTTTCGATCAAGCCCGCTATGGTT
Source organism: Neomegalonema sp. (assembly GCA_022760355.1). Lineage (GTDB taxonomy): Bacteria > Pseudomonadota > Alphaproteobacteria > Rhodobacterales > Rhodobacteraceae > JALEGB01. Next base: position 32,080 of record JALEGB010000128.1, read on the forward strand.
GACAAGGCGATCGCAACGATCGCCAAACGCAACCGTATTTCGGCTGACCAGCTGCTCGGCGCGATGCGCAAAGCCGGCGTCGATCCAGACACGTTCAAATTCCAGATTCGCGCTGAGCTCGCATGGAACCGGATTATTCGCGGCCGCTATGGCGCGCGTCTCAACCCAACCGAAGGCGAAATCGAAGCCGCGATGGGCAGCGCCGTCAGCGGCAATGACGTATATGAGCTGAAGCAGATTGTAATCGCGCTTGAAAAGGGCGCGCCGAAGGACAAGGTCGAGAAAGCGGCGGCCCGGGCCGCGAAGGCGCGCAAAGCGATGACAAGCTGCGACAAGGTCGCCGAGCTGGCGCCGAAATACAGCAAACTGTCCGGCAATGTCGGTAAAGTTAAGCTCAGCCGGATGCCGCCGCCGATCCGTAGCCAAGTCACGCCCCTGCCTGTCGGCGGCGTGACGCCGCCGATCCGGTCGAACAACGGCCTGCATTTGATCATCGTATGCGACATCAAACGCGTTGGCGGCGCAAACCGCAAACGGGTCGCGGCGAAGCTGCGCCAGGCGAAAGGCGTCCGCATCGCGAAGACTTATTTGCAGGATCTGAGACGCAACGCCCTGATTACGCGGACGGAATAGCAGCGTGCGCGCCAGAGCCAAAGGCCGCTTCTGAGGTGGCCGACTCCGAAGATGATGGCGTCGCGGAGGATGGCCTGCCGCCTCTGCGCCAGGTCATCGCCCGGACGGGCCTTTCCGCCAAAAAGTCGCTCGGGCAGAATTTTCTGCTAGACCTCAATCTGACCCGGCGCATCGCGCGCAGCGCGGGCCCCCTCAAAGAAGTCATTGAAATCGGACCAGGGCCAGGCGGGCTGACGCGCGCTCTTCTGATGGAGGGCGCTGAGCATGTCATCGCAATCGAGCGTGATGAACGCTGCCTGGAAGCGCTTCACGAAATTAGCGCGCGGTGGCCGGGCCGCCTGACGCTGGTTGAGGGAGACGCGCTACAGATCGACGCGACCGCGCATCTCCGCGGCGGCGACGCTCAAATCGTAGCAAACCTTCCCTACAATATCGGCACCGAGCTGATTATCCGCTGGCTGCGCGCTGGCGTTGACCACATGGGCACAGCAGGGAAACCCTGGTGGAGCCGTATAACAGTTATGCTGCAAAAGGAGGTGGCGCAGCGCATTGCCGCAGCCACCGGCTCGAACGCGTATGGACGGCTGGCAGTGCTGACCCGCTGGCGTGGCGAGGCGCGCATCCTGTTTGACGTGTCGCCACGCGCCTTCACGCCGCCGCCAAAGGTAACCTCATCAATCGTCCAAATCACGCCATCCGCCGCCCCGAGGCTCGATTGCGCGCTTCCCGCGCTCGAACGCGTGACGCTCGCGGCCTTTAACCAGCGGCGCAAAATGCTACGTCGCAGCCTGCAGGCGCTTGGCCCCGCTAATCCCGGCGGCGCGTTTGATGCGGAAGAACTGCTGAACGCCTGCGAAATCGATCCCACCCGCCGCGCGGAAACCCTAACTCCCGAAGACTTCGCCCGCATTGCGCGTATGTGGAAAGGCGCGTAGAGCATCCCCCGATCATGTGGGATCAACTTCAGCCACTCGCTGCTTAGTCCGCGCGCGCTCTCTTGCGCGAGACCTACGTCCTGCGCCACACAGGCCCAGCAGCAATCATATCCGTTGGAGCGGAAGTCGGGCGAGCGCCCCTCCCCCCTTCAAGCAGCTGAGACTCAGCTCGAAGCGCCGCCAATTTCCTCAACATTGCCGGAAACCGCATCCTCGACCTCAGCTTTCGCAGCAGCAGTGCGGCGTCCACGCCGTGGCGCGGCCTCCACAGCCTCGCCTTCCGCACCTTCAGCCGCGGGGCTATCCTCCGCGGCCGCAGCGCGGGTGCTGCGGCGCGGCGCGCGACGGCGGCGGCGGGGCCCTTCTTCGCCCTCTTCTCCGCCCTCCGATGCAGACCGTCGACGGCTACTGCGGCGATCCGCAGCGCCATGTTCGGGCGTGTCAACGATGTCTGACGGCCCGTCGCCCTCGCCATCGCCGATTACGGCCATCGCCGGCGCGGCGCCACTCTCGGAACGCTCGGCTGCGTCGGTCTCCACCTCCGAGTCCGCCGCCTCATTATCCAACTGCTCCGGCTCCTCACGTCGTTGCGCGCCGCTGTTCACAGGCTGCGCCGCGCCGAGGATACGCACGTAATGTTCGGCGTGCTGAAGGAAGCTCTCAGACATGACGCGGTCCCCCGACGTCGCCTTATCGCGCGCCAAAGACAGATATTTTTCAATGATCTGTTGCGGCGTTCCGCGCACCTTTCCCTCGGGTCCAGAACTCTCATAGACCCGATTGATTGACGGTCCGCTTGATTTGCGCCCGTTTTTGCTGCGCGCACGATTCTGTTTAGGAGACTGTCTCATGATGCTCCGCTTTGAGCTATCAACATGATGCTTGTTCGCCAATACGCACACCGCGGCTGCGGGAATGCGCTGTCTGAAAGTCATCGACGTAAATGATCGATTTACGCTGCGCGCTATGCGACGTCACACGACGGGCGCAGGCGCTGCGCGGTTATGGGGCCCTTCAGGCCGCTCCTTGACCTATCCAGAGGATCTTACCTCATCTAGCTGTTCAAACCAAGAAAAAACCCTCATCTAACTAGCATTAGCATGTGAAACTTGGCCGACCACAATCCGTTCCACTCCGTTCAGATCGCGGATGCGTTCGGTCGCCATGCCTGACGCCGATAACAGCGCCGCAACATCCGGCGCTTGATCAATTCCGACCTCAAAGAAGATCGCCCCGCCCTCAGTTAAAGCCGCAGGAACTAGCGGCGCCAAGCTCCGATAGGCGAATAATCCATCCGCTCCAGGCGTAAGCGCGGACCAGGGCTCGAAAAGCCGCACCTCTGGCGCGAGCGCTTCAATCTCGCTTTCGCTGATATAGGGCGGGTTGCACAAAATCACGTCAAATCGCTCGTTCACGCCCTCCAACCAATCGCCATGCCGCAGTTCCGCGCGCCCAGCCAACCCAAGTTGCGCCATATTCTCGGCGGCCAGCTCCAACGCCTCCGCCGATTGATCGACCCCAACCCCGGTTGCGCCAGGCTGCTCAGCTAAAACGCTCGCCAGCAGACAGCCCGAGCCGACGCCCAGATCGAGAATTCGCGCTGCGGGCGTATTGTGAGCGCGCAAATGGCCCAAAGCCGCCTCCACCAACGTCTCACTTTCTGGCCGCGGGTCGAGCGCCCGAGCGTCGCAAAAGAAGTCGCGGCCAAAAAATGCGCGGCGACCGATGATATGGCTGACAGGGCGCCGGCGCTCCCGCTCCGCCGTCGCGGCCTGGAGACGCGCCCAGCCCGCTTCGGTGATCATATCGTTGCGCGCCGCCGCAAAAGCCGCCCCATCCATACCGACCGCCCATCGGGCCAAAACTGTCGCGTCGCGCAACGGATCGGGCGCGCCCGCCTGACGCAAACGCGCAGCCATATCGCGGACTGCCGCGTCCAAGCTTAATTTCATGCTCGTTTCATTCTCCAGCCTTGAGCCGCAGCCCTTAACCTGACCCGCCGCCCCGGAATCGATCCGCCCCCCAGCCATCCGCAATATGCGCAGCGAAACCGCCACAGGAAAACCTTCCCCCTATGGTTGACCTTGTGGCGCGAACGACGGACACCGAACATATCGCAGCGCGCTCCGCGCATTCGCCGTAGGCTTGCTTGCAGGGGCGGAATTTGATTTGCGCCGCAGGCTCAAGGGGGTTGAACAGATGGAAAAGTTCCTGGAAGGGATCGACGGCAACACGATCCTGATGCTTCTTATCTATTCCGGCTTAGCGTCCTGGCTTGTCGCGCGCCTGACCCGCAGCGCGACGGACGCGACCGCCGCCAGCCGCCAAGCTTTGGCGGAATCTCTCGCACTTCTTGCTCAACTCTCCCGCGCACAGGAGTTGGTTAAGACCGAAGAGCGCCGCCGCGAACTCGAGGTGATGCGGGCGCGGGTTGAAGAGGAAGTCGCCGGGCGCGTTGATGAGCTCAACGGCGTCGCCGAGCTGCTCAACGAGCATCCGAGCTCCCAATTTGTACTGCTTCCGCGGCCGCGCACCCTGTGGAGCGTTTTTGTCTCGCTGGTGTCGATCCTATCGTTCTTTTGGTCGGGCTTCTGGCTCGTCCGTCTCGGGCGCGCCGTCTTCGCGACGCGTGAAGGCGTTGACCCCACCACAACCGCAGGTCAGGAACTGTTGCTCGCCCTCGGCGGCGGCGCAATTGCGCTGATCTCGTTGGGTTTCGTCACCCGTTTTCTCGCGTTTCGCGCCTATGACGCGTATGCTCGCAGGCTGCGGGCCCGCGGCGCATCGGCTGCAAAGGCGGCGAGCCAGGAATAAAGGCGAGCCGGCGCGTAGAACTTACGCGCCGGTCCATTTGCGGGCGGCAAGCACCGCATTGAGACCGCCAAAGGCGAACGAGTTTGAGATCGCAACCGACATGGGCCGCTCTCTCGCCTCGTTGGGCGTGTAGTCCAGATCGCAGTCCGGATCCGGCTCATCATAGTTTATTGTTGGCGGCACAACGCCCTGCCCCAAAGCATAGATCGTCGCCATCAGCTCGATAGAGCCCGCGGCGCCAATACAGTGCCCATGCATGGATTTCGTGGCGGAAACAGCAAGTTTGTCAGCGTGCGCGCCAAAGACGTTGCGGATCGCCGCCGTCTCGGTTTTGTCGTTCGCAGCCGTCGCAGTACCATGCGCGTTGATGTAATCGACATCCTCCGCCGTGACGCCGGCATCGATCAATGCCGCCGCCATTGCCCGCTCCGCGCCATCCTGGCTCGGCTGCACAACATCGTGCGCGTCGGCCGTCATGCCGAAACCAATGAGCTCCCCCAGGATCGTCGCGCCGCGCGCCTTCGCCCGCTCCAGCGTCTCCAGCACAAAGATCGCAGAACCTTCGCCTTGAACCATGCCATTGCGCGATTTCGCAAAGGGGCGGCATCCATCGCGCGACATCACCCGCAGGCCTTCCCACGCCTTTAGAACGCCAAAGGTCAGCCCCGACTCCGCGCCGCCCGCCAGCGCGGTATCGGCCATACCGCTGCGAATCATCTGAAAGGCCTGGCCCAGCGCATGGTTTGAGGATGCGCAGGCCGTCGTCACCGTCCAAGCCGGCCCTTTGAGGCCAAACTCCATGCTCAGATGACTAGCGGGCGCGTTAGGCATATTCCGCGGCACGGTGAACGGATGCACACGCTGCTTGTCGTTCGCGTAAACCTCACGGAAGCTGTCATCCATCGTGTGGATGCCGCCCATGGAGCATCCAATGACGACGCCCGCCCGCAGCGCTTCCTTGTCCGTGAGCGCGTAGCCGGATTGCTGCACCGCCTCACGCGCCGCCACAATCGCCATCTGCGTAACGCGATCTCGCAATGCGATTTCGGACCGTGTGAACAGCTCCGCGCCGTCGAAATCGAGCGCCTCAGCCGCGATTTTGATCGAAAGCTTATCCGAATTGATCCGCTGGATTGGCCCGATGCCGCAGCGGCCTTCGCGCAGCGCTTCGAAATTTCGCGCAGCGCCCACGCCAAGGGCGGAGACCACGCCGAGGCCGGTTAGAACCACGCGTCGCGTCATAATTACTCCTGTCGGAAGACGAGCCGGCGCGCCCGTGCGTTCGCCACCGTACGCCGGCTCAAATCATCGGCGCTGAACGCGCCGCTGCGGCCGATCAGCCGCCATGCTGCTCCGCGATCAATTTTTTCACCGCAGCTACAACCGAACCGACCGAAGATATGTCGAAATCCGACGTCGAAGGATCGTTCGCGTTGAACGGAACCGAGACGTCGAAATTTTCTTCAATGGCAAACACGATCTCGACCAAGCCGAGACTGTCGATGCCCAATTCTTCCGGCGTCGAGGAAATGGTCACCGTCTTATTGTCGACCATCGTCTGCTCCGCAACGATGTCGATGACCTTCCGCTCGATTTCCTCGTCTGTAAACTTCACCGGCAGACCCGCCTGATCACCCGCGCCTTCCGCAAATGCGGAGGCTAACTACGCTCGCGTTAAACGCTCGCCCCAATATGCTCAGTTCGTTTAACCGCTTGGCTCGTTCCGAGAAAAGCGATTTTTTAGCTTTGCGAGCTCTTCAAGCGCACGAGGCAGCCTTCGGAGGCTCAGAAGCTGCTTTGCGATCTCCTCGCGCGGGATCGCCGGGGTGCCGCCGATCACACTGCGAGACGCGATAACGCCCGAGACGCCGGAAGCGCCCATCACAACGACATCATCGCCCAATTTGGAATGATCGCCAACGCCAGACTGCCCGCCAAGCACCACCCGTGCGCCGACTTCGGTGCTGCCCGCAAGGCCGGATTGACCGCACAGAAGGCTGTTTTCGCCAACGACGACATTGTGGCCAATTTGCACCATATTGTCGATTTTCACGCCGTCGCCAATCCGCGTATCGGCGACAGTGCCACGGTCGATCGTGCTGCCGGCGCCAATCTCCACGTCATCGCCAACAACAACTGCGCCGAGCGAGGCGATCCGCACCCAAACCCGATTTTCGGCGCCCTCGACCACCACGCCCTTTTCTCGCGCGCTCTCGACGCTGCCAGGCTCGGGCGTCACGAACGAGAAACCATCGGCGCCAATGACTGCATTGGAGTGGACGATGCACCGCTGACCGATTTTGACGTCATGGCCAACTCGCACGCCAGGGTGGAACAAGCAGTCCCGCCCAATCTCAGCGCCTTCGCCCACAAAGCAATGCGCCGCCAGCTGAACGTTCGCCCCAACCCGCGCGCCCGCACTGATGATTGCGTACGGGCCGACGCTGGCGGTGGGATCCACCTCTGCGCCTTCTTCGATGATTGCCGAGGGATGGGCGCCTGCCGGCTTACGGCGATCCTTCGCGAACAGCGCCGTCACTCCCGCCATCGCGAAGCGTGCTCGCGGCGCGTAAATCGCCGCCTGCAGACTATACTCGACCGGGTCGGTATCTGGCGGCGTAACGGCGGCGCGCGCCGCCCCCTCCCGCAAACCCGGCAGATATTTGGGGTCCATTGCAAGCGCGAGCTGATCCTCGCGCGCTGCTGCTGGGGTCGCCACGCCGCGGATAACGACATTCAGATCGCCTACCGCGTCCAGCCCCAGCGCCGCGGCTGCTTCGCCAACGGTCATCTCTTTCGGCGCCAAAGAACCGTTCCTCAGTTGATCAGCGACGTTTCTCGCCGCGTCAAAGCGGCCCATAAACCGCCGCGTCGCCGCTCCGCATAGCGCGAGGCGGCGACGTTGGCCAGTGTTCGTTTGGACGCTTGGTGACCGCGGAAACCTGTTAAGCGTTGACGCCCTTGCCCTTCAGCGCCCGATAGATCGCCGCATCGCGGCCGTAAATGTCATCGCGGATAAACGTCACGCCCGCTTTATCGACCCACACGGTCCGGTACGTGATGTATACTGGAACCTTCTTTTTCAGCGCGACATATGTCTCGCGGCCATGCGCGCGCAGCCGATCAAAATAGGCCAGCGGATCCGACCGTTGCGCGCCGATCAGAACCTCAGCGAGCCCACGCGGGTCATGCACGCGAACGCAGCCATGGCTGAAAGCGCGAATAGCCCGTGCGAACAAAGACTTCGCCGGCGTGTCATGCAGATATACGGCGTGCTTGTTAGGGAAGATGAACTTCACAGTGCCGAGCGCGTTGCCGCGACCCGGCCCCTGCTTCAGCATATACGGGAAATAGCCTTTCGACAGGCTCCACCAATCGACCGACCAAGGATCGACAATCCCGCCGCCGCCAACATGATGAACCGTGAAATTCCGCGCCGCCAGCGAGCCCGGATTATCGCGCAGAACCGGCAGCATTTCTTCACGCGCGATGCTCGCCGGCACATGCCAAGTCGGGTTGACGACGACATGGCTCATCTGATCGCTGAATTCGGGCGTCGGATGGCGCTTCTTGCCGACGACAACCCGGCTCTTGAACGTAACCATATCATTGTCGAACACGCGCACTTCAAACGCAGGAATGTTCACAACGATATGGCGCGGGCCGAACTTGAAATTATACCAGCGCGCCCGCTCCAGATTGACGACGACCAGCTCCAACAGCTCGCCGACCGACAGGTTGAGCGACTTAAGCGTCGATCCGCCGACAACGCCGTCAACGGCGAGGCCGCGCCGCTCCTGAAATGCGCGAACCGCTTGCTCTGTCGCGACGTCGAACACAACGCGCGCGCCATCGGGCGAAAGAGTTGGGGCGGCGTCCTTCGCCAAGAAGCCCAGCGCCTGCAGACGCGCCCGCAGCGCTTCGATCCGCTTGCCCTCATCGCCAGGGCGGATCGTGGCGCCTTCCGGAACCTTACGACCCCAGCCGCCAGCGTCGCGCACGCCCTTCAACGACGCGTAGAGCTTGAGCAGCGCCTTATAATCCGCTGTCTGAGGTGCCAGCCCTTCGATCGCCGTCTGCGCGTCGCGGGCCGACCAGCTGGAGGCGGTCGCCAGCATCACAACATCCGGGGTCCGACGGGGCTGCACGTCGATTGAGCTCATCACAGAGCTCGGCGTAAGCGCGCCGCTGCTATAATGACGCGCGACTCGGAGGAAAAGTTTGGTTAGCTGCAGTTCAAGCTTCGCAGCGGCCTCAAATGAACCGCCATCCCGCAATGCTGCGATCTGCGCTTCAATCTTCTCCAAACCATAGGAGGAGGCCGGAAGGCCGTGCTTTTCCGCTTTTTTAGCCGCGGCGATTAACGCGTCAACTTTTTCCCAACCAAGTTCGCCGGCGCTCGCCTCATCGAACCAGATCGGCGCAAAGCCTTTCTTGCGATAAACCTGCGCCCAGGACTCGCCGGCGGGAAGCGCCGCTTCAATCGCCAGGCCCATCGGCGTGCTCGGCTTCAGGCTGGCCAATGGCGCCGCCACTCGCGCAATCGCGGAGGGGTTCGAAACGAGAATTGACGCCGCCTCGCTGTCCACGTGACTGATCGTGGATTGCGCCGCCGCCGGCGACACCGTCATCGCCACCGCGGCCGCCACGCCAAGCATCGCGCTGGTCAGCTGCGCTCCACATCCTGCGCCATTCATTCGCTCGCCGCTCATCTCACCCTCCAACTTCCTTTCTGGTCGCCGATATACCGCTGGCGAACGCATAATGCGCGCCACTATTCGCACAAGACGCGCAATTTTCCGCAATTTTCGCCTCCTGCGCGCCCCCGGCCGCAGTTGGCGGATGAGACGCTCCCCACCCCAAACGTTGCGAGGGCGAATCTCTCTGCCGCTCGCGTCTGAATTCTCTCGCGCCGCCAGTACACTCCGACGCGCGCCGATTTGAGGCCATTTTGCGTCGTCGTCGCCGAATGGCGCCGCCTTTGCAAGCCTTTGCAACACGTAAGAGCAATCAAAGCTCCAACACCGCGGCTGTGTCGCGGCCGTTCGAAGCTCTGATCGGCGCGTCTCACAAAGAGCTGCGTCAAAGCGTGTGCGGCGTCAAATGACCGCTCTGTGAGTTGAGAGGTAATGCGGCTTCGGCGCCAAAATATGAACGTTTAGCGTTTAAACCTTCTTACGGGACGTTTTTGCCGCAAGTTTCGCGCCGATTAACGTCTTGTCAGCCCTTCCCTTCGCGGCCAGATTGGGTCATACACGCGTCGGGGAGAAGATAGAGGGGAGTGGTCGTTCCGCCGCTAGGCGCCGGCCCGGTCGTTCTTTTCGGAGTGGGGTACGAGATGTGGAAAAACAATCGTCGTTTTAGGGCGTCCAACCTACTTAAGGATGCTCAATCCGCCGTGTCGCGGCGCGAAGTGCTCGGCTACGCCGCAGTTGGCGCCGCAGGCGCAGCAGCAGCGGCCGTCGCCAGCGGCGGCGCGCAAGCAACGCCAAATTACCTGCGCGGCCTTGGCGACTTTCGCCGCCTGCGCCTGTCGAACGGTCGCACGGGCGAGCGCCTCGACATCATCTATTACGCAGATGGCGAATATATCCCAGAAGCGCTGGACGAGCTGAGCTTCCTCGCGCGCGACTGGCGCCGCGATGAAATCAAGCCGGTTGACCGCCGCACGCTGGACTTCGCCGCGGCTGTATATAAGCGCCTCGAGACGTCTGAGCCGCTTCAGCTGATCTCGGGCTACCGCAGCCCCGCGACCAACGCGCTTCTGCGCAGCAAAGGCCGCGGCGTCGCGAAAAACTCGTTCCATACCCGGGCAATGGCGCTTGACCTGTCGCTGCAATCGCGCTCGATCGGCGATATGTACGCCGCAGCAATGTCCCTCAAAGGCGGCGGCGTCGGCAAATACTCGCGCAGCCACTTCATCCATGTGGATTGCGGACCTCTCCGCTCCTGGGGCCGCTAAGACGCCCCGCTTGCGCGGATAAAAATTTCCGGCGCGCCAAATGGGCGAGCCGAACTGCTCTCGACCTACCCACTGAACGACCCCTCTAAGCGCGGCGGCTTTGTGCGGAGCCGCCGCAGCTGCAGGCAGGGCGCATCGAGAGTTAAAAAGCGACCTGATCGCCGCCTTTCAGATCCAATATTTCACGCGCCTCGTCCGGCGTCGCCGTCTCGAGCGAGAGACCTTCGAGAACCTGGCGGATTTTGCGCACCTGATCAGCATTCGATTCGGCCAGCTTGCCTGGTCCGATCCAAAGGCTGTCTTCCAGACCAACCCGCACATGCGCGCCCTGCGCCGCGCCGATGCTGGCGAGGGGGATCTGATTCCGGCCTGCCCCAAGTATCGACCAGCGCCAGTCCGATCCGAACAGCCGATCCGCCGTCCGCTTCATGTGGGCCAGATCCTCCGGATGGCCGCCAATACCGCCCAGCAGGCCAAAAACCGTCTGGACAAAAAACGGCGGCTTCGCCAAGCCGCGTTCCGCGAAATGGGCCAGATTGTACAGATGCGAGACGTCATAGCACTCAAACTCAAAGCGGGTGCCGTTCGTCGCGCCGATCTTTAGGATCGTTTCGATATCTTGGAACGTGTTCTTGAAAACCAGATCGCGACTTTTTTCCAGATGCGCCCGCTCCCACTCATGCCGAAACTCCTTGAAACGATCCAGCATCGGGTACAGGCCGAAATTCATCGAGCCCATGTTCAGCGACGCAAGCTCCGGCTTAAAGGTCGCGGCGGGCTGCATTCTCTCCTCAACCGTCATATGCGGGCTGCCGCCCGAGGTGAGGTTGAGCACCGCATTCGTCGCCTGTTTGATCCGCGGCAAAAATAAATTGAAGGCGTCCGGATCCTGCGTGGGGCGGCCATCTTCTGGATCGCGCGCATGCAAATGCAAAATCGTCGCCCCCGCCTCAGCGGCGGCAATGGCGTCGGACGCAATGGCGTCCGGCGTCGCCGGTAGATGAGGCGACATCGATGGGGTGTGGATCGCGCCTGTAACGGCGCAGGTTATAATGACCTTCCGACGAGCTGACGCCATGGCCGCCCCTCCCTTGATGATGTTGTAAATTGTTGATGGTCAGAGAACTTCCAGACCGGCGTCGACGGCAATCGCCTGGCCGCTGATGGCGGACCCGATCGGCGATGCGAGGAACAGACAAGCGCCCGCGATCTCATCCTCAGAAACCATACGGCGCATCGACGTGCGCGCCACCAATCCAGCCTCCACCTCAGTGTCGCTCTGGCCTGTGGCTTCCGCCCGGGCGCTAATCACGCGCTTGATCCGCTCCCCCGCCACCACGCCTGGAAGGATCGCATTCGCGCGCGCCCCGTGCGGCCCCAGCTCCATCGCCAGCGTCTTCACCAGCCCCACAACACCCCATTTCGCCGACGCATAGGGCGAGCGATTGGGATAGCCGAACCGACCGGCGGCTGAACTCAAACCGATAAAAAGCCCCGCATTCGCCCGCAGCTCCTTCGCCGCGCAATGCGCCAGCCGCCAGCTTGCGCGCAAACACACATCCAGCGTTTGGTCCCACTCTTCTTGATCAATTTCGTCGACAGGCGCCGTCGGCCCAGCGATGCCGGCATTCGCAACCGCCACGTCGACGCCGCCCAGCGCGCGCATCGCATCATCAAACAACGCATCCATTTGCGAGACGCTGCGCGCATCGCTCACGCTGCCCGAGCAGTTTGGGCCTCCGTCGACGAAAGACGCAACGCCCTCCGCATTAATATCTGAAATATGCACCTTTGCGCCGGCGGCCACGAACCCCTCCGCGATCCGTCGACCGATCCCGCCTCCGCCGGCGGTAATCAACACGCGAAGTCCCGATCTAGGAACCATTTGTTCGTGCAGCATCGCCATGTCTTCCCTCTCCTGGCTTTGCCGACGCGCTGAGTTGCGCTTTTTGCAGGCGCAGCCGAACTTTTTTCGTTTTTCCCGCCTGCCCGGCGCAACTGTTCCGCGCGACGTACGACACACCGTAAGACACGTAATCGGCACAGGCGAGCCGCAAACTCGCCGCCGGCGCGTGTCGATCCTCCAAATGTGCATGAAGCCGGGGGGCGCGCTGTAGCGGGCCCCTCACTTCACGACGAGATAAAGCTTACGGAGAAACCGATGACGCCGCTCCCACGCCCTGCCCTGGCCGACTTTCTAACGCCTCCGCTTCGCCCAGCGGTCTCGCGCGATGCAGCGGCGCTCGCGACTTTTATCAATATGGCTGGCGAGGGACTGCCGTACTATTTGTGGCGCAAATCTGCGGACGCGTCGGCGGCCGACGCCACCGATCCCTGGGAAATCGGGCGGGCGCGCCAAGCAGCCAAAATTGGCAAGCAAGATATTATCATCGCCGCCGACGCTGACGACGCGCCAATTGCGGCGCTGGCGGGCTACTTGATCGGCGAAGCGCCAGAGCCGCTGGACGGCGCCTCGAGGCTCGAGACACCATTGATCGACCTCGAAAATAACGCGCTACGCAGCTGGTACGTCAATATGCTCGCAGTGGCGCCCGAGTATCGCGGACGCGGATGGGGGCGCCGGCTTTTGGCGCATGCGCAATCCTTCGCACGGGCCTGCGGCGCGCGGGAGATGAGCATTATTCTCTCGGATCAAAACATCGCCGCGCACGCGCTCTATACCGATTTCGGCTGCACGGAGCGCGCCCGTCGCAAGATGGAGAAAGAGCAATGGGAGAACCCCTCCTTCGAATGGGTTCTCCTGACGAAGCCGATTAGCGAGGGCGCGACAGAGGGCGCCGCCTAACTGCGGACCGCGCCATCGCCTTCAACCAGATATTTAAAGCTGGTCAGTTGCTCCGCGCCAACCGGGCCGCGCGCATGCAGCCGCCCTGTTGCGATGCCGATTTCGGCGCCCATCCCGAACTCGCCGCCATCGGCGAATTGGGTCGATGCGTTGTGCATGACGATCGCGCTATCCACCTGAGCGAAAAACGCTGTCGCCGTCGCATCATCTTCGGTCAAGATCGCCTCAGTATGGCTCGATCCGAACTCGGTGATATGGCTGATCGCGCCGGAAACCCCGTCTACAACTTTGGCCGCAATGATCGCATCCAGATATTCGTGACCGTAATCATCCGCGGTCGCCGGCTTAACCCGTGCGTCAGCGGCCTGAACCGCCGCATCCCCACGCACTTCACACCCCGCTTCGATCAGATCACGCACAATCGGCTCGATGAACTCAGGCGCCGCTTTGTCGAACAGAAGACATTCGGCGGCGCCGCAGATGCCCGTGCGCCGCATCTTAGCGTTCAGGATGATCTTGCGCGCCTTGTCGAGATCCGCAGCCTTGTCAACGTAGATATGGCAAACGCCTTCGAGATGGGCGAACACCGGTACGCGCGCCGTGGATTGCACCCGCTCAACCAAGCTTCGCCCGCCGCGCGGCACGATCACGTCGATATAGGCGCCCATATTTTCCAGCATCTCGCCAACCACGGCGCGATCCTTCGTTGGCGCCAGCTGGATCGCCGCCTCCGGCAGATCGGCCGACTTCAACCCATCCACCAACGCCGCATGGATGGCCATCGCGCTGCGCAGGCTCTCCGATCCAGCCCGTAAGATGGCCGCATTGCCCGCCTTCAGGCACAGCGCCCCCGCATCGGCGACAACGTTCGGACGGCTTTCAAAAATGACCCCAATTACCCCGATCGGAATTCGAACCCGGCGGATTTTCAGCCCGTTCGGCTGTTCCCACGCCGCCAGCTCAGCACCGATCGGATCGGCTTGCTCGGCAATGGCGCGCAGGCTGTTGGCCACGCCCCGCAGACGCGGCTCGTCCAACACCAACCGGTCGACCATCGCTGCGCTCAGCCCTTTTTCCTTCGCATCCGCCACATCGGCCGCATTGGCGGCGAAGATTTCCTCGCGCCGGGTCCATAGCGCCTCCGCAGCGCCGATCAGCGCCGCATGTTTCCGCTCAGCGCTGGCGCGCGCGACCGTCTGAGCCGCCGCTTTCGCCTGCTCGCCGAACCGGCGCATCATTTCCGCGATCGTCTCCGTCATCGTCGTCATTCCTTGCGTGGTGATCCGGAGGAAATGTTGCGTCGGTCGCCTGACGCGTCTCAAGAACAACCGGCCCCAGATCTTCGGCCGAGGAGGCCTCCGCCGCATCAGCGGTTAGAAAGGCGATATCGTCCCGGTGCGCAAGAGCAGCCCGCGGCGGATGGCCAAGGATTGCTTCGATTTCACCGCTGCGTCGGCCCGCAATTTTCGCCGCCTCATCGCTCGGATAGGCCACAAGCGCCGACGCGATGATCGCCCCATCCATTTCACGAATAATCGCAACCGGATCACCGCGCTCGAACTGCCCCTCAACCTGTTTAAGCCCGGCCGGCAGCAATGAATTGCCCTGATGCAGCGCCGCCTCCGCGCCCGCGTCGATGATCAGCGAACCGTCCGCCTTCATGCCCGCAATCCACTGTTTGCGCGCAGCCTGCGGCGATGTCGCCGGCAAGAACCACGTGCAAGGACCGCCTTCCAGCAACGCTGATAGAGGGCGATTGGGGGCGAAGCCTGATCCGCCCCGCTGCTCAGGCGCGCCCCGCGCGATCGCCATCGCGCAGCCGCCGGACATCGCGGTTTTCGCGGCCATCAGCTTGGTGATCATGCCGCCCTTTGCGCCCTCAGTTCCAACGCCGGAGGCCATCGCCTCAATCTCCGGGGTCACCGCGCGAACAACCTCAAGACGCCGCGCCGCAGCATCTTCGCGCGGGTTGGCGGTGTACAGCCCGTCAACATCGGACAACAGCACCAGCACGTCCGCCCCCGCCATCAACGCAACCCGCGCGGCGAGACGATCATTGTCGCCATAGCGAATTTCGTCCGTCGCGACCGTATCATTTTCATTGACGATCGGGGTCGCCCCCATTCGCAACAGGGTAGACAGCGTCGCGCACCCATTCAAATAGCGACGGCGGTTCTGGGTGTCCGCCAGCGTCAGCAGCACCTGCGCCGCTTGCATCCCGCGATCGGCTAACGCTTCCGCATAAGCGCGCGCCAACGCAATCTGCCCAACCGCCGCCGCAGCCTGCGCTTCCTCAAGCTTCAGCGCGCCAGCCGGTAGTTTCAACTCGCCGCGCCCAAGCGCAATCGACCCCGAAGAGACGATCACCAGCTCCGCACCGCTCCGTTTCAGCATCGCCGCGTCTTCCGCGAGCCCCCGTAGCCAGCCGGTCCGCAGCCCGCCCGACGGATCAACCAGAAGGGCCGAGCCAATCTTGACGACGATACGCTTCGCCCGCGCCAAAGGCTGCTCGGCCGAATGATGGGCTTCTATGCCGGCGACCATGGTTCAGCCTCCGCCTCCGCCGGCGCGCGCTCGCGGTCAATCTCCGCCAGCAACCGACGCAATACCGTGGTGACATTTGCTCCGGTTGCGCCGGAGAGCGGCAATACCTCCTCGACGCCAGCCTCTTGCAGCGCCGCCAACTTCGCCTCACGCTCGCTGTCATCGAGCGCATCGATCTTATTCAGGCCGACGATCCGACGTTTTTCCATCAGCCCCCCGCCATAGGCCTCAAGCTCCGCCTCGATGACGCGATATTCCTCCGCAGGATCTTCGTTTGTCCCATCGATCAGATGCAGCAGCACCGCGCAGCGCTCAACATGGCCAAGGAACCTGTCGCCAAGGCCAATCCCCTCGGACGCCCCCTCGATCAGGCCAGGAATATCCGCCAGCACAAACTCGCGCCCATCCACCCCGACCATGCCGAGATTGGGATGCAACGTCGTGAATGGGTAATCCGCAATCTTGGGGCGCGCATTCGAGACGGCCGCCAGAAAGGTCGATTTGCCCGCATTGGGCAGACCGACCAGCCCCGCATCAGCGATGACTTTCAACCGCAGCAGAATATCGCGCTCAAGCGCAGGCTGCCCGGGGTTCGCCCGCCGCGGCGCCTGGTTGGTGGAGCTTTTGAAGCGCAGATTGCCCCAACCGCCATTGCCGCCCTGCGCCAGCAACGCGCGCTGCCCAACCTCGGTCAGGTCGGCGATGAGCTCTTCGCTCTCAAAATCATAAATTTCGGTGCCCTGAGGCACCCGCAACACCACATCGGACCCGCCTTTGCCAGTCCGGCCGCGGCCCATGCCATGCTCGCCATTACCCGCTTTGAAATGCTTCTGGTAGCGGTAGTCGACGAGGGTGTTCAGCCCGTCGACGCATTCGGCCCAAACATCGCCGCCGCCGCCGCCGTCGCCGCCATCCGGGCCGCCATATTCAATAAATTTTTCACGCCGAAAGCTAATTGATCCAGGGCCGCCGGCCCCGGATCGAATCCATACTTTCGCTTCGTCTAAGAACCGCATTGAGAGCGCCCTTTCCGAAGACGCTCCGCAGCGTCCTTACGCGCCGTCCGCCCCCGGGGCGACAGAGACGAACATACGGCCCTTCAGGCCCTTGCGAAATACGACTTCACCAGCCGAGGTCGCGAACAAGGTGTGATCCTTGCCCATGCCGACATTGTCGCCCGGCCAGTATTTCGTACCGCGCTGACGGATGATGATGTTGCCGGCGATCACTTGCTCGCCGCCGAATTTCTTAACGCCAAGCCGGCGACCCGCCGAGTCCCGGCCGTTGCGGGATGAACCGCCTGCCTTTTTGTGAGCCATCCGAGTTCTCCTCTATCTCAACTCGCCGCTTATACTTCGCTCGGGGCTTCTTCAGCCGCCACAACGGTTCCTGCGCCGACAGCCGCCGCAACGCCGGTCGCATCCGCGCCGCTTGCAAGAATATCGGTGATCTTTACCACAGTCAGCTGCTGGCGGTGGCCGCGACGGCGCGCCGAGCTGTGTTTACGACGACGCTTGACGAACTTCATGATCTTCTCGCCCTTTGTCTGATCCAGGACTTCAGCCTGAACCGCGGCGCCGTCGATCATGGGAACGCCAACTTTTGGCGTTTCGCCGTCTGCGCCCAGCATCAAGACTTCGTTGAACTGGACTTTGTCACCCGGCTCAGCCGCGAGCTTCTCGATGGTGATCTCGTCGTCTTTAGCGACTTTATATTGTTTGCCGCCCGTTTTAATGACCGCGAACATACGCGTCTCCATATCAGTAGCCTCGCGCCCTTCGGCGGCCGCCCCGAATAATTCGGGTAGGCTCTTCCGCGCGCCAAACGATGTTTATCGCCGGCTGCGCGCCTCGGGCTGCGCAACCCCGACAACACGGCTCGCCGCAGGCCGCCCTGCGCTGTCGCCGTCAAACTGTCGGGAGCTTGTTTCCGCAGGTTAATTGCGGAAACTCGTGTATCTCCGGACGCAGGCTGCAAGTCAAGAAAATCGAGGAAAAAAATCAAAAGATCGCCAAAGAAGTCCTTGCGTTACGCCGCCGCGCTTCATAGGTTCCGCCGCGCTTGATCGACCTGAGCGTTTCTGCGGAGAGGTGCCGGAGTGGTCGAACGGGGCGGTCTCGAAAACCGTTGTGCGCGCAAGCGTACCCAGGGTTCGAATCCCTGTCTCTCCGCCATTTTAAAATTCTGGCCGTCCGCCCGGCCAAACGCTCTGAATATCAATGATTTATCGGGGTTCGAAAAGCCGTTTTTGCGGCAATATTGGAGAGGTGAGGAAAACGCCAGTCTGAGGGTCGTTTTCTTATGGGCGAGATCTCCGTTTTTCCAAATATTCCAAGGGTTTGAGAGGAACCGCAAGGCGAGTTCGAAAACCTCTTCGAAGCTCCTCTGCGGCTGGGTTGTTTGGTCGAGTTTTTCCATTAGCGTCAGCTTCTCCCTTTCCAGTTTTTCGATGCGGGCCTCGTAGGCTCCAATCACGGTTGCGCTGCTGGCGTCGATGATGCGGTCGAGCAAAGCGGCGATGTCGGTCTCGACTTGGGCGATGTCGCGCGCGATCGCCTTCGCCGCCTGATCAGCCTGCGCTTGGCGCAGCGCCCAGGCGTAGGTGAACATGGCGCGGATCATGTCGAGTAGAGCCTTTGCGGGCGTCATGCCCTGGAGCAGCGCTTCGAGCTGGCCTTCCATCTCGCTGCGGCGGATA
>JALEGB010000129.1 GCA_022760355.1 Neomegalonema sp.
TGAACCAAGCCAAAAGCCGCCTGCCGGACGCCCTTCGGGCCCGTCAAACGCGCTTTTGGGGTGCGTCAGCGACGCTCGCCGGTGGAACCACACCGCCTTTGCGCCGCTTCCTGCCCCAAAAGCGCGTTTGACGGGCTGGCGACGACCAGATTTATGAGTTCGCACCCTACGGCGCCGTTCATGCCGGCGCGGCGCCGAGGCGGACTGCCCGTAGAGCATCCGCCAGCTCCATCGCCGCGGCGCTCCGCACGTCTGACTCGGGGACGTAAAGCGCATACTCCCCTGGCGGCAGAGGCGGCGCCGTCGCCAGAATTGCGAGATCCGGTGGTATAAGGCTTCTTGGCGTCGGCGCTGCAGCCAGCCCCGCTCGCGCCGCCGCAATCAGGCTGGCGAAGCTCGGGCTGACAAAGGCGAGTTCATAGGACCAGCCCGCGTCGCACAACGCCTTGATTGCGCCTTCCCGAAAGACGCAAGGCTCAGCGAACACAGCAATCGACAAGGGCCCGCTCGAAGCGATTTCATAGCCCGGCGCCGCGGCCCAGCAGAGTGGTTCGCACCACAGAAACTCGCCGCGCTGATCCCCTGGGCTCCGCTTGCCGAGCACCAAATCCAGCCCGCCCCGATCCAGTCGCGCAACCAAGCTGCGGCTGGCGCCGATCTCCACCTCCAGCCGGGTTTTGGGATTGGCGCCGCGAAATCGCGCCAGCGCCTCGACCAGCCCGCCATGGGTAAAGTCTTCGGTCACGCCGAGCCGTACGACGCCCTCCAGCGTATCGCTGGCGCTGAGCTGGCGCATCGCCGCTTCCTGCAGCCGCAAGATGCCGCGCGCATAGCCGAGCAGCGCTTCGCCCTCCGGCGTCACCGCGACGCTGCGGGTCGAGCGCCGGATCAGCGGATGACCGGCGCGCTCCTCTAACCGGCGCAGCTGAGCGCTGACCGTTGTTTGGCTGCGATGCAGCCGTTCCGCCGCGCGGGTGAAGCTGCGGCAATCGGCGATTTCCACGAAAGCGCGTAGCAATTCAGGATCGAACATGATCCGCTACTTAGCACGGTTTCTGCTTAATCGGCGTCGAAATATTCGTTTCTACGGATGAAAGCGTCGGCCTATGGTCAGCGCCAACTGCCCACGCCAAACGAGAGGCGCGCTATGACCGAGGCTCTGCTGCTGAACGCCGAAACCAAGCTGCTCAACATCGCCTATGAGCGGAGCGGTCCGAAGGACGGCAGCCCGCTGATTCTGTTGCATGGCTGGCCCGACGATATCCGCACCTGGGATCTCGTTAAGCCTGCGCTGCATCAGGCCGGGTTTGAGACTTTTGTCCCTTATCTGCGCGGCTATGGCCCGACGCGTTTCCGGGCCGACGCTACAATGCGCTCCGGCCAACTAGCCGCGCTCGCCCAAGATCTGCTGGAGTTCGCCGATGCTGTGGCGCTGCCGCGCTTCCACCTTGTTGGCCATGATTGGGGGGCTCGCGCAGCTTATATCTCGGCGGTTTTGGCGCCGGAGCGGGTCGCGGCCCTCGCAGGGCTCTCGGTGGGCTGGGGGACCAACCATCCCGGCCAGAAGATGTCGTACGCGCAGTCGAAAAACTATTGGTATCATTGGTTTATGGGCCTTGAGCGGGGCGCGGCGGCTGTCGCTGAAGATCGCCGCAGTTTCACGCGGTTTCTGTGGGAGACATGGTCGCCCGGCTGGACATTTTCAGACGCCGAGTTCGCGGCTACTGCCGCTTCGTTTGATAATCCGGATTGGGCGGCGATCACGGTCCATTCCTATCGGCATCGCTGGGGGCTGGCGGACGGTGATCCGGCCTACGCGGCGCTGGAGGCGCGGGTCACAGCTGATCCCACGATATCGCGCCCCACGCTGACGCTTCATGGCGCGGCCGATGGTGCGAACAGCCCGGAGACCTCGGAGGGGAAGGAGGCGCTGTTCAGCTCAGATTATGAGCGGGTTCTTATTGACGGCGCCGGCCATTTCCCACAGCGCGAGCGGCCGGAGGAGACGGCGGCGGCGCTGACGGCGTTTCTTATTGCGCATTCTGCTTGACGCGGCGTCGATAATCCGGTCTGCAACAAAGATGTGACAGGGGCGCCCGTTCAGTCGGGCTGAGAAGCACCCTTTGAACCTGATCCGGTTTGCACCGGCGGAGGGAGTCGCATCTGGCTGCGCCGCGCGGGCGTCGCCGAGCGTCTCCACAACTTGATGAGGAGACGCATATGCAACCGAGCCTATTCCTGACCCCGATGCGCCAGGCCGCGCCGCTCGTGCACAATATCACCAACTATGTGGCGATGAATGTGATGGCGAATGTGCTGCTGGCGGCCGGCGCGTCGCCTGCAATGGTGCATGCGCGCGAAGAGGCGTCGGAATTCGCTGGGATTGCTTCAGCGCTGACAATCAATATCGGCACGCTCTCGCCCGAATGGGTGACCGCGATGCTGCAAGCCGCGGATGCGGCGCGCGGCGCGGGCAAGCCTTGGGTCTTTGACCCGGTCGCGGCGGGCGCAACCGCTTATCGCCGCAAAGAATCGCAGCTTCTATTGGAAAAGCGGCCGGCGATTATTCGCGGCAACGCCTCCGAAATTCTCGTGCTTGCCGGCGAGGCCGGCGCCGGCAAGGGCGTGGACGCCGCGGACAGCGTTGCAGCGGCGCAGGATGCGGCGCAGGCGCTAGCGCAAAGTCACGGCTGCGTCGTGATCGCGACCGGCCAGATCGATTTTGTGACGGATGGCGCTCGCACCGCGGCTGTGCGCAATGGACATGAGATGATGCCGCGAGTCACGGCGCTGGGATGCGCGCTGACCGGTATCGTCGGCGCATTTGCGGCCGTGGCCAAAGATCCGTTCGAGGCGTCGGTCGCCGCCCTCGCCTATTATGGTGTCGCGGGCGAACTGGCTGGCCGGTCAAGCCGCGGCCCTGGCAGCTTCGCAGTCGCGTTTCTGGATGCGCTGATGGCGGTCGACGGGGCGACGCTGGACGCGAATGCAAAGATTGATCTGCGATAATGGCGCGTCTGGATCTGACGCTTTACGCAGTATCCGACCCCTCGGCGCGGATTGGCGTTGTCGAGGCCGCCGAGGCTGCGGCGCGTGGGGGGGCTTCTCTTGTGCAGCTGCGCGACAAGGGCGCGTCGGACGCGGACTTCGCGGAACAGGCGCGGGCCGTGATGGCGCGCCTGCGCCCTCTGGGTGTTCCCCTGATTATCAATGATCGGGTCGACGCAGCCAAAGCCCTCGGCTGTGCGGGGGTGCATGTCGGCCAATCCGATCTCGCTGCGCGCGCGGCCCGCGCCGTGCTCGGGCCGGATGCGATTGTCGGGCTGTCAATCGAAAACCCGGCGCAGTTGGAGCAGACGCCTTGGGACGCAATCGATTACCTTGGCGCAGGGCCGATCCACGCAACGGCGACGAAGCCTGATCACGCGCCGCCGATGGGGCTCGGCGGCCTACGTATGATCTGCGATCGGGCGATGGCGCCAGTCGTGGCCATTGGCGGGCTGAAGGGCGAGGATGCGCCCCTGATCAAGAGCGCGGGCGCACAGGGAATGGCGGTGGTGTCAGCGATATTTGGTTCTGATGCGCCGGAGGACGCCGCCCGGGATATTCTACGGCAATGGAGAAACGCATGACGCCGAACATTCTGTCGATTGCTGGTTCAGATCCCTCCGGCGGCGCTGGGATCCAGGCGGATCTGAAAACGATCGCGGCGAATGGCGGGTATGGCATGGCGGCGATCACGGCTCTCACCGCGCAAAATACGCAGGGGGTGACCGGCGTTGAGCTGATTGCGCCGAGTTTCGTCGCCCAGCAGATCGAGACGGTGTTGGACGATGTGGCGGTTCACGCGGTTAAGATCGGCATGATCGCAACCGCCGATATCGCCAAAGCCGTTGCCGACGTCTTGCGCCGCCGCCGCCCGCGCTGGGTCGTGCTGGATCCGGTGATGGTGGCCAAAAGCGGTCACTCCTTGTTGGCGCCGGACGCCGTTCGGGCCCTGGTCACGGAGTTGGCGCCGCTTGCGACGGTCGTGACGCCGAACTTGCCGGAAGCCGTCGCGATGCTGAATGTCGCGCCGGTGCTGCGGCGCGATGAGATGCCTGCGATCGGCGATGCGCTCAGAGCGCTTGGGCCGGCGGCGGCGCTCGTCAAAGGAGGCCATCTGGAGGGGGCCGATAGTCCGGACTATCTTGCTCAGGAAACCGACGGCGAGTGGTTGGAGGGCGCGCGGGTCGCGACAAAGAACACCCATGGCACCGGCTGCACGCTGTCATCCGCGATTGCGACGCAGTTGGCGAGAACGGACGATGTCGCCCTCGCCTGCCGCAATGCGAAAGCCTATGTGACGCGGGCGATCGAGACCGCCGACGCCCTTTCCGTGGGCTCCGGCCATGGGCCGTTGAACCATTTCAACTTCTAGAATGGGGCGGGTGGGGCGTCTCTAGAGCGTGTGCCGACCAAGTGGATACCGGTTGGCGGGAACAGCACGCGATAAAACAAAGAGCTAGAGCCTTGAGCCGATCCAACTTGATCGGCGAAAGCTCTAGGACACGGGCTCATAATTTCGCAGCCAAATTCGGATGGCTGCGAGCTTTGTTAGAGCGAGGAAGTTTGCGGCGTGTTTTTCGTAGCGCGTTGCGATCGCTCTAAA
>JALEGB010000130.1 GCA_022760355.1 Neomegalonema sp.
AGCCGCTAAGCCTAAGGCCAGCAAGAAGAAAAAAACGCCAACCAAGATCCTGAACTACTATTTCCGCGGCGGTAAGTTGGTGAAGAACTGCAATATGCGTAGTGCGGCGCGGTATGTGTCGAGCGGGTTTAAAAAGGTGATGGCGGGCCGCGCCGCCGCCGATGCGATGCAAGATTGCGATTGCGCTGTGGAGGTTCGGGTCACGAGCAAGACGATCGGCTTCCGCACGGAAGATCGCCGGTCGGTTTATCGGATTGCCGAGACGCTGCGGAAGGCTGACGCCGCCACTCCGGCTAAAACGTCGAAGACAAAGGCGAAGTCTGCGCCGGCGAAGGTTGCCCCCTTCGACTAGAGCTTGTTGATGTTTCACGGAACCATCAACAAGCTCAAAGTCTCTGTTTGGTCGCGATTTGCGAGCCGTTAGATGGGTCCATCCAACTTCAAATCGCTCTAGGGTGCGAACTCATAAGTCTGGCTGAGCCAGCGTTCGGCAGGCGGCTTTGGGGTGCGTCAGCGCTTGGTCAGAACGAAAAAGGTCACTTTCGCGCCAGTTAGAGGTGCGCCAGTGTCCGCCAGTTCTGCGGGCATTGCGTTCTCGAACGGCATGATCCGCACCGTCCGCCGCCCTGCGCTCTCGACAAACCAGCTGCGCACCGGCCGAATGAGGCCGCTGTCATATTTGGAGCGGAAGGTGAATAGGCCGGGCGTCGGCTCATCCAGCATCACCGCCAGCTTCTCGCCGCTCACCTTACGGAATCGCAGCCGTCCGCCTGTGCGATCGATGACGCAAGCAAATGTGCCGGAGCGATACAGATGGACGCCCGGAGAGCCAAGATAGTTCCAAATTGTACTGTAAACGGAGCAGCGATAGGCGCCGATCAAGGATTTAGCGGTGGTGCGACGCGGTTTTGCGGTCATCACGCGTAGGGCCGGGCGCCGCTCGGCTTTATCCTTATGCGAGGCGAGCAGAATCTGCCGCGCGAGCCGTTGGCGATAGGAAGTGACAATGTCCAGACGCGCGCGCGGTCCGAGGTCGGCGGTGGGCGACCGCGTCTCGCCATTCGCGCGGTTTGCGTCATGTACAGCGCCCCCCTGCCCAAAGGCCGAGCTGCTGAGCGCAAGCGCCGTCACCATCGCGCTGGCGGTAATCCATGTAGCTGGGCGCATGTCTCGTCTCCCTTGCCCGATTTGACTGCGTCAAAGGTGCCGAGAGAGTTTGTCGGGAAGCGGGCGAGGATAAGGAACTGCCGGGCGCGGCGGGCCGTCGCCAGCTGGATTTATGAGTTCCCACCCTAGCCGGCTCGTCGCGCTTTCGGTTCGCTGATGTCGCGGAAGTCGATGACTTGAAAGCCATGTTTCATCAGATCGGTATCTTTCGCCCAGGTCAGAAACTGATCCAGAGCCGCTTTCGGCGCGTCTTCGGGCAACATGATGCGGGGGCCGTCGAGCAGCTCCAGGTCCCATCGGCGATCGCCAATCCGGGTCCAGCTCAACACTTTCACCTTCGCAGCGCGGGCCTGGGCGCTGAAGGCGATAATCTCAGCGGCGGCCGTGTTTGCGCCCGGCCCGACGATCAAGGGCAGGCGCAGCAGCTGGTCCTTCTTCATCCCGCCGAATTTGCCCTTCGCGATGTCGAGATCATCGGCGATGACTGCGCCTGAGGCGTCGATCAGCGCAAGTTTCCCATCCCGTCGCCACAAGGCGTCCGGCGAACGCTCCGTCACTTTGATTTCAACAAGTTGCGGCGGCTTTGCGCGTACTTCGGCGGCGCGCACCCAGCCAATCGCTTCAATGCGCTCCCGCGCCGCATGGGCGTCGAAGCTTAGAGACGATGTCGATGCGTCGGAGATGCCAAGCGCAGCGATGATCTCCGCATCGGATACATGAGGCGCGTCATCGATCGCGATCTTGCGGATAATAAAGTCCGGCCGCGAACTGAGGGTGCCGACCACACGGGTGTAGCCGTCAAGCAGGATCGAGCGGAGGTTGGGCGCGAGCAGCAGGGCGACGCCGAGCGCTGCGCCGGTTACAAGCGCCAGTGTCGACGGGGAGGGCCGCCGCAGCCGCGTCGCCGCGGCGGCGACTGCGCGTGACAGGCGGCCGGCGAAGGCGGGGCGCGGCGTTGAGAAGCGCAGCCGAAAGCGGCGCCGCCAGAAGGGCGCGCGCCCTGCCGTCTCGAACGAATCGGGCGTTGCGCGCGCGTCATGCTCTTCATCATGTTGGAACGTCACCGCTCCGCTCCCGCCCTAGCGCGCTTCGGCGTTGATGGTGAAGATCAGCGTCCCACGGACGCGTCTTCCACCAACCAAGCGACGAGCGCTTCAAAGGAGACGCCAACATGCTGCGCCTGTTCGGGGGACAGCGATGTCGGGGTCATTCCAGGCTGGCTGTTTAACTCCAGAATAGTTAGCTTTCCGTAAGCAGCGTCCGACGCCGATTCATCATATCGAAAGTCGGACCGGCTGAGGCCGCGGCATCCCAGCGCCTTGTGCGCTAAGGCGGCGGCCTGCAATGCGGCTTCCGTCGCCTCGGCCGGAATGTCGGCGGGCAAGATATGGCGGGAGCCGCCAGCCGCGTATTTCGCCGCATAATCATACCAGCCGGGGGAAATGATCTCAGTGACCGCTACGGGCGCATCGTCCAGCACGGAAACGGTGAGTTCGCGGCCTTTGAGATATCGCTCAACCATCCAGCTGCGATGATCCCCTTCGGCCAGCTGCGGCGGGCTGTTTGCGCCCTCGGCGATGATATACACGTCAACGGAAGAGCCCTCCGCCACCGGTTTCGCGACATAGGGCGGCTCCAGCAGATGCGACGCCGATACGTCCGCGGCGGAGGCGACGATATGCTCGGCGACGGGCAGGCCGGCGGCGCTGAACAGCGCTTTCGAGCGGTGCTTATCCATCGCGATCGCCGAGGACTGGACGCCGGAATGCGTGTAGGGCAGTCCCATCCATTCCAGCAGCCCCTGGACGACGCCATCCTCGCCAAAATTGCCATGTAGCGCGTTGAACACCGCGTCCGCCGCCGCTTGGCTCAACTGCGCCGGCAGATCGCGCCCCGCATCGATTTCCACGACGTCATACCCAACCGCGCGGAGGGCGGCTGCGCATTGAGCGCCGGAAACGAGGCTGACCTCGCGCTCGGCGGACAGCCCCCCTTTGAGCACCGCGACGCGGCGAAATTTCCGCTCAGACAGCGGCAGCGGGGCGTATTTGGTCCAATCCATGACCATTGTCCTTTTTATCAACGCGCCGGGCGACCGCGGACGCCGCCGGATTTATGACTCGGCGGCCTCGTCCACGGGCGTGTCAGAGGAGGGCTTGCCGATCCGCTGGATTTCCCACTCAAGCATGACGCCCGAGTGCGCCTGCACGCGTCGGCGCACTTCCTCGCCAAGCCCCTCTAGATCCGCTGCGGTTGCGCCGCCGGCGTTGGTGAGGAAATTGGAGTGTTTTTCAGACATGATCGCGCCGCCGCGCGTCAGCCCCCGACAGCCGGCCTTATCGATCAACGCCCATGCTTTGAGCTCCATCGGATCGTCCGCCGCGCCGGTGGAGGAATAGCCGGCCGGGTTGCGGAAGGTGCTGCCGGCGGTGCGGTCTTTGACGGGCTGGGCCGCCGCGCGCTTGTCCATCAGCTCTTCCATCCTGGCGGCGATCGCCTCTGGCGCGTCTGCGCCGCCGCCACGAAGGCGAACTTCCGTATAGATCAGATCGCGCGGCGCGCTGTCGCGATAGGCGAAGCCCATCTCGGGCGGCGTGAGTGTAACGCGTCGCCCATCTCGGGTTATCGCGTCAGCTTCGACAAAGATATCGGCAATATAGCGCCCATATGCGCCGGCGTTCATGCGCACGGCGCCGCCCATCGCGCCGGGAACGCCGCGGAGAAATTCAAGGCCGGCGATACCCGCCTGAGCCGCCGTTTGGGCGACTTTGGAGTCCAGGGCCGCGGCCCCGGCGCGGATGTCCAACCCCTCTGTTGTGATCTCGTTGAAGCCGCGGCCGAGCCGGATCACAACGCCCTCCACGCCGCCATCGCGAATGATCACATTTGAACCGACGCCGATCGGAGTGACGGGCACATCCTCAGGCGTTGCGGCAAGAAACGCTGCGAGATCATCCGCGTCCGCCGGCATGAACAAAATTTCGGCCGGGCCGCCGACTCTGAGCCAAGTGACGTTCGCCATCGGCGCCATCGGTGTTAAGCGGCCTCGGACCTCCGGCAATTTCTCGAGCAGCGCCTCAGCGTTCATCCCCTCAGCCTTTCCTACGCAAGCTCGGTCCAAACGCCGAGAATTGTGAGCCCGATACATATTGCGAGGCCGGCGATCGGCGCCCAGCCGGCGACACTAAATCCGTCGACAGGGGCGGGGTGTCGACGTTTGAGCACGATCAGCGCCAAGTTCATCACCGCAAACACCGCAAGGATCGCGAAAGTTGCGGTTTTGGCGAGCGCATCCACGGGCGCGGCTAAGGCGAGGGCGATGGCGAGCGCCGCGGCGAGCAATGTCGCCCGGACCGGGGTGCCGAAACGAGGATGGGTCTCATGCAGGAAGCGCAACAGTCGGGTCTGACGCCCGAGGCCGAACCCAATTCGCGCCGCCATAACCATCTGCGCCAGCACGCCATTGGCGGCGGCGAGGACGGCGATGATGGAAAAATGCGCCGCGCTTGCGCCGCTCGCGCGCTCCCACACCAAGGCCAACGGCGCGTCGCTCGCCGCAAGCGCTGCGGCGCCGACCGTGCGCACGGCGGCATAGGAAACCAACGCATAAAGCGCGCAGACCAGGATCAAAGCGGTGATGATCGCACGCGGCATCGTCCGGCCTGGGTCTTTGGTTTCCTCGGCCATATTCACCATATCTTCGAAGCCGATGAACGCGAAGAAGGCGAGGAATATCGCGGCGGAAAGGCCGGACATAGACCAACTTTCGCTGACGCTGACCGGCGCAGGGTCGGAGAGAAGACCGGCGCTGATAATCAGCAGCAAACCGGCAAGTTCGGCGATGGTGAAGAGCGCCGCCAGCGCGAGCGATTCGAGCACCCCGACAATCGCGGCGCCGCAGAGGAGCAGCCCAAGCCCGATGATGAGCGCAGGTTTGGGCAAGTCGATGAGCGCGCTGAGATAGCCGGCGCCGCCGCGTAACACCGCGGCGCCGGTTAGCAGCCCGAGCAGCGCCACAGTCCCTCCGATGATCAAGGCGAAGCTGGTCGAGCCAAACGCCGCTTTCGCATAGGCCGCTTCGCCGGCGCTTTCCGGAGCGCGCACGGCGAGCTCCGAAAAACTGAGAGCGGTGAAAGCTGCGGCGAGGCCGGCGAGCAGAAAGGCCCAAGGGGTGGCCCTACCGGCCTCCTGCGCAACTTCGCCCACCAGCACATAGATGCCGGCGCCGACCATAACGCCGACGCCATAGAGCGTCAGAAGCCAAAATCCAATTCGCCGCTTTAAGGCCGGCTTTCCATTGTTCTGGCTCATCTATTGCGCCTCCACGCGGTTAGGACGGATCGCCGGCCTTAAGCGCAGCCTCAAGCCCGTTCGCCCAGCGCGTGATGTCGCCGGCGCCGAGGCACATGACAAGATCGCCTTCCTTCGCATTGGCGCGCACAAAAGCGGGCAGATCTTCTTGGCCGGCGAGCGCGGTGACATTGCGGTGCCCATGTGCGCGGAGCCCCTCGACCAGCGTGTCGCGGTCAAATCCGGGGATCGGCTGCTCGCCCGCTGCGAATACCGGCGAGATGGCCACGAAATCCGCATTGTTGAAGCAGCTGCAGAAATCGTCGAATAGATCCTGAAGGCGCGAATATCGGTGCGGCTGATGCACGGCGATGACCCGGCCGCCGCCCTTGCGCACGCTTTCACGCGCGGCCTTCAGCACCGCGGAGATTTCAACCGGATGGTGCCCGTAATCGTCGATAATGTTGGCGCCGTTCCAGCTGCCGACCTTTGTGAAGCGCCGCTTGACGCCTTTGAACTCGGCCAACGCCTTTACGATTGAGCTGGGGCCAATATTCAGCTGGCGCGCCACCGCGATGGCGGCGAGGCTGTTGAGCACATTGTGCTCGCCCGGCATCGGCAGGGTCAGCCCTTCGATTTTCAGCTCCGGCTCCTCAAAGCGGGAGCGGATCTCAACATCGAAGGTGCAGGAGCCGTTCTCGAAGCTAAGCCGGCGGCCGCGCACATCCGCTTGTGGAGAGAAGCCGTAGGTGACGATACGGCGATCGCGGATCCGGCCGATCAGCGTCTGAACTTCCGGATGGTCAATGCAGCAGACGCCGGCGCCGTAGAACGGCGTGTTTTCGACGAATGTTTTGAACGCCGCGCGCAGGCTGTCGAAGGAGCCGTAATGCTCCATATGCTCGGGGTCGATGTTGGTCACCACGGCGATCGTCGCAGGCAATTTAACGAAGGTGCCGTCTGATTCGTCCGCTTCAACGACCATCCAGTCTCCTTCGCCGAGACGCGCGTTGGAGCCGTAGCTGTGGATCACGCCGCCATTTATGACGGTCGGGTCAACCCCGCCGGCGTCCAGCAGGGCGGCGATCATCGAGGTGGTTGTGGTTTTGCCGTGGGTGCCCGCTACGGCGACGTTCCATTTCAGCCGCATCAGCTCGGCCAGCATCTCGGCGCGCCGCACGATTGGAAGGTTCAGCGCGCGGGCCGCGGCGAGCTCCGGATTATCGTCCTTAATGGCCGACGAGACCACAACAACGCGGGCGCGGGCCAGGTTGGCCGCTTGCTGGCCGATGAAAATTCGTGCGCCCAGGCTGCGCAGCCGCTCGAGAATCGGGCCCTCTTTCAGATCTGAGCCTTGCACTGAGTGGCCAAGATTGAGCATGACCTCAGCAATGCCGCTCATTCCGATGCCGCCGATTCCGACAAAATGGATGGCGCCGATATCGAGCGGCAAGGCGGTCGAGGGTAGTGGCATGCGGCGATCTCCAAATTGGCGCGCAGGTGGGGCGGCCCGGCGCGACAGTGCCGCTCGGGACGCGGTGCGCGCGTTTTTAAGGGCTTGCGCGTCGGATGTGAACGCCGGATCCATCTGATGTGCTTATCCGTTGGCGAAGCCGAGTTGAGCAACTGTTTCATGGAGAAGGCGTCATGAGTCTGACGAGTTTGGCCCGGAGAAGCGGCGGGATCGCGGCGGCGGCCTTAATCCTGGGCGGCGCAGTGGCGGCTCCGGCGGCGCTTAGCGAGGAAGCGCGGGGCGCGTGGCCCGCCGGCGCGTATATGACGCTCGCCCCGGTCGCGGCGCCTGTCAGCGTGTTGGAGCAGGATGCGGTGGTTTGGCTCAACGCGAAGCTGGCCCTGCGCACGCGGGATGAGAAGGTGGAGCTGCGCGCGAAGGCGCAGATCGATCTTGAGGAGGTCGGCGCAGCTGCGGCGAAGGGGCTGACGCGGCTATGGAAGCGTGAAAAATGCGGCGATCAGTTTTCAACCGCGAACGCGACGGTTGAACCTGCGCCGTCGGGGGACGCCGCGCGGGTGTCGTTTGACGTGACTTATTCGCGCAAGCAGTGCGCGATCGGCCATAGCGATCTGTTCAAGGCGAAAGCTCGGGCGATGATCGATGTTCGGCTGAGCATCCGCGACAAGCGACCTATTCTGGTCGCAAAGCTGCTGGAAAAGGGGTTCGAGCCGCGGGTCGAGCTGCTGGGCGGTCTTTCGATCGGCGGCGTGAGTGAGAAAGAGGCGCGCGGCTTGATGGTGGCGGTGCTGCAGACCTTGCTGGACCGCGAGGTTGAGAAGGCGAACAAGAAGATCGCCACCGCTTTGGCGGACGCGCCGGTGGAGATTGGCGTTCTTGAGGCGCAGATCAAAAAAGGCGACGACGGTGCGCTGGCCCTTTCTGTAGAGGCGGAGGCGGTTGCGGCGGCGGATGCGATCGATGAGTTTATCGACGCCGCCATGACCCGCGGCTTCGATTGAAGCGCTGCTGCTGAATGGGTTTCGACCCTAGGGGAGAATGAAAATGAAGTGGCGTTACTACCTATTTTTGATCATCGCGATCATCTGCTTTGGCGTCTATTTCTATGTGAATAAGAAATATGCAGGCGACAAGCAGGCGGTCGAAGCAACAGTGCTGGCTGAAGTTGAGAAAAAAGCCGGCGCCGCGGTAGCGTGTAAAAAAGAAGGCGCCGAAATTAAATGCGATCCTGCGGGCGGGCGGGCGCGTTCCTTTACGGTTGCCGAATCTGAAACCCTCACCAAGGCTATTCAAGCGGGTGAAGCGGAACTTTCGCGCGCGCAACAGTTTGAGCTGATCGGGCTCGCCGGCTCCATCTGCGGCATTCTTTCCTTTGTCGTGCAGATGTTTATTTGGGCCGGCGCTGCTTTTCGTCGACGGGACGGGTAGTGGGGTGAGACGAGAGACCGTCGCTCTGGGCGCGTGATCCGCGCCCAGTTGCGTTGCGAAGGCGGCGCTTCAACGCCGCCTTCGGTTAGATCGCCACCCAATCGCCCGACTCGCCGGCTTCGAACGCCGCGTCAATCACGCGCTGGTTCGCCTTGGAGCTTTCGAGGGTGAACAAGCCGTTGGCGTCGCCCTGAGTGGCGCGAACAAAGGCTTCGACCTGGAGGCGGTACTGATCAATCGAGGTGAAGCTGAACGTTTCGCTTCGCTCATGGTTCGTGTCATGCAGATGAACCAGCGCCGAGCCGTAGACATTGGTGTTGAATGGGGTTTCCAACTCAATGAACCCGTTGTCGCCATGGAATGTCATGCGCTGACGCTTGGCCATTTGTGTCGAGCAATAGAAGTTGAGATCGAAATCCGCAAACTCAGCATGGACGCTGGCGTACCGGTCCGTGCCGAATTCGGCGTCGCGCTCAACCCTGGCGCGAAGGCGGAGTGGCTCAGATCCCGTTGCGAAGCGGGTGGTGACGGTTGGGTACACTCCGATATCGCGCAGTCCGCCGCCGCCGAGCTCCTTCTGGTTGCGGGTGCTGCCCGGATCCAGATTGCGATAGGTGAAAGCGCCTTGGACATGGCGCAGCTGACCGATCGTGCCCGCCGCGATAAGATCGCGCACCTTAGCCCATTGCGGATGGTAGGTGACCATAAACGCTTCGGACAGGACCAGGCCAGAGGCGTCTCGCGCCGTGATCAGCTGGTCAATATCCTGAGCGCGCAGCGCAATCGGCTTCTCACACAGCACATGTTTGCCGGCCTTGACCGCTTTCAACGACCATTCGACATGATGCGCCGTGGGCACAGGAATGTAGACGCCGTCTACAACATCCGACGCCAGCATCGCGTCGTAGCTGTCAAAGGCGTGCGGGACGCCAAATTGCGTCGCTGCGCTCGCCAGACGCTCGGCGGACATGCTGGCGATTGCGGTCGCGACGCCATTGTCGGACGCCGCGATGGCGGGCAGGAGGAAATTACGCGCGATTGGCGCGGTGGATAGAACGCCCCAGCGAAACATAGACGTCTCTCATTTAATCGGTTTAGGCGTTCATATCGGGTGTTGGCCGTGGGGGCTACTTCTTTGCGCCGGCGGAGACGACCGTGACATCGGCGAGGTCGACTGTGTGCGGCGGCAGGCCTTGCTGCATGTAGATCCGCTTCTGTTGCAGCGGATAATCGCCAACCTCCTGGGCCCGCCGCTCGCCCACCACAATGCAGCGCAAGGTTTCCGAGCCTGTGTTGCGCAGGCTGTGGGCCGCGCCCCCTTTTCGATAGCCGATGAAGTCGCCGGCTTTCACCTGGTGTGTTGCGTCGCCGATGCGCGCGGTCGCGGCGCCGCTGAGAATATAGACGCACTCATCCTCAAAATAATGGACATGGTGCTCTGTCGTGTCCCGCCCTGGTTCGACTTCAATGATGTGGAACCCCACCCCGGTCAGCCCCGTGAGATCGCCGAGGGATT
The DNA here is from genome assembly GCA_022760355.1 of Neomegalonema sp. Taxonomy (GTDB): domain Bacteria; phylum Pseudomonadota; class Alphaproteobacteria; order Rhodobacterales; family Rhodobacteraceae; genus JALEGB01. The sequence goes on from JALEGB010000130.1 coordinate 9,876, forward strand.
TGTTGATCCGGACGGCGTTAGGATTAAGGAAATGCGTCTTGCGCAGCCCCTCCATCGCGGCGATCTCTTCGGCGGTGACGAGGTATTTTTCATCGGACATGCGCGTGTTCCCGTGGCTTGAGTTTGGCCCAAGCAGGCTAATCCATTGAGATGTCGGCTGCTAGAAGCCCTCGGGCGGCGTCGCGGATCGCGCTGAGGCTTTGTGCGGCGACTTCGGCGCGCCAGGCGGGATCGCTCGGATAGAAGGCTTCGCGCATCGCCGCTCGGGCTGCGACGACGGCGGGATCATCAGGAGAGGGGGGGACGCGGCCGGCGGCGCGGGCGGCGTTCCACACAGCGTGATCATCCCGCACAGCGTTCATTGCTTGCAGCTGCGGAATTGTGCCGAACTCCAGTACCGCCGTGACGACAGTTGCGTCCTGAAAAATCTGCTCCCGAATCGCGCGCGGCATGCTGCCATTCAGACGATAGGCCGTTCGCCGCGCGGCCGAACGTTCGAAGCGGCGAGCGGGGCGCGTGTCCGGCGCTTCAGGCTCGTAGCGATCGCCCCACCAAGCCAAGCCGCGTTGGCAGGCGGGCTCATCCAGCCTTTCATGCTCGCCCAGCAGAACGCCGCGGCCTCGGGCGCCCAGGCCGGTGTGGATATCAATCATCGCCACGCCGCGTCGGGCGCGGCCCACATGCGCCAGCAGCGCCCGCTCGAGCATTCGGCGGGTCCAGCTGGGGCGATGGCCGCCGAAAAACGGTGCGGACGGGAAGGCGTATTGGCCGGCGGGTATTTCCGCTTGCAGGCGCGAAACGCCATACCGCAGCACGCACCAGAGCACGGCGAGATCTGCATACCAGCGTCGCGGCCCGCGCGCGGCGTCCGGCGCGAGCGCCCAGGCGTAGCGCTTGAACCGGTCGGAGGGCGGTGGCGGCGGCGCGTCGAAGTCGATGAAGTTTCGCATGATGTCGACGCCGTCATGATCGCAGCGCCGCTCGAAACTGCAGCCCCAGGGGTTCAACCCGTGCAACATGAATATCGCCAGCTGATCGGACGCGATTTGCGGGATCAGCTGATCAATCGCTGCGAGTTGCGCGCCTGAGCCCGCCAACCCTTCAGCGCCATGCGTACCGCTGCCGACAATGACAACGTTTGGCGCATCCAGCGCGCCAAACCAGGCGCATTCCGTCGCCAACGCTTCGCCATTTCGCCCGGTTAACACGTCGCCTTGCGGATCTTGGGCGTCGAAAGGCTCTCGCCATTGCGTCGCCAGCACGCTTGAGCGCGCAGCCGCCTCCGTGAAGCGAGCGCGGGCGTCCTGGTGGGTTTCGGAGAAATAGGTCGCGCCCTTCATTGCCGCACTCCCTGTTGCGCCTGTGTGGCCTATCGCGCTCCGCCGCCTTTGGCGCAAGATCTCAAAGCCGAATTCGTCACCGCACTGTTGTTCGGGCCTCTCAGCTCTGGACGTGGCGGCCCAGCTGTGGGAAGCGGACGCGTCGTCAATTCTACGCCAGGATTGGGGAGGCGAGACGCGGATGAGACGGGCATTGTTGTGGAGCGGGTTTGGGGCGGGGCTGCTCCTGGCCGCTCTGGTTTTCGCGCCAGGGCCGATCGATCCGGTCGCGTGGACGCCGCCTGTCGACCGGGGGCTCACAGGGCCGTTTGCGCCGAACAAAGCGCTGCACGCCGCGCAGAAATTGGATCTCGGCGACTATTCGGGGCCGGAAAGCGCTGCGGTTGCGCCGGATGGCGCGCTCTATGTGGCGACGGTTGAGGGTGCGGTGGTGAAATTACGCGAAGCCGGCGGGGTCGAGCTGCTGTTTTCCACCGGCGGGCGGCCGCTCGGACTGGCGATTGCGCCAAACGGCGACGTGTATGTTGCAGATGCTTATCGCGGTTTGCTGCGCTGGTCGGCTGGAAAGCTGGAGGTGCTGGTCGATCAGATTGACGGCGCGCCGTTGCGGTACGCGAACGCAGTCGCCCTGGCGTCGGACGGGGCCGTCTATTTTACGCAATCCACGCAGCGCTTTGATCCCGCCGCCTTGGGGTCGACATTGGAAGCCTCCATTCTGGATATCGCCGAGCATCGGCGTTCGGGGCGGTTGCTTGTATGGCGTCCGGCCGTTGAGGCGAGCGAGGCGACGGCGGGCGTTGTGGAGATTGTCGCCGCCGGTTTTTCCTTCGCGAACGGCGTCGCACTCGCGGCGGATGAAAGCTACGCCGTCGTCGTGGAGACGGGCGCATATCGGCTGTGGAAGGTGGCGCTGGGCGGCGATGCGCGTGGCCGCAAAACGCCGCTGATCGAGAATTTGCCGGGGTTTCCTGATAATGTCGCGCGCGACCCCAGCGGCGATGTGTTCTGGGTTGGCGTCGGCAGTTTGCGTCGCTCGATCGCTGATGTGTTGGCTGACGCGCCTGGGCTGCGCAGCGTTGTTTTCAAGTTGCCTGATTTTGTTCGGCCCGGCCCGGCGAAGCACGGCGTCGTTTTTGCGGTGGGCGCGGACGGTTCGGTGCGGACGACCCTGCAGGACCCCACCGGCAAACTTGGCTTGGTAAGCGGCGCTGTTCCGTTTGGAGACTCGCTTGCTGTCACAGTTTTGGACGGTGGGGCGCTTTATAGGACGTCGGCGCCGACCTGGCGCGCGCTCACTGGCGCCTCCGCCCGATAAAGCAGGCTCTGGCGGCCAGAGCCGACGCGCATTAATGATAAATGCGCGTTATCTATGGCGATAACCCGTGGTTAATAAATACAACGCCAGAGTGTGTTGCGACGCAGATGCGCGCAACGTTGTTCGAGGCGACTGAGGAGAGCGGCCCCTTGAAGGGGACGGAATCTCTTCAGCGAATGGCGCAGCGCGGCGGACCAGCGAATTGAGAGCGCCCTCCGGGCGGGCAGAGGAAACGTTGATGACTGATCCAGCCTCACCGGTCGACGGGGATCGCCGGCCGAGTCCTGAAGCGCTACGCAAGGCGCTTGCCGAAGTCGCGACGCGCGGCAAATTTTCTGATCTTTCCGAGTTTGCGCGTGATCTTCGCATCGATCTTGATGATCGTCGTCGTGGGGTCCGCGCTGCGCTGTCCGCGGGACGGGGGCGCGCGATTGAACGCGCAGCGCTCGGAATCTTCGCGGGGCTTTGCATCGCGGCGGCCTTCGTCCTCGCGGCGGATCGCCGGACGATTGCGCCGGATGTCGTCATCGGCCCCAAGGCGATTGCGCTGGCCGAAGCTGAGGGTGATTTCAGTACGCGCGGGCTGGCTTCGCCGCTTGCGCCGCCGCCGGCTGTTCGTATCCAGACCATGCGCGCCGATCATCTTGACCACCGCGAATTGACGGTGTTGCTGGAAGCAAAGCCAGTGAAATGCGTGGCGCCGGCCAGCGGACGGCAAAGCTCGGCGCTTGGGCTTAACTTGCCGGTGGTGCTGGCGAGCGCGCCCAGCAGCGCCTGTGCGGAGGAAGTCCGCTATGATGTGGCGCATGGATCCTTCACTCTGCGCGCCTGGCTCGCAAGCGGCGTGCTGCTTGAGATCAATGGCGCTTTCGCAGTTGAGAATGGCGCCATCTGTCACCGGATCGGCGGGATGACCGCTCATACGTTCAGTGATGACGCAGCCGCCGCCAAGCGCTATGGCGAATTGGCGGATCGCGCAATTGAGACCGCGAAGGGGGCGAAGCTTTGCCATCGCTACCGGCCAGCCGATAAGAGCAAGCCGGGCGGCTATGTTGCTGACCATCTAGGCGCGGCTGGGGCGACCAAGCTCGCCCAAGCGCCTGCGCCGTTTGAGATGCGGCGTTTGCGCTGATCCAGCTTAGGGTCGAAACCTCTTCATCAGACGCCGTCAGCCCGGTTTAGGGGCTTGTCGGCTAGAATATCGAGGCGTAGGCGGTGTGGCTCACCGTCACGCCTAGATATCGACGTCCGGCGCGCCCCTAAACCGGGCCCGAAGCGCTGACGACGCCTGATGAAGGGGTTTCGACCCTAGGCGATCGGCTTAAGTCGGGATTGCGCCGACGATTTGCAGCAGAAAACCCAGCGCGATTGCGACGAAGGCGAGGGTGAACCAGGAGCTGCGTGTGGAGAACGCGGTGCGCGCCCGCAGCGCGCGATCACTGGCTTTGCGCTGGCGGTCCATCCACGCGAACGTGTCATGATGTTGCCCGGTTGGGCGCGGCATGCTGGGCGGCAGCTCGCGACGCGCTTCTTGAGCGGCGAGCTCGGCTTCCCGTTGCTCAGCGCGCAAGGCGATGCGCCATTCGAACGCCAGCAGCACAGTGCCGACAAAGCTCAGCGCATGACCCCCGACGTTGAACCATGGCTGTAGGGCGGCGAAGTCGATCATGGGCGTGTCCTTACTTACATGAGCGCCTGAGCGTCAGGAGCCAGGCGAATTAGCCGCGCCATCGCTTAAGCGCAGCGGCGGAGCCGGCGACAGCGCGAATGCGCGCCACGCATGCGTCAGGCGCCGCGAAGGGCAACATGTGGCCGACGCCTTCCAGCGTATGAAGCTCCACATGCGGCGCGACGGCTTTTAGGGGCGGGCCGTGCTCTTCGAACGTTACGATTCTGTCCGCCAGGCCGAATAGGATCGATATTGGCGGCGCAAGCTCGCCATAGCGCACGCTCTGCGCTGCGAGATCGGGGCGCAGAATTGCGCCATCCTCCATCGTCGCTTCGATTTGACTTGGGCGCGCGGCGAATGCGCCGCCTCCGACCGTCTCATAGTCCGACGGCGGGCTTTGGGGCCCAAAGGCGGCCTCTAAGAACATATCCGCGTTCTTGCGCGCCATCATTGGTCCGACGGTCCAGGCGATCATCCGTCGCGCCGCGGGGCTGTCGACCGTCTGGTCAGGCAAGGGCGGTTTCATCCGAAATGGGTAGATGGCGGGCGCCAACAGCACGACGCCGGAGACCGTTTCGGGGTAAGCCAGCGCAAAAGCGAGGGCGACGCCGCCGCCGAAGGAGTGGCCGACCAGTACTGGGCGCTCAATTTCCAGCCGCGCAAGCGCTTGACGCAGCACGGCGGCTTGCTCGGACAGGCTCGCCGCGCCCCGGCTGGGGCGGGTCGAATGACCATAGCCGGGACGATCGAACGCCACCACATGGTGGTCCGCGCCCAGCTGTGGCGCAATCGTGTCGGCGAAATGGCGGATCGAGCCGCCAAGCCCATGGATTAGCACGATTGGCGGCAGCTTCGCATCGCGCGCGCCCAGGGTCAGAAAATGAATGCGCGCGAGCCCGCCGGGCGTTTCAACATCGATCTCGCCTTCAACTGCCGGACGAGAGATGGGCTCGCGCGGCGCCGGCGTGGTGGGCTCGGCGGCGGGCGCCGTCGGCTCGAAGGCGCGTCCGCGTCGGGCGCGGACAATTGCAATCGCCGCCGCCGCGATCGCCGCCGCCCCCAGGGCGATCCCGAGAACTTCAATCCAATCCATACCGCCGGCTCCCCCACGCGAAACTCATCGATCTTGTTAGCCAAGCGGCGCCCCAAAGGCCAGTTTCCTTAGGTCGGCGCGGGCGTTATCTGAGATCTTACTTTCCCTCAGGCCGCAAAGCGAACCGTCCGAATGACGCAAAATCGGGGCGTAGCCCCTACGCAGTCTCTGTGCGCTGCACTTCTCATGCTCGGCGCTGTCGCGGCGTTCACGTTGATGGGGCCGATGATCAAGCTCGCGCGGCTTGAGGGGGCGCATGTCGCCCAGATCGTGTTTCTGCGCTTGCTGTTCGCACTCCTGTTGCTCGCCCCATTGGCGTGGCGGCGCGGATTGCGCCGGCTGAAAAGCGGTCAGCCGCGGCTTCAGCTGTTGCGCGGCTTGGTCGGCGCCTCGGCGATGTTTTGCGCGTTCAGCTCCTTCGCGCTCATTCCGATTGCGGAGGCGACGGCGATCGGGTTCGCCTCGCCGCTATTTGCGACAATCGCCGCGGTCCTGTGGTTGGGGGAGCGGATTCGCGCGCGGCGGATCGCGGCGCTCATCATTGGCTTTGTCGGGGTGGTGATCATTCTGCGCCCTGGCGCAGCGGTGCTGAGCGAAGGGGCGTTGTTGGGACTATTTGCGGCGGCGCAAATTGGCGCGATCGCCGTGTTGATCAAGAAGCTGTCGACAACCGATTCGCCGGAGGCGATGGCCTTCTGGATGGCTGCGATACAGACGCCGGTGATGGCCGTTCCCGCCATTGTGTTTTGGACAACGCCGAGCTGGCTGACGCTGATCTGCTGCATCGGGCTGGCGCTGACAGGCTCCGCCGCGCATCTGCTCTGGGCGCGGGCGTCCCAGCTGGCGGAGGTGTCGCAGTTGCAGCCGATTGAGTTCGCAAAGCTGCCGATGACTGCGCTGATCGCCTATCTTGCGTTTAGCGAAGCGCCCAGCCTCTGGACTTGGGCGGGGGGCGGTCTGATCGCCGCATCGACGGGCTATATCGCCATGCGTGAAGCGCGGCTGGCGAAGCGTGCTACGCCGTCGGCGACTGCTGCTGCTCCGCGGCCGGTTAGGCGATGTTAGGCGTCTGAAAGGGGGCGCACATCGTCGCCAAAAAGCAGAAAGTAACCTTGATAAGGTATGTTCCCGCCCAATCGCGCGACCTAGAATTGGTCCGCCGCTTGCCTAGAACGGGTAACGGCAATGAGGGATCAGCTATGAAACGTCGCGTGGAGTTCATTCTAAATCAGTTTGTGCATCGCAGCGCCGCAGCGCTGTGCGCGAGCGTGTTGTTTTGGAACGGCGCCGCGGCGCATGATCTGGCGGCGATAGAGGCGATGGAGGATCTTGCGGCGGGCGTGGTTGATCCCCACGACGCGGCGCATCTCACGTCCGGCGCGCCCGCGCGACGCGCGCCGAAGCTGGCGCCGGGCGCGATCGCTGATCCATGCAAGAGCAATCCGGAGGCGCTGGGCGTCTCCCGCGTGATCACCCTTGATCCGCGACTGGGCAAACATTTCGGCAATCGCGCGCACTATCTCTCGACGAAGAACTTCCTTCGCCCCAAGGAGGTGGTGCTGACATTTGACGACGGCCCGACCCCGCGCACGACCCGCCGAATTTTGGCGACCCTGCGCGAGTTCTGCGTGAAAGCGACGTTCTTCGCGGTGGGCAAGCTGGCGAGACGCTATCCGGGCGTGCTGCGCGAAGTGTTGGCGGATGGCCATACAATCGCGGGTCATACTTACGCGCATCCGATGCCGTTCGCGTCAATCGGCATGGCGCGGGCGCAGCGTGAAATCGAGAGCGGTTTTCGCGCGCTTGGCAAGGCGACGGGCGAGGCGCCCGCGGCGATCTTCCGCTTTCCCGGCTTGTCCGAAACCGCCGGAATGCGCGACTATCTGGCGGCGCGGAACATCATGTCGCTCGGCATTGATGTGGATAGTGGCGACTGGCGTCGGGGCGCGACGACGGAGAAGGTCGTCAAAACCACCGTGCGAGATATCCGGCGGCTTCGCGGCGGCGTCGTCCTGTTTCACGATCCGCTCAAACGCACAGCGCGCGCGCTGCCGGCGATTTTGCGCAGCTTGAAGAAGCACGGCTACAAGGTTGTGCATGTTGTATCGGCCGCCCCCTATGTCGCGCCGGACGGCTCTGCGCGATTTGTGGCGGCGGAGGCGCCTTATGCGGGACCGTATGCGGGGCCGTGGCGCAAACCGCGGAAACGGGAAATCTCGTCGCCGCTGATCGGGGGTTTTTACTGAACGCGCGGATCTGGCGGCGTGAAAGCGTTCAGGCCGCTTCCTAATTCGGCCGTCGCAGCCTATCTTCAGCGGCATGACAAATACCCATCTCGATCAAGCCGCCGCCGCGATGTCTGCGCTGGAGGCTCAATTTTCGCGCCAATGGGCGTTCGGCGAAGCTTGCGGCATTCTCGGCTGGGATAAGCAGACGATGATGCCCAACGGCGCGGCGGATGCGCGCGGCGATACGATGGCGGCGCTGGTCGGCGCCCAGCATGAGCTGATGCTTGATCCGCGTATGTCGGATTGGTTCGCTGCGGCGGAGAGCGTATCTGCGCCTGCGGATGACGATGAGGACGCGCTCTGGCGGCAGGCTAATCTGCGCGAAATGCGGCGGGCGTGGCGGGACGCCGTGGCGCTGCCGACCGCGTTGGTTGAGGCGCTTAGCAAGGCGACAACGGCGGCGGAAATGGCCTGGCGCACGGCGCGGGCCGAGAGCAATTTCGCGGCGTTGAAGCCGCATCTTGAAGAAGTTTTGCGCCTGACCCGCGAACAAGCGGCGGCGAAAGCGGAGCAGCTTGGCGTGTCGCTGTATGATGCGCTGTTGGATCAATTTGAGCCGGGCGCGCGGGGCGAGCGTATCGAAGCGCATTTCAGCGCGCTCTCGGCCTTCTTGCCTGATTTTTTGGACGACGTGCTGACCCGGCAGGGGCAAGCAGCGCCGGCGCCGGATTTGGGCGGCCCCTTTGACGATACGGCGCAAAAAGCGCTGTGCGAAGCGATGATGAAAGCGGTCGGGTTCGACTTTGATCGCGGCCGGCTTGACGTCTCCCTCCATCCCTTCTGCGGCGGCGCGACCGATGATGTGCGCATCACCACCCGCTATGACGCGAATGATCCGCTCAAGGGCTTCTTTGGCGTCCTGCATGAGACCGGGCACGCGCTGTATCAGCAGGGGTTGCCGGCGCGTTGGCGCATGCAGCCGGTTGGCGGACCGCGCGGCTTGGTGCTGCATGAGAGCCAGTCGCTGCTGCTTGAAATGCAGGTGGCGCGCAGTCCGGAATTTCTGCGTTTCGCCGCGCCGATTATGGCGACGTCGCTGGGCCGCGCGCCGACGGATCCGGCTTTCGCGCCAGAAGCGATTCGCCAACGCGCGCATAAGGTTGAGCGCGGCATGATTCGGGTGGATGCGGACGAGGTCAGCTATCCGGCGCATGTCATCCTGCGTACGCGGTTGGAGCGGGCGATGGTCCATGACGATCTGCAAATCGCTGATCTTCCTGGCGCGTGGAATGATGGGATGAAGGAGCTGTTGGGCGTCGTCCCCGCCAATGACGCGGAGGGCTGCCTGCAAGACATTCATTGGCCAAGTGGCGGATGGGGGTATTTCCCAACCTATACGCTCGGCGCGATGGCGGCGGCGCAGCTGTTCGAAGCGGCGTTGGCTGCGGCGCCGCAGCTGCCGGATCAGCTTCGCGAGGGGGATCTCAGCGCGCTGGTGGCGTGGTTGCGCGCAAATGTTCATGGCAAGGCCAGCTTGCAGACCACGGATCAGATCTTAACGGCGGCGACCGGCGCGCCCTTGGGCGCCGACGCCTTTATGCGGCGGTTGCGCGCGCGCTATGGTCGCTGACGCAGCGTTTCGGCTGGGGCGGCGTCAACGCGCCTCCCCATCGACATAGAGCCAGCGCGCGCCTTCGCGCCGGAAGCGGCTTTGTTCGCGCAGCACGCCACGGCGACCGCCCTCCGCGTAGCGCGCCGCAAAGCGGACAAAGCCCTGATCCGGTCCGGTTTCGCCGTGCTCTTCAATCGTGAGGCTTAGCCAGCGTCGCCCGCCCAGGTCGCCGAGCGTGAGCGGGCGTGTTTCCGGCGCCCAGCTCCGCAGTAGATAGGTTGCGTCCGCTTTTGCAAATGCGCTGTAGCGCGATCGCATAAGCTCCTCAGGCGTTCGCGCCGCGCGTTGACCGAGATGGAGCGGCGCGCAGCATTGAAGATAGCTTGCGCCGACGCCGCATGGGCACTTTTCGAACACCGTTCGGCTCTCCGGGACGCTGATCAGACCGAGAGGCAAACATATTTTAGCTCGAGATATTCGTCGATGCCGTATTTCGAACCTTCGCGCCCCAGCCCGGACCGTTTCACGCCGCCAAATGGCGCTTCGGCGGTTGAAACCAAGCCGGTGTTGACGCCCACCATTCCATATTCCAGCGCTTCGGCGACACGGAAGATGCGGCTCACATCCTTCGCATAGAAGTAGGAAGCGAGGCCGAACTCGGTGTCGTTCGCCATCCGAACGGCGTCCGCCTCATCCTCAAAGCGAATGAGCGGGGCCAGCGGACCGAAGGTTTCTTCGGACATCACTTTCATGTCCGCTCTGACGCCGGTAATCACCGTTGGCTCAAAATAGTTGCCGCCCAATGTGTGGCGTTTCCCGCCAAGCGCCAGCGCTCCGCCCTTCGCCAACGCGTCGGAGATATGCTCTTCAACCTTTTTAAGCGCCGGCGGCTCAATCATCGGGCCAATCTGCACGCCCTCTGCGCGCCCATCGCCGACCTTGAGCTCGGCAACTTTGCGGGTCAATTTTTCGGCGAATTCATCGTAGACGCCCGCTTGCGCGAAAATGCGGTTCGCGCAGACGCAAGTTTGGCCGGCATTGCGGAATTTTGCGATCATCGCGCCTTCCACCGCGGCGTCGATATCCGCATCGTCAAACACGATAAATGGCGCGTTGCCGCCGAGCTCAAGGCTGAGCTTTTTGATGTCCTCAGCGCTCTGTTCCATCAGAAGCTGGCCAACTTTGGTGGAGCCGGTGAAGCTGAGTTTGCGCACATCGGGGTTTTTGCAGAATTCCATGCCAACACCGGCGGCGTCGCTGGCTGGAATGACGTTAAACACGCCTTTGGGAACGCCCGCGCGCTCCGCCAGCTCGACCATGGCCAGCGCGGAGAGCGGCGTTTGGGTTGCTGGGCGGGCGACAAACGCGCAGCCGGCAGCCAAGGCGGGCGCGACTTTGCGGGCGATCATCGCATTCGGGAAGTTCCACGGGGTGATCGACGCCGCAACGCCGATGGGTTGTTTCAGCACTAGAATACGTTTGTCCGGCTGATGGCCGGGAATCGTATCGCCATAGACCCGCCGCGCCTCTTCAGCGAACCAATAGATGAAGGACGCGCCATAGGCGATTTCGCCTTTGGCTTCGGCCAGTGGTTTTCCCATTTCCGTGGTCAGGATCAGGCCAAGATCGTCTTGCGCGGCCATCATCAGGTCCGCCCAGCGGCGCAGAATGTCCGATCGATCTTTCGCTGTCCGCGCCGCCCAAGCGCCTTGAGCTGATTTCGCGGCGGCGACTGCGCGCTTTGCGTCATCGCGCGTCAGATCCGCGACTTCGGCGATCACGTCGCCTGTTGCTGGGTCGCTCACTGGAAACCGCGTTTCAGCTCCGGTCCAGGCGCCATCGATGTAGCCATCGGCGCGGAGTAGGGTTGGGTCCTGCAGGGCGAGTTTTTGCATATGTCATCTCCTGTTCCGTCCGACGCTGTGCAGATGCATTGAGTTCTTTATATCGAACTCTGTTCTCTCTATGGAACTGCTGCGACCATCCCTAAGCGAACAGGCGCGAGTGAGCAAGTCGGTTAGCGCGTCGAGCGCCGGCCTCCATGGTGCGCCGTGGTTGTAGATTTCCTTGCTGGCGCTGCAAGTGCGATATGTTCGGCGGCGTTTGCCGGCAGTTTCGCCCGGCCCGGTGAAACCAGCGGGCCGCAAATTACTTATCATGTTATGTAATTTGGGTTGCGCGCGCAGCGCAAGGAACAAAAGGGCGCACCTGATCCGTGGCCCGCGCTTCCGCGCGTAACGTCCCCGCAGAGCTCCGTCAGAGCTAGAGGGGGAGGCGACTTATGGGGAATATATTCAGCGACCTGTCGGCCCAAGGAGCTCCGCAACGGCGCTACCTGAGCAGGGTAATGGTGAACACCGCGTCAGGCGACGGCCGGATATAGTGCGCCTCGGTCGGTAGAATAATGAAGCTGCCGCCAGCAGACACTGCCGCTTCCAGCTGTGTGGCCTCGCCCAAAAAATAGCGGACGACGCCCTGGCGGACGGCGATCACGCCGTACACCCCAGCTTTGAGGCTATGCTCCGCCAGCAGTTTGCCCGGCGCTGTATCGCATGTGTAAGGGCCAATTTGCGCATAGGGCGCGACCGAGGCTGGTAAAGCGCGGGACATTATCCTAGGGTGCGAACTCATAAATCTGGCCCGAAGCGCTGACGACGCCTGATGAATGGGTTTCGACCCTAGCCCTGCAAGTTGGGCGCGCCGCCGGTGAGCGTCTCGCCAAACATCGCCATTTGCAGGCTGCGCGCAATGCGTTCGGCGCGTTCCAGAAAATAGACGACGGCTTCGGTGCTGGGCGCGGTTTCGCTCAAGGTTTCGCGGAATAGGCGCAGCCAGATTGCGAAATGGCCGATATGAACCTGGGCGAGTTTCTGGTGCGCTGGCACAGGTTGACCTGAGTAGCGGCCGGCATTCATGGCGACGGACGCCCAAAAGTCCTTCATGCGCGCCAAGTGGTGCGCCCACCCATCTCCGATCTCCGCTTCAAATATTGGGCCCAGCGTTTCATCCGCACGCACGCGGGCGTAGAAGCTGTCGACCAGCGTCGAGATGTAGTCTTCGTCGATCCCTATGCTTGCCGCGTGAGTCTGGATTTCGCGTCGCCGTTCGTCGGCGCTTCGAAATAACGTCGTCATATTCAGATGCCCGTTCAGTGCAGCGCCGAGGCGCAGGGCCGCGCGCAGCTGCTGTTCCGATCTTCAAAGCTCATCTGAATATGCAGCCTCGAGCATAAAAAACAATATCTGAAGTGAATCTTTTAAGCCTGAACATGCAGGCCGCCGACTTCTCGACAGCGGCTTCTGCTCAGACGCTCACCGCAGGAAGGGCGCAGTCAGGGGCGGCGCCCGCCCTAACGACGGGCGCTTTGAGCGATGAATTTCCGCAGATCAACATCTCGCCTCTCGGTCAGCGAGACGTAGGTCAGCGCGCAGTTCGTGCGCTCCTTAATCAGATCTCCGGGGTAGGGCATATAGGACAGCCCGCCGCCGCCAAAGGCCGGGGACGCCGCTCCCACCGCCCATTCGGTGCGGACGGAAACGTCGATCAGCTTGAGCGCCCCGCCGCCCTCCTCACTCTCGATCTCCAACGGCACGCCCGCAAGACGCAGGAAGGCGGCCTTGTCTGACGCCGCCTTGAAGCCTTCGATAAACTGCGCCGACAGCGCCTGCACCTCAGCCGCCACATTCTCGTCGCCAACATGCGAATGCAAATGCGTCGGCGGGTGGTTGTGATCATGTGGATGATCGTGGGGCATGATTTTTTTCTCCCATGGCGACGCAAGCGCTGGCGTCGCGCCCCTTAAACGGCCCTGCGCATGACGACATATGTCGGACGCCGATAGCCGGCGTGCGCTCGGCGCTCCACCTCGTGAAAGCCAAGCCTTTCGAAGCTTCTGTGATTGTCATCGAGTTCAACGCGGGTCTCCAGCTCCAGTTCCTTCAACCCCATGGACTGCGCCCGCGTCATCGCAAGACTGATCAATGCGCGCCCCAAACCTCGACGTCGTCGCTCGGAAGCAACCGCCATTTTGCTGATCAAGAGCCTGTCGGCGCGCTCCTGCATGAAAATGCAGGCGTCCGGAGGCGCGCTGATCGACCAGACTTCTCCGATCCGGCACGCGCCGGCGATCGCGTCGATGGTCAGTCGGTTGACGGACGAAGGCGGGTCGATCCGCCCATCCATATAGGCAAAAGATCGTCGCACCAGATCTAACACATCCGCCAATCCGGCGTCGTCGGGGGCATGCTGAACAGGAGCAGAGATTGACATGCGCGCTATTTCTCAATTGGCTCTTTGTCGCCGGCCGCGATTTGAGCGCTCAGCGGTACGTCCGCCTTCGCCGCCGTTGTCCAGCGTTTGCCGTCGCGCTCCGGATCATACTGGCCCTTAGGCAGCTCCACCGGTTTGTCGATATGCTTCTTATGGGCGCCGAGTTTGCCGTGGCTGACCATCGAGCCGAGCGCGTCGACAATCACGCGGGTCGCCAGCAACGCGGTGATGTCGGAGGTGTCGTAGGGCGGCGAAACCTCGACGATCTCCATGCCGCAGAGCCCCTCCGCGGCGACTTTCGAGACCAGCCCCAGCGCCTCACGCGGCAGGAAGCCGCCCGGTTCCGGCCAGCCCGTGCCCGGCACGAAACCGCAATCCACGCTGTCGATATCGAAGGACATATAGACCATATCCACCCCGTCCCACGCCATCTCCAGCGCCATCTCGGCGGTTTTGTCGACGCCCATCCGCTCCATGTCGGACATGGTGATGATGGTGGTGTCGCGTTCGACAGCGTTGGGCACCGCTGGCCGCGGCACCTGCCAGCCGCCGATCCCGACTTGAACCAGGTTCTTCGCCGGCACATTCGGCAGGTTGGTCGCGTGGAACCAGGGGGTGGTGTGCATCCGTTCATCCAGGTCTTTTTCCTGAATGTCGGCATGGCGGTCAAAATGGATGATGCCGATCTTTTTCGAGGTGCACTCCGCGATGCCGCGCACCGTCGGATAGCCGATCGAATGGTCGCCGCCGATGATGATCGGCAAGCTGCCTGACGAGAACACATGGGCGCAGGCGCGGCTGATCTGGTCGAACGTCTTCTCGATATTCGCCGGGATCGTGAAGATGTCGCCCGCGTCGCAAAGGCTCATCTGCTCCCGCAGATCGATGCCCATCTCATAATTGTAGGGCGTATAAAGCGCCGAGATTTTACGGACGCCCTGGGGGCCGAAGCGGGTGCCGGCGCGATAGGTTGCGCCGCCATCAAACGGGGCGCCGAGCACTGTCGAGTCATAGCGGCCGACCTCGGTCACGTCCTCCGTGTAAGGCGCCTTGAGGAAGGTGTTGATGCCGGCATAGTGCGGCAGCTCCCCACGGGCGAAGGTCGGGATCGATTTGTCATTGATGCTGTCAGCGCCGGTCAGGCCCATCCGCAGCGCCCATGCTTCTTCCTTGTTCCATTCATCGTCCGGAATCTCCGCCTCGGCCCGCGCTGCGCGCCAGCCCTGAAGCTTGGTCAGATCCGGATGATGCGCGCGCTTGTCCCGCCGGCCTTCCGTCTCCCAAAGAGGCGCTGGCGCGGGGCAGGCCCGCCGCTGTTTACTGATGCTCGGGCGGCCCAAAGGATAGCTCACCGATCGCCTCCTGCTTTTTATCGTCGAGTTTGAAGTCGTACGTGATCGTCGCGCCATAGGCGGTTGGGTCGTGCGGGTCCCAGCGCGGTTTGTCAAACACCAGCACGCGCGTGCCGAGCGTAAACGCCTCCGAAAGGTCATGGCTGACCATAAACACGGTCATTCCAGTTTCGCGCCACAGCTCCAGCAGAAACTGATGCATTGACACCCGCGTGCCTGGATCCAAAGCGCCGAACGGTTCGTCCAGCAGCAGAACGCGGGGACGTTTGGCCAGCGCCTGGGCGATGGCCAGGCGTTGCTGCATGCCGCCGGAAAGCGCGCTGGGCCAGGCGTTCGCCATGTGAGCCAGGCCGATGCGCTCCAGCGTCGCATCCGCCTCCTCCCGCAATTTCCGCTTCGCTTTGCCGAACAGTCTGCTCCAAATGGGCGATGCGCCGAACTCTGTGGCGATCATCACATTTTGGCGCACGGTGAGATGCGGAAAGACGGAGTAGCGCTGAAACACCACGCCGCGATCCGGGCCGGGTTCGTGCGGGATTGGCGCGCCGTCCAGCATAATCTGACCGCTCGTCGGCAGTTCCTGCGCCAACAGCATCCGTAGAAAGGTGGATTTGCCGCAGCCGGACGCGCCGACCACCGAAATAAACGCCCCTTCCTCGATGTCCAGATTGACGCGCTCAAGAATACGGTTGCCGCCGTAGGATTTGGTCAGATTTCGCACCGTAATGACGGGCTGGGCGGCTGGCGTCAGCACGCTGGTGGAAAGCGTCGCGGTGGGGGTTGCGTGCGCGTTCATCCTTGCGCCTCCGGCTCCGCCCAGCCATAGGCGAGGCGCGACGTCTGACGCAGCGCGTAGTCGATGAGCAGTGCGAGCAATGTGATCCAGATGACGTAGGGGATAATCACGTCCATCGCCGCATAGCGCCGGACCAGGAAAATCCGATAGCCGAGACCCGCCTCGGCCGACACGGTTTCAGCCGCGATCAGAAACAGCCAAGCTGGGCCAAGCCCCAATCGCACCGCCTGGATCAAGCGCGGCATCACCTGGGGCAGCGCGATCCGCGTCATGATTTGCCAGGAAGAGGCCCCGAGGGTCTGGGCTTTGACGATCTGCTCTTGCGGGATCTCAATTGTGCGCTGGGCGAGGTCTCGGATCATCACGGGCGCGGTTCCGATCACGATCAGCGCGATTTTCGAGACTTCGCCCAGCCCGAGCGCAATGAACAGAATAGGAGCCAGCGCCAATGGCGGGATAAGAGAAATCGCTGAAACATAAGAGGAGAAAAGCGCCTTCACGGTTGGGAACAGCCCAATGAGCAGCCCGAACGCCAGCGCGAGCGCTGCGGCGATCGCCACGCCGCGGGCCAGCCGGTCCAGGCTCGCCCAAGTGTCCGCCCAAAACAGAACATAGCCTTTGCGCCGGTCCGGTTCGCTGATCAATTCGCCCGCGCGCTCAAGCAAAGTTGTCGGCGCCGGCATAAACTTGTCCCTGGGGTTCTCCGCCAGCCGGGCCGCCGATCCGGCCATATAGGCGATAAGGGTCAGCACAAAGGGCAGCGCCGCGAGAAAAACCAGCAGGGGCCGACCGGGCTTTCGATTGATCCAGCGCATGCGCAACTCCGCAGTCGGTTGAAGGGGGCGATGGCGATACTCGTCCGCGGCGTAGATCGCGGCCGCGGACGAGCTGTGTGGTGGGGCGTTAGAGTTTGCCTTCTGCGGCCATCGCCATGTAGCTCGGGTCGAAGCGCAGCATGATGTTTTTCGTATCGCCCAGCGTTTCGCCGCCTGGGAACGCGATGCCGACATCATCGACGCTCTTGGCGCCTGTTCCGAGAATGCCTTTCTCGAACAGGAACTTGCGCACGAAATCCATGGTCTCCACCAGTTTCGGCTCCTTCGCGAAGGCGACGGCGTCCGCAGGCTTGTAGAACATCGCTGTGGTTTTCAGCTGCGCCTCAAAGCCCGCCAGATCGGTGCCAGAGGCTTTCGCCATCTCGGTGCGGGCGGCCTTGCCTTCAGGAGTGTCCGACGCCATCAGCGCCATGGTCTCGTACCAGGCGCCGACGACGGCTTTGGCGAATTTCGGATTATCTTTCAGGGTTTTGGTGTTCACCACCAGCAGGTCGATGATCTCGCCTGGAATGTCGGAGCTGTCGAGGATCTTGGTGACGCCCGGCATTTTGGCGATCTCAGCGACGATGGGGTTCCAGGTCACCGCGGCGACGACGTCATCGCTGGCGAACGCGGCCGCCATATCCGCATCCGACGTATTGACCACCGTCAGATCTTTTTCGCTCATGCCCGCTTTTGCGAGCCCGCGCGCCAGCAGATAGTGTGAGACGGATAGCTCAACCAGATTGACTTTCTTGCCCTTGAGGCTGGCGATATCGCCTTCGCCTTTGATCAGCAGCGCGTCATTGCCGTTTGAAAAGTCGCCGATAATCAGCGCCGTTGTGTCCACGCCGCCGCCGGATGGGATCGACAGCGTGTCCATATTCGTCGCCGTGACGCCGTCGAATCCGCCGGCCGCATATTGATTGATTGATTCGATATAGTCGTTGATCTTTACGATCTCGACTTCAATGCCGTATTTGTCGGCCCATTTCTTCATAATCCCAGAATCTTGCATGTAACCATAGGGCATCCAGCCAACATAGATCGACCATGCAATGCGGAATTTCTTTTTCTCCTCCGCCTGCGCCGCCATGGGCGCGAAGGCGGCCGTCAGTGTGACGAGCGCGGCTGCGAAAGCCGCTTTGAGGAATGAGGATCGGGTCACGTCTACTCTCCTTGCGTCAGCCTGACGGCGCGCTCCGGAGAAAGGCGAACAGGAAGCCTCTCGACGGCGCGACCGTCGTTAAAGCCTCCCGGGTTTTTGCCCCGCCGTGTGTCTCGACGTATTTGCGCCGAGATGGCGACCCTCGGACCAGGCGCCGTGTTGAATCGGCCGGAACCCTAGTCGCCTGGGAAAAATGTGATCACTTCTTGGGCATGCTGTCAAATGGCGCAATATACGCCAGCCAACGCCCTGCTCTGCGCATATGTTGTGGTTCCGTGCGCTTGGGGAGAAGGGGCGTGCTTGCAGACGCCATAGATTTAATCACCTGATGGCGCATGGGCAGCTTGGCGCCAATTTATTTGGCAGCTGGGTGAAAAAAAATTTCGAGGAGCGTAGCGCAGCCTGGGGCCCAGCGCGCTACGCCGACTATGTCAGCCCTTGGTCCACTCGTTCAGTGAAAGGCCGCGTGACGCGCAATCCTCCAACACGGGGCTGGCGCGCCAGACAAGCGGGTCCTCAGTCGCCAATTCCTTCAGCGTTGCGAGCACGTTGGCCGCGCCGAGGCTGTCCGCATACCGCATCAGGCCGCCCCGCCAGCGGGGGAAGCCGTACCCATGAACCATAACGAGATCGATGTCAGAGGCCTTTTGCGCTATGCCCTCGGCCAGAATATCCGCAGCTTCGTTGATCATTGCATGCAGCAGGCGTCGGCGCAGCTCGTCAGCGCTAAACTCCTGGCGCTCGACCTTGGCGAAGCGCGCTTCTTCTCGCACCAAATCGTCGATAAGCGGATCCAGCACTTTGCCGCCGCCGCCTGGGTAGCGATACCAGCCCACCCCTGTTTTCCGGCCGAGCCGCCCCTCATTGACCATGCGGTCCGAGATCGGCACGTAGCGGCGGTTTGGGTCGCGGGTCGCGTCCTGCCGGCGGCGATTGGCGAAGGCGATGTTCAGGCCCGAGAGGTCTTGCGCCTCATAGGGGCCCATCGCATAGCCGAACGCCACCATCGCCTCATCGATGTCCCACGGCGTCGCGCCGTCGATCAGCAGCGTATCCGCCGCTTCGCGATATCGCGCCAGAATTCGGTTGCCGATGAAGCCGTCGCACACCCCGGCCTGGACGGGGATCTTCTTCAGTTTCGCCGCCAGGGCGAAGCCAGTCGCGAGCGCCTGGTCCGAGGTTGCGTCCGCGCGGACAATCTCCAGCAGCTTCATAATATGCGCCGGGGCGAAGAAATGCAGACCCAGAGCCCGCGACGGATCTTTCAGGCTGCCGGCTATCTCGTTGACGTCGAGATAGGAGGTGTTGGTTGCGATCAACGCCGTTGGCTTCAACGCGTCCTGAAGGCGGCCGAAGATTTCTTTTTTCACCTCCATGCTTTCGAAGGCGGCTTCAATCGCGAGATCGGCTTGCGCGGCGCTGCTGTAATCATCGGTGGCGACGAAGCGCGCTCGGCGTTGCGCTGCGCCCTCCTCATCGATCAACCCGCGTTTGAGGCTGGCCTCAATAATGCGCTCCACATTGGCTTGGGCGCGCGCCACTCCGTCGGCGTCCGTCTCCAGCAGATGGACGTGATAGCCGGCGTTGAGCGCTGCGTAGGCGATGCCTGAGCCCATCATGCCGCCGCCGACGACCGCAATTTGGTTGATGTCCGCTGGCGGCGTTCGCAGCGTCGCGGGCGCCCGCGCGCCGCGTTCGGCGAAGAAAATATGGCGCAGCGCGCGCGACTGCTCCTGGCTGCGCAGCGTGATGAACGCCTCGCGCTCGATCGCCATGCCCTCTTCCAGCGGCAGAGTTTGCGCTGCTTCGATCAGGTCAATGGCTTTGAGCGGCGCCGCTTGGCCGCGCATTTTTTTATGCGCGATTGCGCGAGCCGCTTCGAAAGCTTCGGGCTCCAGCGCGCCGCTATTCAGTTCGCCGACCGGCGTCGCCATGCCAAGCCACTCAATATTGGTCATCTCGGCGAAAAATATCGGATCATCGTCCAGCTCATCGACAAGGCCGATCGCTTTTGCTTCGCGCCCCCGAATGGTCTTGCCGGTCGGGATCAGCTCAAGCGCCTTTTGCAGGCCGACCAGGCGGGGCAGCCGCTGCGTGCCGCTGGCGCCGGGCACGACGCCGAGTTGCACTTCCGGCAGGCCGATCGTCGCATCAGCGCGGGCCACGCGATAGCGGCAAGCGAGCGCAAGTTCGCATCCTCCGCCTAGAGCCGCGCCATGAATGGCCGCGATCCAGGGGACCGAGCTGCGTTCGATCCGGTTCACGACATCCGGCAGATGCGGGGGCGCAGGCGGCGCGTCGAACTCGCTCGCATCGCCGCCAGCTGCGAAGGCGCGGCCGCCGCCGGAGAGAATCACCCGCTCCAGCCCCTCGGCTTCCGCCCATTCCACCGCCTCAAGCAACGCCTTGCGCATCTCAAGGCCGATTGCGTTTACCGGCGGGTTGTCCAGCTCCACATAGCCATAGGCGCCGTCACGCCGTTTGGTAAGCATCCGTTCCCTCCTGTCCGCATGTGCGGATGTGTGATCTTGTGTTTTTCAACTGATTGCGACGCTACGCGTCCTCCAGGAAGCCGCGGTCGCGGATCAGTTCGATAAGGTGTTCGAGCGTGCTCTCGAGGGGCTGGCCGGATGTGTCCAGCTGCGCTTCGGCGCGCTCATAGAGCGATTCGCGGCTGCGCAGGATGGACTTCAGCTGCTCCATCGCTTCGGCGGGCGCGTCGGCCATAGGTCGGGTGTCGCCCTGGGCGCGCACCCGCGCCATATGTTCGTCCGGGCTTGCTTTCAGCCATACAGCGTGAAAGCGCGAGAGCAAGGTTTTGTAGGTGTCCGGCTCCGCGACAATGCCGCCGGCGACCGCCAGGATCACGGAATCGTAGGTGGCGACGATCCGATCCAGCGCATGCGCCTCGAGGCGGCGATACCCCTCCTGACCATAGA
Organism: Neomegalonema sp.; assembly: GCA_022760355.1. GTDB lineage: Bacteria > Pseudomonadota > Alphaproteobacteria > Rhodobacterales > Rhodobacteraceae > JALEGB01. The sequence continues at coordinate 30,472 of JALEGB010000130.1, forward strand.
GCGCTAGAATCTCATTGACCGGCATACCGGACTGTTCCTCGATCTCGCGGTTCAGTTCCACAAACGGCGCGTTGAGCGCTTCGCCCGCCAGCGCGCCCAGCGTGGATTTGCCGGCGCCGCGGAGGCCGATCAGGCAGACTCGGTTGGAGCGCAGCGCGGCGGGGGGCTCGGGCGTCAGCAGGCTCAGCACTTGCTGGCGCGTGCCTTCCGGGGCGGTGCGAAACAGGTCCGCAACCCGCAGCGCCTCGGAGTTCCAGGGATCTTCGTCGCCGACAAACCATTCAATCCGGTGGTCCAGCGCCATGGCGACCTTCTTGAGCAAGCCGATGGAGATATTGCACTCGCCAGCCTCCAATTGAGCCAGGTAGCGCGGCGACACGCCCGACACTTCGGACAGCACGCGGCGCGGCAGCCCCTTTAGTTCGCGGGCCTTGCGCACGCGTTCGCCCACTGTCGCCACCAATTCATCCACTGAGCGGTTGACGTCTTCGGGCGGTTGAGCATCTACTGAATCTCCGCGGAAGTTGGTGATCTCGCTCATATCGCCGCCCTTTGCGCACTATTATGTGCATATCAGTCTCAGATGTGCACTATAATGCATATTTATCCGCTTTGGCGGCGAGATCAATCGGATTGTTATTTCTGGTTCTACTCTGACCCTTGGTGCGTCGCCGGCGACGCCCGCAGATGCTCCTCAATGATTTTGCGGAGCCGTTCGGGCGGGGGTGATTTCTTGAAAGCGTCGGCTGTCGTGAATACGCAGACGAAATCGCCGTCAAAGCATGCTGTTCCCTCCTGGCTGGCTGCAACATGGAAGCCGACGGATGTTTGGCCCAGTCGGTTGGGCCATACTTTGCAGCGCAGCGGGCTTCGTGGCGTGACGGGAGAGCGGAAGTTCATTTCCATGCGCACAAAAGGGGTGCCGACATTGCGGTCTATTTCCATCTGATACCAGCCGTCCCCAGTGTGGTGCTCCCACCATGCGTTGATGGCGTCGAGGGCAAACCAAGGCAGGCGCGCGGTGTAGACGATCCGCGCGGGGTCGCAATCGCCCCACGCGACCCGAATTTCATGCTCGAACGCCATCAATAAGTCTCAACATGATAGCGGCCGTCTTCGCGCATCGCGTCTCGTACGGTCGACCAGGAGAGCCCGGCGCGTTCGGCGATCGCGCCAAATGTCGCCTCCACCCCTTCCTCCATGCCGCGGAGCCCGCAGATATAGATATGGGTGCGCGGATCGCGGATCATGTCGGAGATGGCGGCCTCCTCGACGCGCATGCGGTCTTGGACATATTCCTTGTCCTGGCCCGGCTCGCGGCTGAATACGAGGTGCTTTTTCAGGATCCGATCCGGCACTTTCTTGAGTGGGCCGAAATAAGGGAGGCTGTCGGGTGTGCGGGCGCCGAAGAACATCACCATATCGCCTGTGGCGCCCGCCGAGGCGCGTTGACGACGCATGGTGAAGGCTCGGAACGGCGCGGAGCCGGTGCCGGTGCAGATCATCAGCAGCCGCGCCGACGGATCGTTCGGCATCAGGAAGGTTGCGCCGAACGGGCCGGTCACTTGCAGCTCATCGCCGATGTTACGGTCGCAGATGAAGTTGGAGCAGGCGCCGTTCGGCTCCCGCTTTACGGTCAGCGAGACGTTATTGTAGTTCGGCCGCTCCCCGTCTCGTGGGCTCGAGACCGAATAGAGGCGCGGCAGTAGGGGCTGCCCGTTCGCATCCTGCCCTGGCGGAATAACGCCGATGGATTGTCCCTCAAGCACCGGAAATGGGTGGGAGCCGAAATCCAGAATGATGTGGCGAACATCGGTGTCGGAATTTTCCGACGTCAGGCGGTAGTTCCCCTGCACCTTCGCGACCACCGGTTTGGCCAGATTATACAGGTTCACAGAGGGTTTGGAGGCGGAGGCTGGCGGGCGAGACTTGCCGCCTGCGCCTTTATGCGCCTCGGCCAAAAGCTGGGCCATCGCGTCATCAAGCGCTTCGACGCCATTTTCAGACGCGCCGCCCACATCTTGTTGAACCGGCAGCTCCATCCACGAATATTGCTCTTCCAGCGAATAGGGCTTCTCGACGACCCGCCACTCGTCAATTGAGCCGGTCGGGCACACTGGGATGCAATCCATGCAGAAATTACACTTCGACGCGTCTACGACGACATTATTTTCATCATGCGTAATAGCGTCGATCGGGCAGGACATTTCGCAGGTGTAGCAGCGAATGCAGATTTCCGGATCGATGAGATGTTGTTTCAGCGGCTTGTTCACGGCGTCTCAGCCCTTCCGATCGTATCGAGCATCCGCTGCGTTTCCGCCAGCTGCGCGCAGCCTTTTTCACACCCGCCGCAGCGCGCGCATCCGCTCTTGGGCTCCGGCGCGATCGAGGTCGATTTGTCTTTATGGGGCGATGCTTTGATCGGTTGTTCCGATGTCATTTTGCTCTCCCTGTCCAGAGCCGCGGAGCGCGGCGAGGCGCTCCGCGGATATGGGCGCGATCGGGCGCGCGGCTTTAGGCGACGTGCAGTTTGACGTACTCGAAATCGCCCGGCTTGTTGTCGATGCCGACTTTCGGCGGCGCAATCCAGCCGGCATATTGGCCTGGCTCGTAGACCGGCTTCATCAGCGACTGGATAAAGTCCCCATCCGCATGGGTGGGCAGCCAGTTCGGAATGCCGGCGTCATATTCGGCGCCGGAAACCAGTTTGCCTTCGGGATCGAAGTTGTGGCCGGAGAATACGCCGATCTTGCGGTTGAAGGCTTCGTGCGGAAGCTTCAGCTTGAAGTCGACGCCGAGCTTTTCGATGATTTTATTCCAGCGCTGAATGCCGCCGGATGCATCGCGCGTGTAATCGTCGCGCAGGCGCATGTTGATTGCGGTCAGCGCCGGCACTTCTTTTTGAACCGCCTGATCGCCTTCCATGTTCCAGACGACGTAGGTATCGTCCGTCAGCTTGTGGTCATCGTCAATCCGGTGCTCCATATACCGGCCTTTGATGCCGGCGTTGAAAGCATTGGCCGCATTGGTTGAGACTTCTTGGCCGAACAGATCCAGCGACAGCGTATAATGCAGGTTCAGCTTCTTCTGGATCGTTGGCAGGTCAATGACGCCGAAGCTGCGGATCTTGTCGACATCATAAGGGTCGTCAATCCCGTTCTCCTTCATCACCTGACAGGTGCGCTCAATCGTGCGGCCCACGCCGGTTTCGCCCACGAACATGTGGTGCGCTTCTTCGGTCAGCATGAAGCGGCAGGTGCGGCTGAGCGGGTCAAACCCGGACTGCGCCAGGCTTTCCAACTGCATTTTGCCGTCGCGGTCGGTGAAGTAGGTGAACATGAAGAAGGACAGCCAATCTGGCGTCTCTTCGTTGAAGGCGCCCAGCATGCGCGGCGCTTCTTCGGAGCCGGAGGAGCGACGGAGCAGGTCATCTGCTTCTTCACGGCCATCCGCGCCGAAATATTTGTGCAGCAGATACACCATCGCCCACAGATGTCGGCCTTCCTCAACATTCACCTGGAACAGGTTGCGCATATCGTACAGCGACGGCGCCGTCAGGCCGAGGAAGCGCTGTTGTTCAACGGATGCCGGCTCTGTGTCGCCCTGAATAACGATCAGACGCTTGAGCATGTTGCGGTACTCGCCCGGAACCTCTTGCCACGCGACCTCGCCTGCATGCTCGCCGCATGGGATCTTGCGATCCTCTACTTGCGGCGCAAGCAGGACGCCCCACCGGTATTCCGGCATTTTTACATAGTCGAACTTGGCCCACCCTTTCGGGTCCACCGAAACCGCCGTGCGCAGGTAGACCAGCGATTGCTGGAAGTTGTCCGGGATCAGGTCATTCCACCAGTTGATGTAGCCTGGGTGCCATTTCTCCAGCGCTTTAAGTACGCGTTTGTCGGAGGATAGGCCGACATTATTTGGGATTTGGGTGTCGTAGCTGACGTTCATCAAGTCTTGCATGGGAGTCTCCCTCATTCAGACGCTTAGACGCGCTCATTGTTGTAGTCGCCGCGAATGCCAGTGCCGTAGCGTTGCAGGGCGCCGTCTTCTCCGGTTGCGTTGGGGCGGTTGAAAATCCAGTTTTGCCAGGCGGTCAGCCGGCCAAAGATGCGGGTTTCCATCGTTTCCGGGCCCGCAAAGCGGAGGTTGGCCTCCATGCCGGTCAGGGCGTCCGGGCTGAAGGATGCGCGCTCTTCCATGAAGATGCGGATCTCGTCTTCCCAGTCGATGTCGTCATAGATGTAGGTGACCAGGCCGAGCGCATCGGCCGCTTTGGCTTCAATCGTTTCGCCCTGCTTGCTCTTGAGCTCTTCCGCCTGTTCGGGCGCGCCGAGAAAGCGCGTCTGCAGGCGAGTCAGGTCATTGCCCATTGGGAAGGGGCCGAAATTGCTTGGCGACATGCGGATTGCGGCGGTTGGCCGATTGTCGCCCTCGAACTCGCCTTCCATCATGTAGGTCCGGTCGACGGCCCAGAGGACTTCGGCGAGGACGCCTGCGAAGCAGGAGCCATGCTCCACGAGCGCGGCCATTGAGCGTGAGGTGACGTCAATCCGTTTCAGCACGCGTTTCCAGTAGGCGAGGATTTCGCGGGCGAGCCAGTGGTCCTGATTGTCAAGCAGCAGCTTTTCGTGGGCGAGGACGCCCTCCGGATCGCCTTGGCTGCGGAAGATCAGCAGGCCGACTTCGCGCTCATTCAGGCGGAGATGCAGGATGGCGTCATCCAGCTCGCGCGCCAGGCGCAGCAGATAGGATTGATCGCCCAGCGCGTGCAGCGCTTCGGGCGATGCGGGGGCTGGGGCGTCCGGTCCGTTCAACGTGACGGTTGCGCGGCCCTTGGCCCGATCCAGCACGACTTCGACGAGCGTATAGTTCAGCGACCCGTCCGCAGCGATCGAGCGTTGGAGCGGCTCAAGTTTTACGCCGGCGCCGGTTGGCTTCTGCGAGGCCGCCGCGAATTCCTTCGCGCGCTGATCGACGATCTCGTCGAACTTGGCGTTTGGCACCACCTCATCGACAAGGTCCCACTCCTTCGCCCGCTTGCCCTTTACGCCCTCCTCGATTGAGCAAAAGATGTCCGCACGGTCGCGGCGCACCTTGCGCTTATCGGTCACGCGGGTGAGGCCGCCGGTGCCGGGCAGAACGGCCAGAAGCGGCACTTCGGGCAGCGCGACGGCTGATGATCCGTCATCGGTCAGCATAATGTAGTTGCAGGCCAGCGCCAGCTCATACCCGCCGCCTGCGCAGGCGCCCTTCACGGCGCAGATATATTTCTGCCCCGAATCTTCTTCTGCGGCCTCGAACGTGTTCCGGGTCTCGTTCGTGAACTTGCAGAAATTAACCTTGTGAGCGTGCGATGCGCCGCCGAGCATGCGGATGTTGGCGCCGGCGCAGAAAACCTTGTCTTTTGCGGAGCGCATCACCACGACTTTGACCTCGGGATGCTCAAAGCGCATCCGTTGCACGATGTCGGCCAGCTCAATATCGACGCCCAGATCGTAGGAGTTGAGCTTCAGCTCATATCCGTCAAACAGGCCGGCCGTCTCGTCGACATCCATGTAGAGGTTTGCGACGTCGCCCGCATACTCAACGCGCCAGTGGCGGTACTTTGTGGGGTCGGTCTGAAAGTCGATGGTTTTCTCTGTCACGGCTGGTCGCCTCCCAGGGGCTTATGTTCTGGTTGGTATGCACAATAATGCGCTTTGGTGGTGCGGTAAACTGCAAAATCTGCCGATTTTCCCGAATTTTTGGCCTATACATTAGATTGTTTGGGCTTTGTTCCAGGTGTGTCGGGAGTGTGCTCGTGAGTTTATGCGTTATATTGCATCTTTTCCTCACGCGACGCCTGCGCGCGCATCGGTCCAAGCGCCGCTGCGACGGCGGGGGCGCGGCGGGTCGCGTCCGTCAGCGCCTCATCCGCCAAGGCAAGGATGCGCGAGGCGGCCGACGTGCGCCCCATGCGTCGCTTTAGCCCGGCGTTGGCGAGCTGGATCAGGCCGCGCAGGAGCAGGCGCTCCGCTGAGTTGGGCGGCAGCCGAATCCAAACGGCTTCCCACAACTCATGCGCTTCCCAGTAATAGCGGCGCGAGAAGGCTTCGAGCCCCGCCTTGAAGGCGGGGGTGGATGTCAGGTCGCGCGGGCTGAGCGTGTCCTCAAGCCCATCCAGATAGATCGCGAAAGTTTCCTCGGGCGGCCGGGGCGTGCATCCAGGCAGATGAGGCGTGTCCGGCAGAGCGAGGCTTTGCTCTGTCGCGCTCACAGCGATGCCTCCGCGGCTGCGGCGCTAAGAGCAGTCAGCGCCGCAGGGCCGCCCTGGATCGCCGATCGCTGTAGATGCAGCCGCAATCCGCGCAGCCCGCCAAGCTCCTCGCCGTCGCCAGCGCGTCCTGGGCCGCCATGAACGCATTGCGGCATGACGATCGAATGGCCGGTGTGGTTCTTGCCGACCTCCTCATCGACCATCAGAAGCCGCCCGTGCCACGGGCCCAGCGCGGCGGCGACGCTCATTTGGGTTTCGGGATTGTTGGAGAACAGGCTTAGCGCAAGCGCGCCAGCTGCTTTTGTCGCGAGGGCGGCCGCCTGATGGAGGCTCTCATAGGGCATGATCGTCGCGCATGGTCCGAAGACTTCGATCTCATGCGCGGCGCTTGCGGCCTCCGGCGCGTCGCACACCAGCAGGCGCGGCGCGACAAAGCCGGAGCCGGCCGGCGCGTCCGGGGGTGGCGCAGCGGCGACCTCGCGGCACTCGCTGAGGAGGCGCTCGATCTTGCCGAGGGCGTCGTCGCGTTGGGCGGCGTTGATCAGCGGGCCGACCCGTACGGCGTCGTCCTGAGGGTCGCCAACCTTCAGCTTGCTAATCCGTGCGGCGGCGGCCTCGATCAGCGCGCCGGAAAGATCAGCTGGCGCAAAAATCCTGCGGATATTTGTGCAGAGCTGCCCCGCCTTCACCGATGTTGCTTTGACGATTTCACGGACTGCGAGATCAAAGACAGCGTCATCTGGCCGAACGTCTGGGCCGATAATCGTCGCATTTACGCTGTCCGCCTCGACCGTGAGGCGCGGCGGCGGATCCATTGTCGCAATTTGGCGACGGAGGAAGTTGGCGGTGTCCGCTGAGCCGGTGAATGCGACCGAGTCCATCGGGCCGAGGCCGTCAATAAGTCCGTCGGCGCCGCCGCAAATCAGCGATAGCGCGCCTTCCGGCAAGATGTTCGCTTCCACAACGCGTCGCGCCATCCGCTCCGACAGCAGCGCCGTTGATGTGGCGGGTTTCGCCACCGAAGCGACGCCCGCCAACAGTGCTTGGGCGACTTTTTCCCACATCCCCCAGGAGGGGAAGTTGAAAGCGTTGATCTGAACCGCTGCGCCTGGTCGCGTGGTCCACAGATGCCGAGCGAAGAATACAGGGTCGCGCGCCAGCTGCTCCTGATCCGCCTCGATCAGCATTTTGGCGTCGCCGAGCGACTTGCCGAGCCGCGCGTAAGTTTTCAACGTGAAGACGCCGCCATCAATGTCAATTGCGGCGTCGGCGCTGGTGTTGCCGGAGTTTCGGCGCGCGATGTCCTCGAACTCAGCCCGATGCTCCTGAAGCGTATCGGCGATTGCTTTGAGCAGCGCGCCGCGTTCGGCAAAGCTCAATGCTGACAGCGCGCGCGTGCCGCGTTCTCGCGCAAACTGCGTCGCCGCGCCAAGATCCAGGCCTGTCGCGTCCGCTCGTGCAATCTCTTCGCCTGTTGAGGCGTTGATCAGCGGGCGCCCCTCGCCGGCGCCGGCGCGCCATTGCCCGTTCACATAGCTTTCGAGCTTCATGCTACCTCAACTTCCGCGGCTTCGATCCGATGCAGTCGCGTGACGAACTCAGCGATTGCGGCGAGGGTTTTTTCGGGTTGGTCCTGGTGCGGCGCGTGGCGGCAATCCTCTAGAATTGCTGTTTCCACCGGCGCGTAGCTGCGTGTCTCAATCTCGTGAATTTGCGCGAGCGTGCCGTATTGGTCTTCGGCGCCTTGGATCGCGAGGCAGGGGATGCGCCAATAGTCGATGACTTCGCCGACATTCCAGCTCTTGAAGCCTGGCGCCAGCCAGGCGTCGTTCCAGCCGCGGAAGGCGGCTTCGGGATCGCGATGATATTTGGCCATCCGATCCTTCAGCTGCTCGGTCTCGAAAATGGTCGTCGCGCGGCTGATTTCCCGCAGTCCCATTTCCTCGGTGAAGAAGTGGGGCGCCATCAGGATCAGGCCGCGCACCCGATGATCTTCGATCCGTCCGGCATACTCCGCCGCGATCGTCGCGCCGTCTGAGTGGCCGAGCAGGATATATTGGTCAGCGCCGACCGCATTCAGCACATCAGGCAGCGTGTCGACCGCTTCTCTGGTCATGTAATCAAGGGGGCGCGGCAGGTCCGCGGCGTCCGATTGCCCATAGCCGGCGCGCGAAAAGGCGAGCACTGGCGAGTTGGCGGCGGCGGCGAGCTGGGCCGGGAACTCACGCCAGAGCGCGACGCAGCCGAGCCCCTCATGCAGCAAGACAATCGCTGGACGGTCAGTCGGGGCGGGGCCGAAGCTCCGCCATTCCAGCTGTTTGCCGTTGGCGCTCAGCATGCCGGCGCCGGCGCTCCAGTCGATCGCGCTCATGCCGCTTCCTCAATCTTTAGCTCGCGGAGTTTGAAGCGTTGGATCTTGCCGGTCGCAGTCTTGGGCAGCTCATCAACCACCTTGATCCAGCGCGGGTACTTCCACATGCCGACTTTGTTCTTCACAAAGTCCTTCAGCTCGCCGATCGCGGCTGGGTCGGCGCCGTTCTTCAGCACGATAAAGGCTGCAGGCTTCTCAAGCCCCTCTTCATTTTTGCGCGCGACGACCGCGGCTTCGAGCACGGCCGGGTGGTCGATCAGCGCTTGCTCCACTTCAAAGGGCGACAGCCAGATGCCGGAGACTTTGAACATGTCGTCCGCACGGCCGCAGTAGATGTAGCGGCCATCCTCGGTGCGTTCATATTTGTCGCCTGTGCGCGTCCAGTGGCCCGCGAAGGTCGCCATCGATTTCTGGCGGCGGTTCCAGTAGCCCTCGGCGCTTGACGGGCCGCGAACAAGCAGCTCGCCCACCTCGCCATCCGGCACATCTTCGTCATGCTCATCGACCAGGCGCACCTCATAGCCAGGCACTGCGATTCCGGACGTGCCGTAAACGATGTCGCCCGGCCGGTTTGAGAGGAAGATGTGCAGCATTTCGGTGGAGCCGACGCCGTCGATGATCTGCGCGCCCCACAGCCGTTCCCAGCGCTCGCCAATCTCGCGCGGCAGCGCTTCGCCGGCGGAAGTGCAGATGCGGATACAGTGCTCCGGCGCACCGCCGGCCGCCTCGCGCTCATTGACGATCGCTGCGTAGAGTGTGGGGACGCCGCAGAAGACGGTAGGTCGCTCCTCGGTCATGATCTTGGCGACGGCGTCCGGGGTTGGGCGGCCGCTGAAGAGGATCGTGGTCGCGCCGACGGCCAGCGGGAAGGTCATCGCGTTGCCCAAGCCATAGGCGAAAAACAGTTTCGCCACTGAGTAGACCGTGTCCTCCTCCCGCACGCCGAGCACCTGTGCGCCGAAGGTGTCGGCGGTGGCCTTGAGCGACGAATGGATGTGCCGCACGCCTTTTGGCGCGCCGGTTGAGCCGGAGGAATAGAGCCAGAAGGCCAGCTCATCGCCGCACGCCGCGATGGTCTGTTCAACGGGCGCGTCTTTTACGAATTCTTCGAAGCTTTCCGTTTGTTGCGGCGCGCTTGCGCCGCCGAACATGGTCCGCAGAAAGCCGCCTCGAGGGCGAGGCGCGTGGGCTTTTTCGTCACCGCCAACGATGATGACGGCGCGCAGATAGCGGTTGCCGTCAATCGCAGGTTTCACGGTTTCCCATAATTGGGCGCTGACCACCAGGATGGACGCGCGGCTGTCCGCCAGGACGGTCTCGTAGATGTCTGCGGCCAGGAGGGTGTTGAGTGGAACGGGGATTGCTCCGGCCTTGAGCGCGCCCCAGAAGACGATCGGAAACTCGACGACATCGCGCAGGATCATCGCGACTCGCTCTTCGCGGCGAACGCCGTGGCGATAGAGCGCGCCGGCGAAGCGTCCGCTTTGTTCGGCGAGTGCGCCATATGTCAGCGAGCGTTTCGCGCCATCCGCTTCTTTAAACGCGACCTTGCCGCCGCGCCCTTCGGCGCTGTGTCGGTCTACAAAGTAAACCGCGGCGTTCTCGTTATTTTCGAGATTCACCTCTTTTCCTCCCTTGTGCCGGCTGCGCCGACTCTCGGCGCGGGGCGGCGCTTGACTTTATTTTGTGAATTCGATCTCGCCGTCCGGCAGCAGGTACAGAACGTGCGCGTCGCCGCCTGTCACCGTCGGGTGGTGTGCGGTGTTAGGGGCGTATACGTACCAACCCTCTGGAAAATCGTCGAATTTAGGGGCACCCTCGAGTGGGAACACGGCGCCGATCTCGCCCTTGGGATGGCGGTGATGCGGCCCTTTGACGTCTCGCATGCGGACAACGTCAACACTGAAGCCGCCGGCGGACGCTCCGGGTTTGACGGCCCGGCCGTATTTGATGCCGCCGGCCTCACGCGCCATCAGCCAGCCTTCGCGTTCGCCCTCCGCACATAAGGCGCCGAGTTCGGTGAAGGCGGGTCCCCCTTTGGGCCAATTGGTGTTGAGATGCTTGGCCAAGGCGGCGTCGAGCGGGCGGTCGCCGATGCTGTTCGCAATCTCGCCGATGAGTTCTTCGAAGCGCTCCTGAGACACGTTTCCCTCCCGTATGGCCCTTCGTTGGGGGCTTGTTTGTGCGTTATACTGCATCATACAGTCGCGTTGCGCAACAGCCCTTCTGCGTGTTGTGCATTTTTGTGCAACAAATTTATCGGGATTTATGGTTTTTTGTATGGAGGTTGAGCTCAGCCGCAAAGCAAGCGCGACCGCGCGCCGGCCGGTCAGGCCGCCGTCGGAGGCGTTTGCGAAGCAAGCTGCCGTGAAATCAAAAGAAACCACAGCGAAGGGCTCTCGCTATTCGCTGCGCGAACGGACGACGCCCTGTGATGTTGGGAAAGTTTCGCGCTTTCTGGCGAAAGCGCTGTGCCGCGCCGTGAAATCAAAAGAAAACACAGCGAAGGGCTCTCGCTATTCGCTGTGCGAACAGCTGCCGCCCTGCTGCGTTTCTGACATCTTCGCGCTTTCTGGCGAAAGCGCTGTGGTGCGGTTGAGAAGACTCGAACTTCCACCCGTGTTACCGGACAGCGACCTCAACGCTGCGCGTCTACCAATTCCGCCACAACCGCATAGGAGACGCGCAGGTACCAACATCAGGGCTAAATGTGAAGAGCAAAATTCACGAAGATCTGACGCAGGCAGCAAAAAATTCAGCGCAGCCGGTCGAATGGCGAGTAAGCGATGAGCTGGTGGCCTATCGGGCGGCGGAGGAGGAGCAGGAGCGGCGCGCCGCTGCTGTATTTGAGCACAGCAAGCCCGAACTCGTCTGGCTGTTGCAGCATCCGCCGCTCTACACGGCGGGCGTGGCTGCGGATCCGAGCGATCTGGTCGAGCCCGATCGATTTGAAGTGCATCACACGCGCCGAGGCGGGCAGTACACATATCACGGACCCGGCCAGAGGGTCGCCTATGCGGTGCTCGATCTCAATCGTCGCCGGCGCGATGTCCGGGCCTATGTTTGGGCGCTGGAGGAGTGGGTGCTGCGGGCCTTGGCGCGATTTGGCGTCCATGGGGAGCGTCGGCGCGATCGGGTGGGCGTGTGGTTGCCAACAGGCGAGATCGATGCGCTCGGCGCGCCAATTGATGTAAAGATTGCGGCGGTCGGCGTCCGCCTCCGGCGCTGGGTTGCGTTTCATGGCGTGGCGATCAATGTCGACCCGGACCTTAGTCATTTTGATGGCATCGTCCCCTGCGGCGTGCGTCGCCATGGGGTTACAAGCCTGAGCGCGCTGGGCGTTTCCGCGCCTATGACGGCCCTGGATGCGGCGCTGCACGCGGAGTTCGCCGGGGTTTTTGACGAGTTCTTCCTCGAAAGCGCGGCCGCCTCGATGGATCGGTCGGTCCTGCCGGAATAACCGCCGCCCTTGTTGTTGCGCGTCCGCCCCTGAGGCTTCGCCGTGATCGCGCCTTCGACAAAGCGCCGCGGAGCCTGAGGCTCTGCGGCGCGCAGATTGGTGCGACGGTGGCGATGCTGTTCGACGCTCGGATCAGCGACCGCCATTGCCCGAGCGCGGCGGGCATGCGCCTGAGGCGCCTTCGCTCATCTTAATCTGAGCGGCGTTTGAGCAGCAGTCCGATGATTGTGTAGGCGATCATCGCCGAGCCGATGGCGCCGCCAATCCAAACCGAGGCGAGCGCGATGATGTCGATCGGCCCGCCCATATCGGTGATTGAGGAGTTCGTCAGCGTCAGCAGCACGAAGACGCTGAGCGTTCCGCCGATCAGCCCGATCACCTCGGCGCGGAGGAAGGCGCGGCTGAAAACGCCGCGTTGAGCAATCAGCACGTACAAGAAGGCGATAAGCCCTAGCGGCGCGATGACAACCAGCGCCCAAAACACAACTGGCCCCAGCATCTCCTGAAAGATGGCGATGAGCGTGGCAATCGATAGCTGTCCCATATTTCCTCTCCTCTTATGCTTCGCCGCGCAGCATGGCGTAATAGGTTGGCTTCAGGCCAATCGCTTTAATCAGCCAGGTGACCCAGAGTTCTTCGAATGGTGAAATTACGCCGGGAAATGAACTCATGATGTTGTTGTTATAGTCAAACTCCACCAGCATCGCGCGGCCGATTTTCGTGATCAGCGGGCACGAAGTATACCCTGTGTAGCTTGCCGTCGATTTCCCGCCGGCAATGTCCGCAACCAAATGATCAACGGCTACCGGTACTTGCCATTTTGCGCTCGCCGCGGTTTTTCCTTTCGGAACGCCGGCAATATCGCCGACGGCGAATACGTTGGGGAAGCGGGGGTGGCGCAAGCTGTGTTTGTCGACCTCGATCCAGCCATCTGCGGCCCAGCCGCCGGTTTTCCACGGCAACTCGCTATTGCGCACGGCTTCGGGCGCCCGCATTGGCGGTACGAGATTGATAAAGTCATAGTCGATGGTCTCAACGCCGGTTGGCGTGTCAAAGCTTGCGCGCCTGGCGCCAATATCAATCGCCTTAATCACATGGTCTTTGACGGACTTAACGCCCCGATCTTCGAAGAGCATCCGGATCTTTTCGTTGAAGATCGGCACGCTGAAGAAGCTCTTGTTATGGGCGGCGTAGAGCAGCTCAACCTTGCCGCGATTGCCTTTCCGTCGGGCGGCGTCATCGGTGATAAAGGTGTATTTGAGCGGCGCGCCGGCGCATTTGATCTCGGTGGCTGGGCGATGGAAGAGGCCGCGGCCGCCCTTGTCGGTAAATGCGGACATTGCGCGGTAGGTCGCTTCCGCCGCCTCGGGGCTGGCGTAGACGCTGCCGAGGCCGTTTTTCCCGATCTGCGCCACGTCCATGCCGGCTACGGAAGCGTAGTCGAGCTGGATTCCGGCGGCGACGACGAGGAAGTCATACGAGATTTTTTTGCCGCTGGTCGTTGTCACGCTGTTGCCAGCTGGATCGAAGGCGGCGGCGGCCTCCTCGATCCAATCGACATTGCGAGGGATCCAGTGGGCGGTCTCGGTGACGGAGTAGCTGGCGCCGTGCAGTCCGGCTGCAATCAGGGTGAAGCCGGGCTGGTAGAGGTGCCGTTTGCGCGCGTCCAGGATCGTGATTTTGGCGCCGTCCAGGCGCTGTGACAGGCGCGCTGCGACGCCGAGCCCGGCTGCGCCTGCGCCGACAACGACGATCCGGGCTTTGGTGGCGACGGGCTTGGCGCCGGCGACCGCGCGGGCGCCGACGCTCAGCGCTGCGCCGCCGAGGAGAATGTTGCGAATCGCCCGGCGGCGAGAGGGGTTGAGCGGCGCGCCCAACATCTTGCTGAAATCACTCATGATGCGCCTAATCCTTCCCAGTAGGTTCTTTGGATTGGTGGCGGACCGCAAGGTCTGCGATCCGCGGAAGATGGGGCCCGTCCGGCAGAGTTATTCCGCAGGAACAGAAGCTTGAGGCGTCGGTTTGCCGCTGAAATGCTGCGCGTTTAATCGGAATACGAGCAGGATTGTCGCGAGTTGCAGCAGCACGGGGATCGCCGAGAGCGCCCAGTAGGCGGCGCCGAACTTGGCGATCAGCCCAACGGCTACGAGCCCCTTATTGATAAAGAAGTGCAGCATGACGCTTAGCGCGACCCCTGGGCAGACGAGCGCGTAGGAGCCCGGCGAACACTCGGCGCCAAAGACGAACCGTGCGAAATAACGCGTGCGGCGCAGCACCACCCACCCAAACAGCAGCGTCGCCAACTGCAGCGCCAGGAGCGTGGTAAGGAAGCTAAAATTCGCCGCCTTATCGGTATGGCCGCCAAAGTGAGCGTGCAGCCCGTGGTCCTGGCGCATGAATGCGATTCCAAGGACGGTGAGAATGGGAACTACGATCCAGAAGGTTGGGGCGCTTTCCGGATTTGCGCCGTTCTCCATCAATGCGCGAATCCCCAGCACCAGCTTGATCATCGCCAGGGCGATGGCGCTGACGATGAAGAAGCTTGAGAGCACGTAGGACAGGCCCGCGATCCAAGCCGTTTGGCTCATCGCCGCAGGGGCCGCCAGCCCGACGCCAACCATGGCGATTGCGAAGGCGGGCAGCATTTGGGCGAAGCTATTGTTTTTCGCGCAGTCAAAACCGCCGGCAATGAAGATTCTGCCCCAGAACTCGCCCATCAGAGCCAGCGCCCAATATCCCACCAGCATAAAGGCGATCATTGCGACTGGGAATAGATACTCGACGATGGACCAGAGGCCCGGCACAAACACCAGCCCGACGATGAAGCCGACATTGATCGCCATCGCCGCGGCGAGCGGGGCGGCGAGCAGTTGGGTTTCGTTATTGCCGGCGCGCAGCGCGGCGCCTTGTTCGGTCTGAGACCAGGCGGCCAGCAGGCGGCCGTTCCAAATCAGATACCGAACCATTGTCAGTGCAAAGAAGGCGATGCCGGCCCAGGCGAGGCCGATCATCATTTTCATCATCGGTCCGCCGCTGCTGAAGGCCTTGAGAAGATCTTCAAATACCGGGACCGGGCGGCCAGGATGCGGCGTCCAGAAGAGCAACCACATGAAGAAACTGACAGTAAGCCCACCGGCGCCGAGCGCGGTCAGAAAGTATAGCGGTGAATAGCGCGCAACATCTGCGCGCGTCGAAGGATGAGACATGGTCGCCTCCGGCGTTTAGCACTAGTTCTAGAAGGCCAATTCTGCCGATTGTTCCGGCGTGTGCGGCCAGATGTCGGAGGATCGGTTTTGACCTATTCTAGTTTTCTTGCCGGATTGTTGCAGATGATCTAAATCAAACCCGCGACCTTTTGCGCATTACGCTAACTTTACAACGCGTTGCGCGTTTTCCGAATGCTGTATGGGGGGCCTCGGCGCTCATCCGGGCCGTCGAGCCACGATGAAAAGCGAAGACGTGCTGGCGCCTGAGCTCCATTCCGACTCAATCTCGAAACCAGCCTTCTGTAATTCGGCGCGAAGCGTTGTCGCGGAGAAGCTTTTCACCATTGGCGCCAATCCAAGAACCCGGCCGATCGGGATGAATAGCTTTAAAATGGTTCGCATGTCTTTGAGGCAAGCTGTATTGCTGAAGAAGTATCCGCCAGGTTTTGTCAGGTGGTATAGTTTTTCGATCGCTCGGCGGCGATCTTTCAGCAGGTGCAGCAGGCTCATGCCAAGAATAGCGTCAAATTTAGCGCCGGTATCTTCGAGCTCCTCGACGCTTTTGACGGCGAATGACAGGTTGGGCGTTGGCTGTTTTTTTTGTTTTTCTTGAGCAATCTCGATCATTTTTGGCGAGATGTCACAGGCGGCATATCGTTGCGTAAGCGGCGCCAGCTTCAGCGCAGTCGTCCCGGTGCCACTGCCGACTTCCAGCACCTCCATGCTGGGCCGCAACCGGTCGCGAATCATATTCAGCTTGTGCTCCAGCGCGGCCGGATCTGACGGCGGCTCCTTCGCGTATTTCGGTGCGATACGATCCCAGAAGCGGCTGCTTGGGCGTTCTGTGGCGGATTGCGCGGTGCTCGCCATCGGGGGCTCCTAAATTGGCTGGGCCGGTAAGGCTCATGGTGCGTTATGCTTCCGACTTAGCTTTGGCTCTCCTGCTTTTAAATTGACGGCGCCGGCTTGCATGCTATGCAAAAATGCATGGATTGGCGGGCTTCAAATTTCGACTGGAACCGGGCGCGCGCTTTTTTAGCGACCGCCGAGGAGGGGTCGCTTTCCGCGGCGGCGCGGGCGCTGGGCGTCGCACAGCCGACGCTGGGCCGCCAGGTGAGCGCCCTCGAAACCGAATTGGGGGTCGCGCTGTTTGAGCGGGTTGGACGCGGCGTCGCGTTGACCGAGGCGGGGCTTGAGCTGGTCGAGCATGTGCGCGCGATGCAAGATGCGGCGCACCGTATGGCGCTTAGCGCCTCTGGCCGCGCGCTGAGCATCGAGGGAAATGTGACGATCTCAGCGGCCGAATCCTATGCGGTTTTTGTGCTGCCGCGACTGGTGGCGCAGCTGCGCCGGATTGAGCCGGGGATCGTGATCGACATCGTCGCCTCAAATGGACTGAGCGATCTGCGGCGGCGGGAAGCGGACATCGCCATTCGCCATGTGCGCCCCAGCGATCCGGAGCTGATTGGAAGAATGGTGGGCGAAAGCGCCGGTCGTCTCTATGGCGCGCATGCGTATCTGGATCAAAACCCGCCGATTAAGTCCGCTTCAGATCTGGCGCAGGCTGACTTTCTTGGTTTCGATAATGATCAGGAGCTGATGGATTGCTTTGCGGCGCGGGGGGTGGAAATTTCGGCGTCCAACATCGTTGCGCGAAGCGCCAGCCACTTGGCGCTGTGGGAGATGGTCAAGGCCGGGGTTGGGCTTGGCGTGATGGATGATGCGATCGGCGCGAAGGAGCCGCTGGTGCGGCAGGCGGCGCCATGGCTGGAGACTTTTGAATTCCCGATTTGGCTGGTCTCGCATCGCGAAGTGCGTACGAGCCGGCGGATCCGATTGGTCTTTGACTTTCTCGCCTCGGAGCTGGCGTCGGAGCGACGCAGCCTTTCAGCGCTTAAAGAGCGCGGCGATGCTTTGGCCTAGTCCGCCGGACTGCAGCGAGACTTTGCTGGCGTCAAAGGCCTGATCGCCCCCCTGTCGCGCGATCACGGCTTCTTTCTCCGCCGGCGCCAGCCCTTCGACCTGCGCAAGCCAGTCTTTCGCGCTGAAGCCTTTGATCAGCTCAAACATCCAGCGCCGTTTCTTCGGCGCCGCCTCAACGCAGGCCAAGAACAACGTGCTGAGATTATAAAACTTTTTTGCGCTGTAGCCGACGAGGGGCGTCCGGCGCCCATACAGGCCCGCCAGCCGCTGCTTTCGGTCGGCCAGGATTTCGTCCATCGCCGCCTTTTGCTCCTCGGACGGCAGGTTCGTCTCTCGGCTCCAATCGCCGGGTTCGATCAGGTCGACTTGGTTCACCCCGACCACAAGATTCGGCAGCACGGCTTTCAGTTGCTTGAGATAGAGCTGATCGACCGCCAGCGCGCGGTTGCGCGCGGCGATCACCCAGAGCGCAACGTCGCATTTGGGCAGGTGCTTTTTATAGGCGGCGAGATAGCGCTCATCCTGCTCAAGATCTTCGCCAAGGCCGGGCGCATCCACGACGTGCAGCGGATAGCGAATGGTCCGGCCCTTATATTTTTGGTTCTCGACCGCGTGCTTTGACGTGTGGAAGCGCACCGTTCCGCGAGTGGTGGCGGAAACGGTTTTGCGCGTGCCGAACATCGCATTGATGGTGCTGGACTTGCCTACGCCGCTGAGCCCAATCACGCCGATGGTCGGGGGGCGCTCCTCAAACTCGCCGAGGATCGCGCTCAAGAAATGATCCGCGTCAGCGTCGCTCATGCTGCTCCGATCGTGCGCCTTGCAAGGGCGGCAAGGGGAAGGGGGAAGGGGGAAGGGGCAAGGGCATGGGGCCGTGCGGCGCGGGCTTAGGAGCCGATCGAGCGCAGCAGCTGCAGAAGCGCCGGCCCGTACTGGGACATGATGTCGGCGGCGTTGCCGAAATTCTGGTTCAGCCAGATCGTCAGGCTTTCAACGCCGGCGGTTGCAGATTGTTTGTCCGCCTCGCTAGCGCGTTCGAATTCCTCAAGAACAGCTTGGATCTTTGGATCTTCCTGGTCGACCATTGCTCGCCTCCGACGCGTCATTGCGCATTTTATATCGCAAGCGACGGACGGATCAGCAAGAGCGCGCGCCGATGCGACGCCATGAAAAAGAGCGCCTGCGCCAAGGCGCAGACACTCCGATCGGCGGTTGTCCCGCGTGTTAGCGCCAGGTGGTGAAGCCGAGGCGCAGCTGTTGGACGCCGCCCCATGCGCCGACCATGCCGTTGATGCGGAATTCGCTGATCCGGCCGCTGTCAGTTTTCATGCAGACATAGCGCCCAATCATGCTTGGGCTCAGCCGCAGCGAACGCTTCGTGTAACGAGCTGAGGCGCAACCGCGATATCCCCGCTGCCGTCCACCTGCGTACGAAATCATCGCGCGGCCGTATGGCGTGATGAATTTCGCGCGTTGGGTCTTGGCTTGGAACCAGATGTCGGCGCCGCCGCGACGGACGCGACCGCTATCCAAGTCGGCGAGGAAGGTTTGCGGGATGACCAGCCCGCCCGTGCGGAAGGTTTGAGGCCGGCCGCCTGGGCCGCCCGGATTGCCTGGACGACCGGAGACGCGGCAGAAGAAACCTGTCGGTGTGGTGCGGCAGCGTGCGCCGCGCGGCTGCAGGCGTTGCACGGAGCCCGAGGCGCCATATTGGCAGACCAGCGACGGCTTGCCGCCGATATTCATGATGCGCGTGCCGCTGAGACGGCTGACGATCGGCGTGGTCCACCAGCCGCGCGGCAGGCGGTTGGTGATCGTGCGCTGGGCTTGAACCAGCGGGCATTTGATCAAGACGCGGCGCGCTTGCGCGGATGCGTCCGAACTCGAAACGATAATTCCGGCGCCGGCGACGACGCTGAAGGCGAGCGCGCCTGTGATGACGCGTTTGATCTGTTTGACAAGCAGCATTGGTTATCCCTCCAAACGACCCGGCATTTGCCGCCGAGCCCTCCTGCCGGAGAAGCGCTGTCCTCCGACACGATTATGGATGGGCTTCAAATTTGACTGGTCTGCGGCCAGGGCGTGGGCGAAAGGCGAAATCAAAGCGTCGATTCGGCCAATCCCTGCCACAATTAGGGTGTCAATATCGGCGCACCTACTAAATATTCCCCCAGATGGGGGAGGGGTGAGGCGCCCGCCTCGCCCCAAGAATCAGCCTTCGATTGCTGACAAATCGCCAACGCGGCCCATAATCACGCGGATGCGGTTGAGCAGGCAAAGGCGATTGCGCCGGACAATCGCCTTGTCGGCGTTCACCACGACATCCTCGAAAAAAGCGTCAAGCGGTTGGCGCAACTCCGCCATCGCCGCCATCGCATCGGCGTCGTTTTCTTTGTCGAGCGAGTTCCTGACGGTCTTCTCCGCCGCATCCAGCGCCGCGAACAGCGCTTTCTCCGCCGCGTGCTCGGCCAATTTCGGCTCCGGATCGAGCGAGTACTCAACGCCATCCTTCGCTTCTTCCGCCGTCAGAATGTTGTTGGCCCGTTTGTAGGCCGCCAACAGGTTCGCGCCGTCGTCAGAGCCAATCAGACGGCTCAGCGCGTCAATCCGGGCTTTCGCGCGTGAGAAATCATCGATCGGCTGGCCTGGCGGCGTCAGACGATACACCGCGTCGACAACATCGTGGCGGACGCCTTGATCGCGCAGCCAGACTTTCAACCGGTCGGCGAAAAAGCCCATCAAATCGGCGCGCGCATCATCCGCGAATGCTGCGTCGCCCAACGCATCATCAGTGACGCGACCGGCATGGGCGGCGAGCGCCTTGTCGATCTCCAGCCGCAGCCCGTTCTCCAGGATGATGCGAATAACGCCCAGCGCGGCGCGTCGGAGCGCGAACGGGTCGCCCGAGCCGGTTGGCTTTGCGCCGATCGCCCAGAAGCAGGCGAGCTGATCCAGCTTGTCCGCCAGAGCGACGGCGATGGAGACCGGCGCTCTCGGCGCTTCGTCCGACGGGCCGGCTGGGGCGTAATGCTCGGCGATCGCGTCCGCGACTTCGGCCTTCTCCTTGGCCGCAAGCGCGTAGTACCGCCCCATGACCCCCTGCAGTTCGGGGAATTCATAGACCATCTCAGAGGCAAGATCGGCCTTCGCCAGCCGGGCCGCTCGTGCTGCTGCAGCTGGTTTCGCCCCAACGATCGGCGCCAGTTCTTTGGCCAGCGCTTCGACCCGCGCGATCCGCGCCGCTTGGCTTCCGAGTTGGTTATGGAAGGTTACGTTGGCGAGTTTCTCGACATTCTTTTCCAGCGGCTTCGCCAGATCGTTGTCGTAGAAGAACCGCGCGTCTGACAAGCGCGCCCGCAATACGCGCTCGTTGCCGGCAAGAATTTTCGCGCCGCCATCTGTCGCCTCCATGTTGGAAACGGCGATAAACTTGACGATCTTTCCTGTATCTGGGGTGCGCAAGGAAAAGTATTTCTGATGTTCGCGCATCGATGTTTGCAGAACTTCTGGCGGAAGTTGCTGAAACTCTGGGTCGATGGCCCCCATCAACGGAACTGGCAACTCAACCAGACCTGCGACTTCTCGTAATAGCGCCGGGTCGGCGACGAACTCGAGCCCTTTCGCCTGCGCGAGCTCCGCCGACTTGGCTTCGATCTCCGCTGTTCGGGTGGCTGGATCCAGCGTTACCTTTGCTTTTGCAAGTTGAGCAACGTAGTCCGTGAAGTTTTTCGGCTTGATCTCTTTCGGCGCGCCCGTCTTTTTATTTTGGTTTAAAAAGCGATGCCCATAGGTAACTGCGCCGCTGCGGACGCCGCCGACCTCAAATGCAGGCGTATGGCGCTCATCACCATCGGAAAACAGGCACAGGATGGAGCGCAGGGGCCGAACCCATCGCAGCTCGCCTTCGCCCCATCGCATGCTTTTCGGCCAGGGGAAGTTCTCGACCGTCTTCACGGCGGCTGCGGCGATAATCTCCTCCGCCTTTTGCGCCGGCTTTTCGATCACCGCGAAATAGACTTGTCCCTTTTTGTCGTCGCGCTTCTCCAGCTGCGCTTCGGAAAGCCCGGTTTTCCGCAGAAAACCTTCGAGAGCCTTCGCCGGCGCATCGGTGCGAGGTCCCTTGATTTCCTCCCGCACTGCGTCGGTTTCTTTGGCGACCTCGTCGATCACCAGGGTGAGACGCCGGGGCGTTGCAAAGGCGCGCGCTTGGCCATGGGCGAGCCCGGCCTCCGCCATGCCTGCCAGCATCAGCTTTTTCAGATCTTCGCTGGCTTTCGCCTGCATCCGGGCTGGGATTTCTTCGCTGAAGAGTTCGAGCAAAAGTTCGGGCATGACGTCGGTGAGACCGCTTCTTTAGGATGAGCTGCTGCCGCTCGTTTAGGCGGCTGAGCGCGAGGGGACAAGCTTTTCGCCGGCTTGGCCACTCGATGCGTCGCGTTAGGTGCGCTCAAAAGGGGGGCTGCGGCCGGCGTTCATCCAATTGAAATCTGACAAATGCACGATTGTTCGTCGGCGATGGGGGCGCCGGACCGTTTATGTTGTGTCGATTGGCAGGGGGCGTCCTCATGAACTTTTCTCGCTGGCGTATTGGGTCTCGGATCTATGCAATTGTGGGAATCGCGATCGCGCTGAGCGCGGTTTTGGCCGTCACCATGGATCAGCTTGCGCGGCAACGCGCATTTGACATGCGCGCGAGTGAGATCCGCAGCGTTGTCGACGCCGCCGTGAGCGTGGTCGCGAGCTATCATGCCAAAGCAAAGGCTGGCGAAATGTCGGAGGCGGAGGCGAAGGCGGCCGCGCTCGCGGCGGTCTCCGCAATGCGCTTTGCCAAGGGCAACTACTATTGGGTTCAAGATTTCAAGGGTACGATGCTGGCCCACGGGGTCAAACCAGCGCTCAACGGCAAAAATCTGTACGGGTTGAAGGACGCCAACGGCGTCCAGCTGTTTGCGGAGATGGTTCGTGTGCTGACCACGACGGGGACAGGGGTTGTTCGTTATCACTGGCCGCATCCTGGCGCGAAGCCGGATGACTCGCCCGCGCCCAAAATGTCGGTTGTCACCCGTTTTACGCCGTGGAGCTGGGGAGTCGGCGCTGGCGCGTATATCGACGATTTGGAGGCTGAACTCGCTGCGGATCGCTGGCTCGGCGTAGCGATTCTGCTCGGCGCGCTGGCGATGCTCGGCCTGATCTCCTGGGGGATCGCGCGCAGCGTCACCGGGCCGGTTCGTGGGCTGGTTGAGCGGATGAAGCGACTGGTCGATGGCGACCTGACTTCGGAGATTTCCCATCGCAAAGCGCAAGATGAGGTGGGCGAAATGGCGCGCGCGGTGGAGGTTTTCCGTCGGAACGCGCAACGCCTTGAGGAGATGAACCGCGACAAAGCGGCGATCGAAGCTGCGGCGGAGGAGCAACGCAAAGCGGTGCTGCAGAAGCTGACAGTGAGCTTTGGCGCTGTCGCCCGCGCCGCGGCGCAAGGCGATCTGACTGCGCGTGTGGAGGCGCAGTTTGACGAACCCGAGATGCGGCAGCTGGCGGAAGAGCTCAACACCGTGATGGCCACGGTGGAGCGCGGTGTCGGCGAAACGTCTCATATGCTGGCCAACTTGGCGGACGGAGATTTGAGCGCCCGGATGGCGGGCGTCTTCGCGGGCGCGTTCGAACAGCTGCAGACCGATGCGAATGCGCTCTCCGAGCGGCTGCGCTCAACCGTCAGCCAAGTGCAGCTGCAGGCGGCCACGATCGAGCATGATTCGCGAGATGTGCGCGACGGCGCGGTCAATCTGCAGGAGCGCACGGAATCCCAGGCGGGCGCGCTTGAGGAAACGTCGGCGACGATGGAGGAGATTTCGGCGAGCCTCGCTACGATGGCGGCGAACGCGGCGGATGCGCGTAAGGTTGCAGCCACGTCCAACCAGCGCGCTGCGGATGGCGGCGTGGTCGCAGGCGAGGCGGTGTCTGCGATGGGGGCGATTGAGGAAAGCGCCTCGCAAATCAGTGAGATTGTCAGCGTCATCGACGGGATCGCCTTCCAGACCAACCTACTCGCGCTGAACGCGGCGATTGAAGCGGCGCGGGCCGGCGAGGCTGGAAAAGGCTTCGCTGTCGTCGCATCAGAAGTTCGCACGCTCGCACAGCGTTCGGCGGAGGCGGCGCGCGATATTAAAGCCCTGATTGAGACCAGTGTTGGCAAAGTGGCCGAGGGGGCGGACCGCGTTCGGCGGAGCGGGGAGGCTTTGGAGCAGATCGTCGCATCGATCGCTGAGGTCACCCGTCTGGTCGACGATATCGCGCAGGCGTGTCAGGAGCAGGCGCTCGGCGTTTCGGAGATCACCAGCACCGTGACAAATCTGGACGGCATGACGCAGGAGAACGCCGCGCTGGCGGACCATAGCGTTTCAGACTCGCGCAAAATCGCCGACTCCGCCAAACGTATGATTGAGCTTCTGGGTTATTTCCACGGCCTGGCGGAGAAGAAGGCGGCGGAGGCCGCGTAGGTTTAGAAATCGAGCGCGTCGAGCTCCTGATACGTTCGATAGCACACTAGGCGGGACACGGCGCGAAGCATCTCGGCGGCGTGGTCCGCGAAATCTCTATAGCGCGCGAAATCCGGCTCTATGCCAGAGACGCTCTCGCCTTGGCTGAGCAGCGCGCTCATTTCGGCGGCGGTTCGGTCACGCCGGGCCATCCAATAGCGCTGGATCTGAGCGCGAGCATCGTCGGACCAGATATCTGCGTCCGGCAGCACGGCCACCCGAGCAATTTCACCCAGCCCCGTGGTCAGCATTTTGCTGCGCAGATAGAGCCGGTGCAGCTCAAACATGCAGTCCGCGGAGCGCAGATACCCGTCGCTCAGCACAATGACAGCTTTGGGCAGTCCGGTCGCCATGCTCATAAACTCGTCGATATCGCCGCCGTATTTCAGGTGTGTCCGGTCGCTTACGGGCGCGAGGCCGATCATCCGCAGCCGCGCCTCAACACGGAGAAACCAGGTTTCGCGCGGATCGTCGTCGCCTGGCCGCGTCGGATGTTTGTAAGAGATAAAACAGCGTTCCGTCGCTTGAGGTTCCGGCGTGATGCGCAAGGTCTCGATGGGCTGGCGCGCGCTTCTCATATGCTGCTGCGGCGGGCGGCCGCCCGGCGCCTGTATGCCCAGCCGCTCCAATTGCAGACGGACAATTTCGGCCAGCGCCTCAACAAGCGCTTCGCGGTCGCCATGTTGCGTTTCAATGCGAATTTGGCCCGCATAGGGGACTTCGTCATCCCGCAGCGCCGGATCATCGCGCAAATGGATCTCGCGGACGAGGGCGCGCGCGCCGGTGGCCGCGTCGTAGAGATAGAGGCCGTCGCGCCAATAGATTGCGTGTTCTCCCGCGCGGCGGCCGATCGCCGCCATGACGCCGCGGAACAGCGGCTTCGGCAACTGGGTGAAGGCGAAGTGGATCTTCTCAATCGGCGCGCTCGGGTCCCAGCGATCTCCCAGGGCGGCGATCGGATCGGCGCGTTGCGGCAGCAGTTCGGGCGCCAGATACTCCGCCGGCTGGCCGCGGCTCGCCGCGCGCGCTTTGAAGCATATGTCGCAGGATGCCATCATCGCTAGAAACAGCTCCTGCTCCTCTGCGCTAAAGCCGAGCCGATCCCAAACAGCGCCGCCGAGCCATTCACGCGTAAAGCGACCGCCCAGCCCGTCTCGCAGCAGCTTGTGGACGCCGCAAGACCGGTCGAAGACAGCATAGATCGCGTCGAGCGCCCATTGCTGGTCGAGCAGGATGTAATCGTCGAACTGTCCAGGCTGATGATAGACGGCGCCGATGTGATGCAGGAAGTCGAGCAGCACGCGCGCGTCGGCCTCCTGATCAATTCGGCCGCTCTGACGGCAGAGGTCGACGAATTCGCGTATGGTTAAGCGTCGCCAGCGCCGGTTTTGCGGCGCGCGCGCTCGATCGGCGCGATGGCGGGCCTCCAGCTCCTGTTTTACTGCGGCCCATCCTTCTCCAATGTGGAATTCGCCTTGCTGCTTGCGCAGCCAGTCCACCGCGTCGCGCAGCCCCTCCTCCAGCTCCGCCACGCCGCGCCGGTTCTTCGCGCTGAAGGCGACACGCGGCGGCGCGAAATTGTCTTTCATCTCGAGCGTATTGGCGAAATCGATCGGAGGCTCCGCCCTGTCGTCTGGCCTATCGGCGCGGGACTGGATCAACAGCGCCGGCGCCCGGTTGCCTGCAATTTGCCGGACGTAGCGCACCCAATAATCGAGCGGGTAGTTGTCATATGCTTCTCCGTCGATCTCATGGGTTGCTGCGGCGGTTGGTTCTGTGTCGGGGGACCATAGGATCAAAAAAATTGCGTGTGAGCCGAGAAACAGCGCGTGCGTACCGAGATAAATGTCCTGTCCGCCGAAATCCCATATCTTTAGCGGAACGGGCGCGTCGCCGCCCAAAACGCTGCGCCGCAGCCGTCGCCATACCGTTTCCCGCGGCAATGTCGTCGCCTCGATCTCGACGCCATGGGTGGTTTTGACGCTCTCATCATAGGGGCGGCCGCACAACGCGCGCCGCAGCTGGGTTTTGCCGATCTGACCATTGCCGAGGATCATCAACTTAACGTTGCGCAACGTGGTTGGCGTTCCTGCGTCGAGATTGGCGAAATACGCCCGAAGGGCGGGCAGGCAATTGTTGTCGGCGACAATTCGTTTGGGGATTGTCCGGGGGGCGTTGAAAGTGATCTCTAGGGATTCAAGGCTGGGCATGTCCGCCAAGGCCCGCATACCTTCATCGCCAACCTTGTTCCTTTCCAGGGTCAGATGTTTGAGCTTTTTAAGCTGTGCGAGTTGTTTTGCGCCGCTGTCGCTGATTTTGCAGCCAGAAAGGCCAAGGCTGGTGATATGAGGGAGAGTTATTACTTTGTCTGCGATGCAAGATGTTATGCGGTTGAAGCTTATATCAAATCGCCGTAGTTCTTTGAGGGTTGTTAAATCGTTTAAGCCCGAATTGCCAACAGCGTTTTGACTTAGGTCTAGCTCTTCTAATTGCTTCATTTTGGCAATTTGAGCGGCTCCAGCACCTTCGATAAAGCTCCCCTGCAAAACCAGCTTGGTAATACTCTGGCTTTCCGCCAGGATCTCCGCGCCTAAATCGGTGATCTGGCAATATGACAGGCGGAGCTCGGTCAGATGTTGAAGGGCGAGGATGTCGAAGGTTATCGCATCCCCGCACTCGTCGGCGAGATGTAAACGCCTCAATTGGCTGAACGCGCTTAGTTTTTCAGCGCTGTTATGCGTAAGGTTGTTACTGTTGACGGAGAGAACAGTCAGCGATTGAAG
Organism: Neomegalonema sp.; assembly: GCA_022760355.1. Classification (GTDB taxonomy): domain Bacteria; phylum Pseudomonadota; class Alphaproteobacteria; order Rhodobacterales; family Rhodobacteraceae; genus JALEGB01. The sequence continues at coordinate 57,013 of JALEGB010000130.1, forward strand.
CGCTGTCAGCTCGGCAAGACCTTCATCCCCGATCCTATTGAAATTCAGCATTAACTGCTGAAGCTGCTGAAGCTGCGCAATTTGAGCCGCGGCTTTGGCGTCGAGCCAGTTTTGGCTGAGATCCAGAACTTCCAGCTGGGGAAAGGCGGCCCCGAAGCTGCTTGGCAGGGTTTCGAGCCCCATGATCCGGTCCAACCGGGGGCTCAGCGCGGGGTCGCGAGCCCGGTTGTCCCTCAGCGAAAGTCGCTTGAGCCAGCCGAGCTCCAGGAGTTCCTCGGGCAGCTCCGTCAGTTGCAGCCGGCTGAGATCCAGTTCTTCGGCTTGGGATTCTTTGCACTCGGCAATAAGCCGCAGGGCGTGTTCGCGGCCTTCCGCTGGGCTCTGCGCCCGCTCGCCAGAACGTTGCGCCATCACCATGGCCTCCCCCTCGTGTTTAGGGTCGAAACCCCTTCATCAGACGTCGTCAGCCCGGTTTAGGGGCTTGTCGGCTAGAATATCGAGGCGCAGGCGGTGTGGCTCACCGTCAAGCCTAGATATCGACGTCCGGCGAGCCCC
>JALEGB010000131.1 GCA_022760355.1 Neomegalonema sp.
GCTACCGTCCCGTCGCCAGGAGAGCTCGGTTTTTCCTGGGCCGTATCGCGACGCTCAAGTTCGAGGCATCTTCCCTGTGGGGACGCAGTGCTCGTGCGCGAGATCGAGGGCGTCACGCTGTTCGCAGTAGCAGATGGGGCGGGGAGGGGAGGCGAGGCCGCGATCGCGTCGCGCGTTTGCCTGGAGGGGCTGGAGAGCGCTGAAACAACGGATCTCTCGGCGCTTTTCGCCCTCGCCCATCGCAGCGCCAAAAAAGGACGCGGCGTGGCGCTCGGTCTCGCCTGTTTTGCGCCTGAGCGACGAGAGCTGACTTGGGGAGCGATCGGCGACATCGATGGGCTGATTTTCAACCGACGCAGTTTCGCAAGGCGTGAACGAAGCGATTTGCTTCAGCGCGGCGGCGTCGTTGGGTATCATGAGACGCGACCACTGACGCAAACGACGGAGGTTGGCGGCGAGGACCGGGTCGTGATGACTTCCGACGGTTTGCGCCGGGCCTATCGCAACGATACCCACCGTTTTCCAACGCCGGAAGCGGCCGCCGACGGATTGTTGGCGCGCTATGGCAGGCCCGACGATGACGCTATTGTGCTGGTGGTGGATTTTCTGGAGGGACCGTGACGGAGCGCGCGCCTCTTCTCGTCGACATTCTATCGCAATATCGCTCGGCTCTGCGTGTGCAGATGGAGACCGGCGGCGATGAGGCGTTGGAACAGGCGCATGAACTCGGGCGGCGGGCTTTAGAGGTTGGCGCGCCTCTTTGTGATCTCAGTGAGCTGCATTACGAACAGCTGCGCGCCTATGCGAAGTCCGGTCGAGACGTTAGCGCCGCAATCGACAAATCTGAGGCGTTTTTCCTCGAAGTTGCAGGCGTTTATGACATGGCTCTGGGCGGTTTTAGCGATTTGACCACCCGGTTGCGGAGCGAGATTGAAGAGCGCCGGATGATTGAGGCTGATCTGCGCGACGCAACCTTTGAGCTGTCGCGCCAGCGCGATTCATTGGAGACGCGCGTTGCGGAGCGTACGCTGCAGTTGGAGCGGCAGGCCTATGCGCTCCAGAGCGTGAATAGTGCGTTGGAGCGAAGCAATGAGCATCTTTCAAGCTTCGCGCACATTGCGTCGCACGATATGCGCGAGCCCCTACGCTCGATGTCCACTCACCTGCATCTGCTGGAAATTGATCGGGCGGAGGAGTTTTCGGACGAGGCGAAGCATCGCCTGGGAAGAATCAAACACCTGGCGCGCCGAATGGAAAAGATGGTGTCGGATTTGCTTGAATTCGCCCAAATTTCTGATGGGCAAGATGAGCCAAGCCTGGTGGATCCGGTCGATGTTATCGAGAGTATTCGAGAAAATTTGGCCGATTTTATCCTGAAACACAAAGCGGACATCCAAGTGGCGACGAGTATGCCGAATTTGTATGTTCCTAAAAGCTGCTTAAATATAATTTTTCAAAATCTCATCCAAAATGGGATAAAGTATAACTCTTCCCAAAATAAAGTTGTGTCAATCGGGTGCGATGCATCGGTTTTCGCGGGGGAGCAGCCCATTTTTTATGTGTTGGATAATGGGATTGGAATTGACCCATCCGTTTCTGCGCAGATTTTCACCATGTTTAAACGCGTCTCACGCACTAATGACGATGGAGACGGCACAGGATCCGGGCTGAGCTTCGTAAAGCGCGTAATCGAGGGGCTTGGCGGCAAGATCTGGCTCGACTCGAAAGTAGGCGTCGGTTCGACGTTTTACTTCAGTCTCGGCCGGTCGGTGTTGGTCGAAGAGAAAGGTGCCAAGGATGGCGCAGGTCGCGAAAAAACCCACAGTGCTGATCGTTGAAGATTGTGCGGACGATTTCGAGTTCGCCAAACGCGCGTTGGAAGATGCCGAAGGCTGCGAGGTCGACGCACTTTGGAGTGAAAGCGCCGCTGATGCGCTGCATTATCTGCAGGGCTGCAAAAACAGAATTGGCAATCTCCGGCCGGATTTGATGATTGTTGATCTTAATATGCCTGGCATGAGCGGGCAGAGTTTGATCAAGGAGCTAAAGGATACGCCGGAGTGGCGCTCCATCCCAATTATCGTAATGACCAATTCGCAAAGCAAGAAGGACATTGAAGCCTGCTATGATTGCGGAGCGAATACCTACATGCGCAAGGCGTTGGAATGGGACGACTTTGTTGACAGCATGTGGTTGATCAAAAAGTACTGGCTTGAAACCGCCTCGCTTGCGAGCCCCGCTGCGCCGGCAGGTTGACGCGTATATCCGACTGACCGGCATGTCGACTGATGGCGACATCGGCGGGCGTTGCCGACCATCCATCCCGCTTTGCGCTCAGCGCGGTAGCGAGATTTCAAATGCGGCGCCCGACGTCCGATTAAGGCAGGCCGCTCCGCCGCCATGGGCAAGAGCGATCTCCCGCACGATTGCGAGGCCCAAACCGCAGCCGCGGTGATCCTCCGGCGCATCCCGGACGAAGCGTTCGAAAATCCGTTCACGAAGATTTTTGGGCACTGGCGGGCCGTCATTTTCGACGACAACTCGAGCGCGCGCCTTGTCGAATGCGACGATGACGCGGATTGGCGCGCCGGCGCCGTATTTCAGCGCGTTGTCGATCAAATTTTCAACCGCCTCGTAGAGCATCAACTCATCGCCGGCGATTGGACGAGGCGCGCCCTCGATATTAAAGCTGTACTCAATGTCTTTTCCAAGCGCTTCCGGCGCGCGCGCCTCCGCGGCGCGGCGCGCCACGGCGACAAGATCGATCTTGTCATCCAGCTGCACCTGCCGCGTGGAGGCGAGCTCCATGGAGAGCAGTTGCTTCGTCAGACGGCCGGCGCGTCGCGCCGCGGCCGCCAGCGCGTCCACGCGCAGCCGTAATGTCGGTTCATCCGGCGCGGAGGCGGCCGCTTCCGCCTGCGCCTGGAGCGAGGCGATGGGGTTGCGCAGCTGGTGTGCGGCGTTGGAAATCAGCGCATCACGCGCGGCCAGCGACGCAGCTTGGCGCCGAAACAGGCTGTTCATCGCGGCGACCAAGCTGCGCGCTTCCTTGGGCGCCGGCCTTTTTATCGGCGATAGATCATCTAGCGAGCGGATCTCAACCGCTTCGCGGAGCGAATTGAGCGGACGCAACGCCCAGGCGACGCCGAACCAAAGGATGAAGCCCGCGGCGCCGATAACGCCAAACATCTGTCCTGCGCTCCATAGAGCTAGCTGGATGCTCATGGCTTCGCGGCGGCGGGTGGTTTGCCACACGGTGACGGTCACCCAGCCGCCAATCAGCGGGTCGGCGATATGTTCGCGGAGGGCGACGGCGCGGATCGGAGCGCCGTAATGAGTCCCATTATAGAATAGCGGAGCCTCAGAGGGGGGGCTCAGGCCGCGAGGGCCGATGGGCGGGGAGGCGAAGCCAGTGACGAACTCCCCTCGCGGGCCGCGGACATGGTAATAGACGTTGTCGCCAAGCGATGAGGTCAAGGATTTCAGCAGCGCCTCAGTCACCACGTCGCCCTTGCTCAGGACAACATCGCGAGAGACCGCATGCGCCACAGCCAACAATGTGCGGTCGAAAAGCTGTTCAGCCGTGCGCTCCGCCGCAACATAGCGCAGAGCGGTGACCACGGTGGCGATGATTATCAATCCTGGCGCCAGCACCAGGAAGATGCGCCGCCGCAACGAGCCGCCGAGCACACGGCGGCGATTTGGGCTTCGCACTGAGGGGCGATTCGAGGTGGCTGCGGCCTTCGTTGTCATTCCGCTTCAGCGTCCAGCAGATATCCTAGGCCGCGCGCCGTTCGGATTTCGACCCCGACTGCGCGCAACTTGCGGCGCAGGCGTGAAACTAGCAGCTCCACGGCGTTTTCTTCTACTTCAGCGCCGACTCCGTACACTGCGTCAGCCAGTTCGTTTTTCGATACGATCCGCCCGGAGCGTTCAGAGAGAGCTGCAAAGAGGCTGATTTCGCGCCGCGATAATTCGAGTGGTCCGTCAGGTGAATAAAGGCGCCGCCCGGCGCGGTCGAACTTGAGCGGACCGACCTTTTCCTGCAGGGCGGTCTGGCCGCCGCGCCGACGGCCCAACGCACGGACCCTGGCCAAAAGCTCCGACATTTCAAATGGTTTGACAAGATAGTCGTCCGCGCCCGCATCGAGCCCCGCAATTCGGTCGGCGGTTTCGCCGCGGGCGGTGAGCATTAAAATGGGCCATGTTGCGCCGCAGCGCCTGATGTTGCGAAGAAGCTCAAAACCGCTTTGGCCAGGTAAGTTAACATCCATGATCGCCAAGTCAGCGCCAGACTCGCATAAGAACTCCTCCGCCTCCAACCCGTCGGAAAGGAGGTCAACCGCATATCCGCGATCCCTGAGCGCGTTTGCAACTGCGTCAGCAAGCGGCTCGTTGTCTTCGATTACTGCAATGCGCATCCTTGCTCCGGTTCATGGCCCCACAGTCGATGTTGACAGCTTGCCGACAGCTTCGCTTGCTAACGTACAACCTGCAACCGCCCGACGCCAAATGATCGAGCGGACAAGCAGAAGCGGCGCCAAACGGGGCGGCCGCCCATCCGACAAGGGAGTCGAGACTAAATATGCGCACCACCCTTTTCACTCGTCGCGCGGCCATCGCGCTCGCGGCGTGCGCGGCTACTGTGGCGCCGCAAGCCGCTCAAGCCGAAGTATCTTTCGCTGGTAAAACGATCGAGTGGATTATTCCGTTCAGTGAGGGCGGCGGTTCGGACAAGTGGGCTCGTTTCTACGCGCCGATGCTTTCTGAAGCCTTGCCCGGCAAACCCACTGTCGTAGTCAAGAACATTCCCGGCGCGGGCTCGACCAAGGGCGCCAACTTCTTCGCTTCGCGCGCTAAACCGAATGGTTTGACGATCCTCGGCACCTCGGGGTCGACTCAATTCCCCTTCCTCCTCGATGATCGTCGGGTGAAGTACAAATACGCCGATTGGAACGTCGTGCTGGTCTCGCCAACCGGCGGCGTCGCCTATCTGCCAAAAGACCTGGCCGCCCGGTGGAAAAAAGATCCGATGGACGTGATCAAAAACGTCGAGTTCATCTATGGCAGCCAAGGCGCAACCCGGCTCGATCTCGTGCCGCTGTTGGCGTGGGAGCTGCTCGGGATGAAGGTCGAGCCTGTATTCGGCATCAAGGGACGCGGCGACGGCCGGCTGATGTTCGAGCGGGGCGAGGCCAATATCGACTATCAGACCTCGTCGGCTTTCCTCTCGAAAGTGGCTCCGCTCGTGAAATCGGGCGAAGCGGTGCCGATCATGACCTGGGGCGCGCTGAACGATAAGGGCGAGATCGTCCGCGATCCAACCTTCCCCGACATCCCAACCTTCAAAGAAGTCTACACTCAGGTCAAAGGCAAGGAGCCGTCGGGCGAAGCATGGGAAGCGTGGAAAGCATTTTTCGTTGCGGGTTTTCCTGCGCAGAAAATGGTGTTCCTGCCGAAGGGCTCATCTCCTGAGATCATCGAGGCGTTCAGCAAGGCGTTTCAGAAGGTGATTGCGCGGCCGGACTTCGCCGCAAAGTCGGCCAAACGTTTGGGCGTGTACCCCCAAAGCACGGGACCTGCGGCTAGGCTGAAGCTGAAGCAGGGCACCGAGGTGAGCGCTGAGGCGAAGGCTTGGGTGAAAAAGTGGCTGAAAGACCGGTACGGCGTAGAGCTTTAGTCGGCGTCTGACGGACGACTTGTTCGGGTCGTCCGTCATTTTGCGCAGCCGTTGCGCCGCGGCGGCTGCGTCTCTCGAATGATTTCAAATCGAATGCGCGCATTCGATGATTCGGAAATCGCGACCACTCCAAGAGATGGAGCATTTTCATAACTGCAATTGTTTCGAAAATGCTCCAGCCCCCTTCATACGCCGTAGGAACCCGCTATGGATATTGTTGCGACTGCTCTCCCGGCGCTCGGTGAGGCGTTCAGTCTAATTTTTAAACTGGATTCCATCGGCTTTTTAATAATGGGCGTTCTGCTCGGGCTCGGCGTTGGCGTATTCCCTGGCCTCGGCGGGATTGCCGGCCTCTCGATGCTGCTTCCGTTCATCTACGGAATGGATCCGGTTTCCGGCCTCGCGCTGATGGTTGGGCTGGTGGCCGTTATTCCCACGTCGGACACTTTCGCCTCCGTGCTGTTGGGCATCCCCGGATCCTCCGCCAGTCAGGCGACTGTTCTGGACGGTTTTCCCCTGGCGAAGCAAGGGCAGGCGGCTCGCGCGCTTGCCGCGGCGTTTGCGTCGTCTTTGTTCGGCGGCTTGTTTGGCGCGGTTGTTTTAACCTTTTTCATCTTGGTGGCGCGTCCGCTGGTGCTGGCCTTCAAGACGCCGGAGCTGTTGCTGCTGACGCTGCTTGGCTTCGCCATGGTGGGCGTGTTGGCGGGGCGGAGTTTGCTCAAAGGGCTGATCGCCGTCGGCCTTGGGATGGCGATCGGAGCGATCGGCGAAGCGCCGGCGCAGGGATCGCCGAGAATGGATTTCGGTTTTTGGTATCTGCAAGACGGTTTCAAGCTGGTCGTGATTGGCCTTGGCGTCTTTGCGATCCCGGAAATCATCGCGTTGCTACGGCAGGATCGCGCGATCGCACAGGGCGCGCGGCTTGGCGCCGGCTGGTGGGACGGCGTTGCGGATTGGTGGAAAAACCGTTGGTTGTCGCTGCGCTGCGCCGGCATCGGCGTCATTGTTGGGGTAATACCTGGGCTCGGCGGCTCGGTCGTTGATTGGATCGCCTATGGTCACAGCATGCAGACAACGCGAGACCGTTCGAAGTTCGGCAAAGGCGAAATCCGCGGGGTGATTGGTCCGGAAAGTTCGAACAACGCGAAAGAGGGCGGCGGCCTGGTGCCGACATTGTTGTTCGGCATCCCTGGCTCCGGATCGATGGCCGTGTTTATCGCCGGTCTCGTCTTGCTCGGCTATCAGGCCGGGCCGGAGATGATCAAAAACGAACTGCCGGTGACCTACACTATCGTGTGGTCTCTCGCTCTGGCGAACGTCGTCGGCGCCGGCTTATGCATCTTTCTTTCCGGGGGCATCGCGCGCCTCACCACGATCCGCTTTCCGTTGCTGGCGCCATTTTTGTTCATGACCATCGCCTTCGCGGCGTTTCAATCCAAGCAGACGCTCTGGGATCTCGCGGCTTTGAGCGCCATCGGGATGCTGGGCATATTTTTGAAGCGGTTTGACTGGTCGCGGCCGGCGTTTCTTATCGGTTTTGTTCTCGCCGATCAGACCGAAGTCTACACCTATCAGGTTACGCAGCTGGCTTCGGCGCGTTTTCGTCGCGGCGGATACGACGGGTTGTGGGAGTATCTTTTTAGTCCGATTTCGATCGTACTTATCGTCATTATTGTCGTTTCCGTATGGTTTGGCGCGCGGCAATCGGCATCGGTTCACGTGGATGAGCCGGCGACGAAAACCGGCACAAAATTCGCGCCGGTGGCGTTTACGCTGATCGTAACAGCCTTCTTGGCTGCGGTTTTTGTCGACGCGCTCCAAGTCGGACCGATGACTGACAAGGTGTTCCCCGCGGTTGTCGCCGGCGCAGCGGTGATCGCTTGCTTGATATTGCTGATACGCATGCGGCGGGCGCCGGAAACAGATGTGGTTTTCGCCGACGAGGCGATCGCGGATCGCGATATGCCTCATGGCCTTTGGCCAACGCTGGGATGGTTCTTATCGCTCCTGCTGCTCACGGCGCTGTTCGGCTTTGTCATCGCGCTGGCGTTGTTCTTTGTGCTCTTCTTAACGCTGCGGGCTCGGGAAAAGTGGGGGATGACTGCGGTGCTGACCGCTGGCGGCGTTGGGTTCATGGTCACGTTGGCGTGGCTGCTCAATCGCGAGTTTCCCGCCGGCTTGTTGCAGTATCTGCTGCTGCAAAACGGCGTGACCCCGCCCTGGCCGTTCGGAGGGCTGTAAGCGATGGTTGAGAGACGGCTGTTGGTTCTGCCCGGCGATGGCGTTGGGCCGGAGATCACAACTGCGGCGGAAGCGGTGTTAGAAGCGGCGGCGGCCCGCTTTGGGCTGGCGATCCGCCGTGAGCGGATGATGATCGGGTTCGAGGCGCTGGCCGCCAGCGGGGCGACGATCTCAGACAAAGTTATCGACGCAGCGCGCGCGGCGGACGGCGTGTTGCTTGGGCCTGTGTCCCATAACGCGTACCCGCCGGTCGCCGAGGGCGGCTTGAACCCGTCCGGCGTGCTGCGGCGGGAGCTGGATCTCTACGCCAATGTTCGGCCGGCGAAAAGCTGGCCGGGTCTGGCCTCCGTGTCGCGTTCGATGGACCTGGTGATCATGCGCGAGAACACCGAAGGCTTCTACGCGGATCGCACCATGCATATGGGGCCTGGCGAGTTCATGCCGACGCCGGATGTCGCCTTGGCGGTGCGTAAGGTGACTGCTTCCGGCTCTCGCCGGATCGCGGAGGCGGCGTTTGAAATGGCGGCGGCTCGGCCCAGCGGTCGTGTCACCGCAATCCACAAAGCAAACGTCTTGCGCGTGTCCGACGGTTTGTTTTTGCAAGAAGCCCGTGCGGTCGCCGCGGCCTACCCGGATGTGGCGTATGACGAGATGCTGGTTGACGCTGCGGCGGCGCATCTCGTTCGGCGGCCAGAGCAATTCGGCGTCCTGCTCACGACGAACATGTTTGGCGACATCCTCTCGGACCTTGCGTCGGAGCTTGCCGGCGGGTTGGGCTTGGCCGGCTCTCTCAATCGCGGGCGCCGGCATATCGTCGCGCAAGCACAACATGGCTCCGCGCCGGACATTGCCGGCAAGGGCGCGGTGAACCCTGTGTCTTTGATCCTGTCGGTCGCGATGATGCTGGCGGCCTGGGGAGAGCGGGAGGCGGCGCGCGCGGTTGAGGACGCTGTGGGGCGCTCCCTTGCTTCATCGGGGGAGCGGACGAGAGACGTTGGGGGAACCGCGGATACGGAAACGGCGGTGCGGGCAATCATTCGACATCTCGGAGAAACCAAATGAAACAGACCGCCGTTCCTTTCCTTTTTATGCGCGGCGGCACATCGCGCGGGCCTTACATCAATAAGGCCGATTTGCCGGCGGATCGCGAGAAGTTAGCGGATGTCCTGGTTGCGGCGATGGGGGCTGGGCATCCGCTGAATATCGACGGGCTTGGCGGCGGCGCGACAGTTACGACGAAGGTCGCGATCTTGTCGAAGTCGGAGGTCGATGATGCGGATGTCGACTATTTCTTCGCTCAGGTTGATGTGACGGAGAAGGTCGTGGACTTCAAACCGACCTGCGGCAACATCCTTTCCGGCGTCGGGCCCGCCGCCCTGGAGATGGGGCTCGTGTCCGCAGTTGGGGAGGAAACGCCGGTTCGAATACGCGCCGTGAACACGGGCGCGCGGGTGGGCGCAGTGGTGCAGACCCCGGGCGGCGCGGTGCGCTATGATGGCGATGTCGCTATTGACGGCGTCCCGGGCGTCGCCGCGCCGGTCATGCTCAATTTCTTCGGTGTTGTGGGCGGCGCGACGGGCGAACTGCTGCCCACTGGCGCGCGCACGGATGTCATCGACGGGATCGACGTCACCTGTATGGATGTCGCGATGCCAGTCGCCATGGCGCGCGCCGAGGCCTTTGGGCTGACTGGCTACGAAAGCGCCGCTGAGCTGGATGAAAACAGAGAATTCTACGCTCGAATGGAAGCGGTGCGCCGTGAGGCGGGCCGGCTGATGGGGATGGGCGATGTTGCGAAGTCGGTCACGCCTAAATTCGCTATTCTCGCGCCGCCTCGGGCTGGCGGCGCGATCACAGCACGGTATTTCACGCCCTGGAGCTGCCACCCGACCATGGCGGTTACAGGGGCGCAATGCATCGCCGCCTGTGCTTTGACGCCGGGAACGGCGGCCGATGGGATCGCTGTGCGGCCGCAAGGCGCGCCGGCGCAGATGTTGATCGAGCATCCGATCGGTCAAATCGACGTGCTGATGGATTTTGAGCGGCAGGGCGATGCGATTGACGTCAAATCTGCGGGGCTGGTTCGGACGGCGCGATTGATTGCGCGCGGCGAATTTTATGTGCCGGGCGCGGTTTGGTCGCGTTGAGACGCCGGCAGCTCGGAGATGGCCCGAAGCAGCGTTTCGCGCCGCGCGAGCAGGTAATTGAACTGCGCGTCGCAGCCAGCGATCGGACCGGGATAAGCGCTGATCTCGTCCTTAACCGCCTCCAGCTCACATTGAAGCCGCGCGCTGTCGGCGGAGGGCGTTGGACGTTCGGAATGCTGGGTCATGGCTTGAGCTCCCTGATTGGCGCGCCGTCGCGCCACGCGGCGATCGCCTCTGCGGTTTGCCGGTAGAACAGCTCGTAGGTTTGGCGCGAGCCGTAACCGATATGGGGGGTGAGGATCAGGCGCCCGGCGTCAATCAATGCGCGATCGCGCAGCGGGTGGTCGGCGGGCAAGGGTTCATCGTCAAACACGTCCAATGCGGCGGCCCCCAGCCGATCCGCATGCAGCGCGTTGAGCAGCGCCGCGCTGTCAAGGATGGGGCCGCGCGATGTGTTGACGAGAATGGCGTCGGGCTTCATCGCCGCAAGCGCGTCAGCATTGATCAGGCTGCGGGTGCGGTCGGACAGAACCTGATGGATTGACGCGATGTCGGAGAATGCGAGCAGATCATGAAGCGTGGGGGCGCGCTCAACCCCGACTTCGGCGCAACGCGCGTCGGTCAGGTTCTGACTCCAGGCGATCATGCGGACCCCAAATGGACGGGCGAGCGCCGCGACCGCCTCCCCCAGGCGTCCAAGACCGATCAGCCCCAAGGTCAGCCCGTTCAGGTCCCGCCCCATTGTTCGCTGCCAGCCGCCATCGCGCATCGAAATCGCCTCGGCGGCCAGGCCGCGGGTTGCAGCGAGGATCAACGTCATCGCATGTTGCGCCGTGGCGGGCGCGCGGCTTTCGGTGCCGCAGACACGCACGCCCCGCGCCGCGGCGGCGGCGATATCGATCGACAGGTTGCGTTTCCCCGACGTCACGATCAGACGCAGCGCAGGCAGCGCGTTGATCAGCTCAGCGGGAAACGGCGTACGTTCGCGCATCAGGCAGATGACGTCGAAGGGTTGGAGCCGCTCAATCAGCGCCGGTCCCCGGATCGTGTCGTTGAAGAACACGACGTTCGCGCCAAGGCCGCCCCAATCCGCGAGGCTGGGGGCGGCGTGAAGATAGTCATCCAGCACAGCGACGTTCAGCTTGGAGGTCATTGGTCCGCTCCTGATGCGCGGGACAGGCGGGCGAGGATTGGCGCGCCGAGGATTACGACAATAAGGCGCGTGAGATGCAGCGTCACAACATAGGCGATGTCCGCCCCGGCGACGATGGCGAGGACGACCATCTCGGCCTGTCCGCCAGGCGCGAAGGCGAGCATCGCCTCGATCGCAGGGGCCGCGCCGATGAGCGCTGCGAATTGGCCAAAGCAGACGGACAGCATGGCGAGCAAGCCGCAGAAGCCCAAGGCGGCGAGGACGATTCGCTTCAGCTCCTCCGCTGTGACGCCGACATAGTTCACGCCGACTGTGAGGCCGATGAAGAATTGCGCCAGAAGGATGATCTCGGCCGGGGGGCGGCCATGGAGCAGATCTGTCAGGCTGGCCGCGGCCGCGAGCGCCATCGGCCCGAGGATCGCAGCGCCGAACAGGCCAATCCGTTTGCCGCCAAGCCAGCCGATCAGCGCGCAGCCCAGCATGATCAGCAGCTCTTTGGGCGCGGTCTCGGCGATCGGCGCGCCGGGGGGGCGGTCGAGCGAGGCGCCCCAGATTGAGGACATCAGAAACGGCATGATCGAGACGATCACGAGTACGCGGGTTGCGTGGATAAGCGAAAGCGCGCGCGCATCGCCGCCGGCTTCCTGGCCGAAATAGATCATATCCTGCAACCCGCCCGGCGCCGCCGCGTAGTAGGCCGTCGTCCGATCAAAGCCGCAGACGCGTCGGAAGTACGGATAGCCGATTGCGCCGATGGTCAAAACGAAGAGGGGAACCATCGCGACGCTGATGGCGAACTCGTCCAGCCGATCGAGCAGCGCCGGCGTAATCGACGCCCCCGCAGCAACGCCGAGCACGGTGCGCATGGCGGGGGAGGCGAGGCCCACGCCGCGCATCGGCGCGCCAAGCAGCGCTGCGAGCAGGCAGGCGAACATCGGCCCGAGCAGAAAGGGCAGCGGCAGGGCGAGCAGCCAAAAGCAGGCGACTCCGGCTGCGGCGATGGCGAAGGTTAGAAAAATCGTGCGCATATAAAACTCGTTTTGTGCTTGCATGCATATGTATACGTTGGCATACATTGCGGCAAGGCAAATCAACCCTCGGGGCGGCGACTGAGGCGGCGACTGAGGCGGCGGGCGGATAGGAGAGCGGCGAATGGCGCAAGACGCACAGCGCTTTGACATCGTGATAGCGGGGGGCGGCAACGCCGCCTTGTGCGCGGCGATTTCTGCGGCTGAGCGCGGCGCAAAGGTGCTGGTCTGCGAAGCTGCGCCAAAAGGCTTTCGCGGCGGCAACTCGCGGCACACGCGAAATTTGCGCATGGCCCATGACGCGCCGACCGCCGTTTTGACCGACAGCTACGCCGAAGAAGAGTATTTCGATGATCTGATGCGGGTGACCGCCGGGCGGACGAATGAGCATTTGGCGAAGTTGGCGATCCGCGAATCCAAGCACATTGCCGACTGGATGGCGGCGCGCGGCGTGCGCTTTCAGCGCTCTCTGGGCGGCACGCTTTCGCTGTCTCGGACCAACCCGTTCTTTCTGGGCGGCGGCAAGGCGCTGATGAACACCCATTATCTGCGGGCGGCCGAGCTTGGCGTGGAGGTGCGGTACGATACGGAGATCGTCGGCTTGGAAATGAAGGACGGATTTTGCAGGGGGCTTGAGCTGCGCGCGCGCGGGTTCAAGGACTATGTGGAGACCCGCGCCTTTATCGCTGCGGCCGGCGGGTTTCAGGCGAATCTTGAGTGGTTGGAGGAGGCTTGGGGCCCCGCCGCTCGGAACTTCAAGATCCGCGGCACGCCCTACGCGAAAGGCGGGCTTCTGAAGCTGCTGTTGGCCCATGGCGCAGCGCAGATCGGGGAGCCGGACCAGTGCCACGCGGTTGCGATCGACGCGCGCGCGCCGCAGTTTGATGGCGGAATCGCTACGCGGCTGGACTGCGTGCCGTTCGCCATCGTGGTGAATAAGCACGCGCAGCGCTTCTATGATGAGGGCGAGGATTTCTGGCCCAAACGCTATGCGATTTGGGGGCGGCTTGTGGCGAAGCAGCCAGAGCAGATCGGCTTCGCGGTTCTGGATAGCCGCGCGTTTGAGCTGTTTATGCCGTCGATTTTTCCGCCTGAGGTCTCTGACACGATTGAAGGGCTGGCGGATAAGCTGTCGCTTAATCCAGCGCAGCTGCGGGCGACGGTTGATCAGTTCAACGCCGCCTGCGCGGCGGATGAGGATGTCGCCCCCGCCGTTCACGATGGGCGGCGAACGTCCGGATTATCGCCGGACAAGACCAACTGGGCGCGTCCGATCGCGCAGCCGCCCTACTACGGCTACCCGCTGCGCCCCGGCATAACCTTCACCTATCTGGGCGTTGGCGTCGATGAGGCGGCGCGGGTTGGGATGGCGGACGGTCGGCCGTCGGGAAACATTTGGGCCGCGGGCGAGATCATGGCCGGAAACATTCTGGGGCAGGGCTATTTGGCCGGCATCGGCATGACGATCGGATCGGTCTTCGGACGGTTGGCCGGCGAGAACGCTGCGAAGTCTCTGCGCAATTAACGCGATGCGCGTGGCGGAGCTCACGGAGAGGATGCGATCATGACGATGTCGCGATCAGAAACGGCGACGACGGCGCGGCTTCAAAGCGAGACGCGGGACACCAGCGCTGTCAAGGAAGCGCGCCGAACAATGGAAATATGCAACGCCTGTCGCTACTGCGAAGGCTATTGCCCAGTCTTCCCGGCGATGGAGCGCCGCCGGGCTTTTTCTTTGGTTGACCTCGATCATCTGGCGAACCTTTGCCATAACTGCAAAGGCTGCTGGTATGCGTGTCAGTATGCGCCGCCGCATGAGTTCGGGCTCAATCTGCCGAAGACATTTTCGCAGGTTCGAAGCGAGAGCTATGCGCGCTACGCTTGGCCCGGCGGGTTGGGCGTACTGTTTGAGCGAAATGGGCTTTGGGTGTTTTTGCTGACGGCGCTGATGATGGCCGCTGTGATGATCGGCTCCGCCCTTCTGATTTCGCCGGAGGTTATGACCAGCGCCCATCGCGGCGAAGGCGCGTTTTACGCGGTGATTCCGCATGAAACGATGGTTCTGCTCGGCGGAACCGCATTTGGCTGGGCGATCTTGGCGATGGTGATCGGCGCGGCGCGCTATTGGCGTGCGAGCGGAGCCTCGGGGGTCCGCTTCGCACATGTCCTGCAGGCGCTGCGGGAAGCGGCGACGACAAAGCATCTCGGCGGCGCCGGAGATGGCTGCAATGACGTTGACGAACGGTTTGGCGTCGGGCGGCGGCATATGCATCTGGCCACGATGTGGGGCTTTTTGCTCTGCTTTGGCGCGACTTCGGTCGGCACAGTGATGCATTACCTGCTCGGCTGGGATGCGCCCTATCCGTGGTTTTCCGCGCCGGTGCTGCTCGGGACAGTGGGCGGTGTTTTGCTGACAATTGGGACCGCAGGGCTGTTCGCGCTGA
Source organism: Neomegalonema sp. (assembly GCA_022760355.1). Classification (GTDB taxonomy): domain Bacteria; phylum Pseudomonadota; class Alphaproteobacteria; order Rhodobacterales; family Rhodobacteraceae; genus JALEGB01. The sequence continues at coordinate 14,694 of JALEGB010000131.1, forward strand.
AGATCCAGGCGGATCGCGAGCCGGCTGATGTGGGGCGGTTTGGGATGGACTACGCCTTGCTGGCGCTGCTGAACTTCAGCGCGACCACGGGCTTGGCGCTGCTGTTCTTCCGGCACACCAGCGCCATGGGGTGGCTGCTCGCCATCCATCTCGGCTTTGTGCTCGCGCTGTTTCTATCGCTGCCCTACGGTAAATTCGTCCACGGGGTCTATCGCACCCTGGCCTTGGTTCGCGACGTTGCTGAGCGCGAACAGGAGACGTAAACCCGTCGTTCATTTACCAGCTTCCTGAACGAAGTGTTTCCGTCGCCATGTCACGTTGAGGCGTTGCGTGCATGGAGTGGGACGTTGAAAATCGCCGTTGAAAAAATGACGCTTGCTCAGAATGGGCAGGCCGGGCCGGCGTCAATTGATGGCGCAGTCAACGCGCTTGCGCGCTCGCTTGCAGGGGCGCCTGATTTCGTGCTGATTCAGCGCAGCGCGGACGCTCGGCTTGATCCAGCCATCCAGCGCATTTCCGCCTCCTTTCCAAACGCGGCGTTGATCTCGTCGACCTCCTGCATCGGCGCGATGACGTCGGTCGGCGAGTGTGGATTTGACGGGCCAGGCCTGGCGCTTTGGGGGCTGCGCGACCCCAAAGGCGCCTACGGGGCCGCTTGTGTTGCTTTTGGCGACGACCCTGCCGCCGCGACGCGCGAGGCGCTGAGCCTCGCTATCGAGCGGGCGGATCGGATGGGTGAAACGCCAAACATTGTTTGGCTGCATTCGACGCCGGGCGCGGAGGAGACGATCCTTCGCGTGATCGGTGAGGAAATCGGTGAAACGGCGCCGATTATCGGCGGATCCGCCGCGGATGACGCCGTATCCGGCAAATGGAGCGTTTCAGATGGCGGCCCGCCAGAGCAGGCGGCGGTCGCGCTTGCAGTGCTGTTTCCTTCAACCGCGCCGATCGCACATTCGTTCCAATCCGGATACGCAGCAACGGCGCGGAGCGGCGTCGTTACCGATGTCGATGGGCGGCTTATTAGGGCGATCAACGACCGCCCCGCCGCCGAAGTCTACAACGAATGGACGGCGGGGCTGATCGACGCATCATTGCGTGGGGACGACGCGAATGTGTTCGTCCGCACCAGTTTAGCGCCGCTTGGCTTCGAGGTGGGCCGGATTGTTGGCGAAGGGGGCTGCTCAGCACCGTACTACAAGCTGATCCATCCCGAGGCGGTGACGCCCGAGGGCGGTCTCGCCACTTTCGCCGACCTCGCCACGGGAGATCGGGTGCATTTAATGAGCGGCTCGATTGACCGGTTGGTTGCGCGCGCTGGCAAGGCGGCGGAGGAGGCGAAGCTCCGTTTCGAGGTGCGCACTGAGGATATCGCCGGTGCGCTCACGATTTTCTGCGCGGGGTGTATGTTGACGGTTGGCGACGATATCCGCCGCGCGCAACAGAATGTCAGTGCGGCGCTCGGCGGCGCGCCGTTCGTCAGCGCATTCACTTTCGGCGAGCAAGGGTGCTTCTTGGGCGGCGAGAACCGTCATGGGAACCTGATGATCTCCAATTTGATCTTCACAGCGTAGCGGGCGGATTCTGAGCATGGTTGAGACAGCGCTGGGGGCGGATCGGGAAGCGCTTGGAGAGCTGCTTCTTTCGCTCGAACGCTCCCGCCGACAGGAGGTCGAGGCGCGCGCCTTGGCTGAGACCCTGCTGGAGGGCATGCGCGTTCTGGTCGCGGCGGAACATGCCGATGAACTTTACCGCGGGGTTCTCGAGCTGCTGGCGAAAGTCGCGCCTGTTGAGCATGCGGCGGTTCTGACCATTTCCCCCTCTGGCGCTTTGCGGGCCGTCGCCCAGACGATGGATGGCCCGCCGCTTGAGATTGCGATGGCCGATCAAGGCCCGTTTGGCCGCGCACTCGGCGGCCGCAGCGCCGCGCTGGGTGATTTGCAGCGCGTGGCGGCGTGGCGCAGCGCGGACGGCGCCTGGCGCCGCGAGGCGGCGAGCGCATTGGTGGCGCCGCTCAAGCTCGTGTCGCCGACCGCTCTATTGGTTGGGCTGCATTCGAAGCGCAACGCGTTGACGCACCAGCATCTTGAGGCGGTTACGCGGTTCTCTGATTTCGCGTGCGCGGCGCTGCAGCGCGCGCGTCAAAGCGCTGTTCTCGCGGAGTCGATCAAACGCGTACAGCACGCCGCCACCCATGATGCGCTGACCGGGCTTGCAAACCGGCAAGTGTTGATCGAACAGGCGATGCAACTTGCCGAGGAATGCGCTGAGAAATGCTGCGGCTTTTCCGTTCTGCATATCGATTTGGACGGATTTAAAGCGATCAATGACAGCTTGGGGCACGCGGCGGGCGACCGGGTTCTGGCCGTGGTGGCGGATCGGCTTCGAGGCGCCGTGCGCGCCGATGATGTTTGCGCGCGCTATGGCGGTGATGAGTTCGCGATTTTGCTGCGCAGCGAAGGGGATAAGATGGCTGCGATGCGGCGGGCGGAGGAGATCCGCCGAAGCATCTCCCGTCCGATTGCCTTCGAAAATAACGAGCTTTGCGTTGGCGCGAGCATCGGCGTCTCGGTGTTCCCGATCGATGGACGAGACTGTGAGAGCTTAATCCGCGCATCTGATCACGCTTTGCTGGAGGCGAAAACCGAGGGCCGCAATCGAACCAATCTGTTCACTGACGCAATGAGATTGCGGATCGGTCGGCAGCGGCAGTTGGAAAACGGTTTGATTGGCGCGCGCGAACGGGGGGAGCTTAGGCTCGTCTATCAGCCGATTTATTCCTTCCGGGCTGGGGGATGTTGCGGGTTTGAGGCGCTTATTCGATGGCGCAGCCCGAGCCTCGGGCTGTTGCCGCCGCAGGAGTTTCTCCCCATCGCCGAGACAATGGGGTTAATGCCGAGCATAGGTCAGTGGGTTCTTCAACAAGCATGCGCGGATCTTGCGCCTTGGCTTCGCGCGGGGCCGGGGCGTCGTGTGGCTGTGAATGTGGGCTCAGCGCAGATCGTCGCGCCGAATTTCGTCGCTGATGTTGTCAACGCCGCGCGTGCGCATGATTTGGCGCCGTCGATGCTGGAGCTGGAGCTGAGCGAGGAAACCGTGGTTCGGCGCACGGCCGAAATCGCGCTGGATAATATGACTGAGCTGCATGAGAAGTCGTTCCAGGTGGCCTTCGACGATTTCGGCGCCGGCTACTCCTCGTTACGGCATTTGCGCAGCTTTCCGGGGCAGCGTCTGAAGGTGGACCGCGCCTTTGTCAGCGGCGTGGCGCGGTCCGAGGCGGATCGAAGTCTCGTCCAGGGGCTTGTCGATCTGGCGCGCAGCTTGCGGATGGAGGTCGTGGCCGAAGGCGTGGAGACGCCGGAGCAGTTGGCGATATGTGAAGCTGTCGGCTGTCACGAAATTCAAGGCTTCTATTTTTCAAAGCCGTTGGCGCCGAGCGATCATTTGCTGCGGGCGTCCCCCGCGGTGATTTCTGCCTGAGCCGCGCGTATTTTCGCCGGCCAGGTGGATTTGATCCATTCGATCACGTCGCGGATTTCGTCGTCGGAATAACGATCCCCGAACCCCGGCATATCGCTCTGAACGCCCCCGCCGACGAAAGCCGCAGTCCCGAGCTTCGTTATTCCGATGAGCACACGGTCCGGATGACGCCATGTGGCCCGTCCCGTCACGCGGGGCGCCGGGCTTGACCTTCCCGTCGGTGGAGGGTGCGGGCTCCAACTTCCGCGCTGGAGGGCTCATCAGCCTATTGTTTCAGCGCGTTGAGCGGTGGAGGCGATCGTAATCTTTGCGGTTTTGCTGGCGACGGCGGCAATCACGACTGTCGCATCCCCGCCAGAAGGCTAGGATATGGGGTGGGGGCGTCAGACTGTTTATATATGGAGGCGATCCAATGAACGGCGTTTCGCGTCGCAGCTTTACCGGCGGACTATTTGCGGCGGCGGTTGCTGCGCCCCTTGCGCCGACGCCGGCGTGCGCTCAGGCGCCGATCACATTGACCGCGCAAGAGGGGCTCGCGCAGCTCGCGCCGTCGAAATATCCGAAGACAAAAGTCTGGGGGTATGAGGGCGTGGTCCCTGGCCCGGTTCTGCGCGTACCGCAAGGGCGCCGGCTGACGCGTCGTTTTCAGAACCGCCTCCCGCAGGACAGCTCGATTCATTGGCATGGGATACGGATCGCCAACGCGATGGATGGCGTGCCCGGCGTAACGCAGGAGCCGGTGAAGCCGGGCGAGAGCTTCCTGTATGATTTCGTTGCGCCAGACGCCGGCGTCTATTGGTACCACCCTCATTACAAAAGCTATGAGCAGGTCGCGCGCGGGCTGTACGGCGCGTTGATTGTCGGGGAGGCCACGGGCGCGCCGAGCGTCGATCATGAGGAGGTTCTGATCCTGGATGATTGGCGTTTAACGCGGGAGGCGCAGATTGCGGATGGGTTCGGCGCCATTCATGACGCGGCGCATGCGGGGCGGCTGGGCAACTGGGTGACGGTCAATGGCGCTGGCGAGTGGACGCGAGAGGTCAAACGCTTCGCGCGTTTGCGCCTGCGCTTGATCAATGCGGCGAATGCGCGGATCTTTGATTTGGATACGCGCGGCTTAACCGGCTGGATCGTCGCCCTGGATGGCATGCCGCTCGCGGCGCCGCAGCCGCTGAAGCGTTTCGCCTTGGCGCCGGCTCAGCGGGCGGATCTGATCGTGGATGTCGCGGCCGACAGCGGAGGCGAGGCCTTTCTGCTGACGATGGAGCGGGACGGCGGCTATGCGCTGGCGACCTTCGCGGTGAAGGGGGAGGCGCGCCCAAAAGCGTTGACCGCGCCGGCGCCGTTGCCGCCAAACCCGGTCCCGAAATTGGGCGACCTCGGCAAAGCGCGATCGGTTGAGTTGATCATGGAGGGCGGCGCGATGGGAGGGCTTCGCGGCGCGATGCTTGACGGCAAGATGACCTCGATGCGGGCGTTGGTGTCGGCGGGGAAAGTCTGGGCGTTTAACAAGAGCGCTGGCATGCCGGCGGAGCCGTTGCTGACGGCCGAACGCGGCGAGACGGTGCGCATTTCGATGGCGAATGATACGGCATGGCCGCATGCGATGCATCTGCATGGGCATCATTTCCGCACGGTTGCGGCGGGCGGCGCTCTTGGACCTTTGCGCGACACGCTTCTGATGCAGCCGCGCGCAAAAGCGGAGATTGCGTTCGTGGCGGATAATCCGGGCGAGTGGCTGCTCCACTGCCATATGCTTGAGCATTCGGCGGCGGGGATGATGACGCGGATCCGCGTGACTTAAGCCGGTTCACTGTTTTGAGTTACGTCGCGTGAGTGCTGGGGCGGGCGTATGAAGGCCGCCGCAAATTCTGTTGCGGCTGGGGCGCAGCAAGATGTCGGCCTCCTTGCGGCGTTGGTGGTCTTAGCGACCTGCGCCATTTCGTCGTCCGGCCCGGCGCGTGTAAGCCGCTTGCCAGAGCTCCGATTTTTGCCGCGCAGATCAATGAAGTGCGCGTCTTTTTGCGCCAGCGCGAAATGTTGGGGCGGTTCCGCAATCGCAATGAATTCTTGTCATAGCTGGTGCGACCGAATTCGGGCGTGCATCTGCGCAAGCAGCCCCTTAAGTAAGCGCCGAGTTCACAAGGACGGCGTCGCGCAAATTGGCGCTGGATGCCGAATAAAGGAGACAGTGATGGCGGCGTATGACGTAGTGGTGATCGGCGGCGGCCCAGGCGGATATGTTTGCGCCATTCGCGCGGCGCAGCTTGGTCTTAAGGTCGCCTGCGTCGAAGGGCGTGGCAAATTGGGCGGCACCTGCCTGAATGTCGGCTGCATTCCTTCGAAAGCGATGCTCCATTCTTCGGAGCTTGCGCATGAAGCCGTGCATAACTTTGCTGAAATGGGTCTGAAAGTAAAAGGACTCGATGTCGATATGAAAAAGATGCACGCCTATAAACAGGGCGTGATCGATGGGAATACGCAAGGCATCGAGTTTTTGTTTAAGAAAAACAAGGTTGATTATGTGCGCGGTTGGGGGCGTATCGCCAGCGCGTCCGAAGTTGTTGTTGAATTGCTCGATGGCGGCTCCCAATCCCTCGAGGCGCGCAACGTTGTGATTGCGACCGGTTCTGAGCCTTCGACGCTGCCATTCGCCGAAGTGGATCAGAAACAAATCGTCGACAGCACCGGCGCGCTTGAGATCGCTGAGCCGCCGAAGCGCCTGGTGGTGATCGGCGCTGGGGTTATTGGCCTTGAGCTCGGCTCGGTATGGTCGCGCCTCGGTTCGGAAGTCACCGTTCTCGAGTATCTCGATCACATCACGCCGGGCATGGACGCCGAAATTTCGCGTCAGTTCCAGAAAATTCTCGGCAAGCAAGGGCTGAAGTTTGTTTTGGGCGCGGCGGTGCAAAGCGTCGAAAAGTCGAAAAAGGCCGTCAAGGTTGGCTACAAGCTGCGCAAAGATGACAGCGCGGGCGAGATTGACGCCGACGTTGTGTTGGTCGCCACGGGCCGCCGCCCATTCACCAAAGGCTTGGGTCTTGCGGAGCTGGGCGTGCAGATGACGGATCGCGGTCAGGTTGTGACGGACAACCAGTGGCGAACCAATATCTCGGGCGTTTGGGCGATCGGCGATGTCATCGATGGTCCGATGCTGGCGCACAAGGCTGAAGATGAAGGCGTCGCCGTCGCCGAAGCAATTGCCGGCCAGCATGGTCACGTGAATTATGGCGTCATCCCGTCGGTGATCTACACCACGCCGGAAGTCGCCTCCGTCGGCGAGACTGAGGAGCAGCTGAAGGCGCGGGCGCAGGAATACAAGGTTGGCAAGTTCCCCTTCATGGCGAACGGCCGCGCCAAGGCGAACTTTGCGACCGAGGGCTTTGTCAAAGTGCTGGCCGACAAGAAAACGGATCGCATCCTGGGCGTGCATGTGATTGGCCCGGCGGCCGGCGACATGATCCATGAGTTCTGCGTTGCGATGGAGTTTGGCGCATCGGCTGAGGATGTCGCGCGGACCTGTCATGCTCACCCGACCTTCTCCGAAGCAATGCGCGAGGCGGCGATGGCCGCGGCGCTCGGCGCGCCAATCCACGCTTAACTGCGCGAACCGCTAATGCGCCGGCGCGTTGCTGCGCGCCGGCGCTTCCAAAGCATTTCTGCGAAGCTACGGTGATGGCGATGGGCTGTGAGAGGGCCGGACGATGATACGGATCGGAGCAGTCTTGGCGCTTTGCGCCGTCCTTGCCGGATGCGGCGCCCAGTTTGCGGAGCCGGAGCAAACCGTGGAGAAGAAGCGCGGCGCGGTTGCGGCCGCGCTGATTTCGTACTGTGTGCGCGAAGGCGCGCGTCGCGGCGATTTTCGGTCTGTTGATTTTAAGCGCTTCTCCTTTCGGCGGTTGCCGGCGCGTGGCGATGGCGCGCTGAACTATGGCTTGCTGGGCAGCACGGGCGAAGCGCTTGTGGTCTCGCTGAAGGAAAAAAGCTGCTTGATCGGGTCCTCCGCGCGGGGCGCCGATTGGATCTCGGAACGCGCCGCACTGGCGATCGCCGACTATGCCGAGGTCGGGCGCAAGGCCTTGGACAGCGCGTCTTTCGCCATCATTGTGAAGCTCAAGGAAGGCGGCGCCGAGTTTGTGATCCATGTCAGCGGCGCGCCCGCCGAGCCGGCGGCGCCGGCCGGGAGATCGCCCAAAACTGACAAAAAGGACGGTAAATCAGGGGGCATTGCGACCTATGCGTTGATCCGGCGCGTCGCCGCCGAGCCCGCGTCCAAATAGCCTCCCCTTGCGTTTGCAATCCGTTAGCCTTCGTCGCCACGCCATTTAAAGGCGCTGTCAACCTCACGCGGTCCATTCTTGCCGCGAGAACCGCAATCCGGCGACGGCCTTCTCCGGCCCCGCCGCGCCGCGTGGGAAGAGGGACGGATATGTACGCGATCAATATGGCGCAGCAGACGGTCGCCAGCATTTCGATCAAGACAGAGGCGCCCAAGACGGGCCCCGGCTTCGATGGGTTGGACGCCGATGGCGATGGCGGCGTCACCTATGAGGAATTTTGGGCCGCGGCGCAGGCTGTGCGGGACGGCGGTCGGATGACCGTGACGAGCAGTGTGGCGCGTACGTCGATCCAGGCTGTGGGCGTTGAAACCGGCGAGGCGTCGGCCGCTGATCGGCGTGGCGGGCTGACCGAGAGCTTGCGGCGGGCAAATGTCGGATTTGACGCGGCGGCGGAGTTTGAGCGCGCGATGGCGGCGATCGACGCGGCGGCCGGCGGCGGCCGAACGGAGGACGCGGAGGCTGCGCCGGCGGAGGAGGCGACCGCCCAAACCGCTACGGCGGATGAGTTGAGCGCCGAGGAGGCGTCGCTGCGCGCTGAAGCGATCGAGGCGGTAACAATTAAATCGATGACCGGGCTTTCCTCGCTCGACCCGTATGAGCGGGCGGCGGAAAATATGTTCAATCTCGCGGATACGGATGGGAGCGGCGGGATCAGCCGGTCCGAGTATGACACGATGAAGCGCGTGTTGTTTGGTGGTGATCGCACTGCGGGCGAGAGCAGCCTGACGCTAACCGCCTCCGAGGGATACGCAGCATCCCAGTCCATCAGCGGCTCAACCCTTTCGGCGTATCGCAGTTTGTCGATCTCAACGCGTTAGGAGTTCGCACCCTTACGCCGTTGCGGACGTTAAATTGCGGTCATCAAAGACAATTCGCATTTGTGTTTCTAGACGGGGCCCGGCGTCGCAGGTAGGTGCTCGCAGGCAGAGAATTGCGTGCGAAAGGGCTGGATGATGAAGAGTTGGATGATGGCTGCGGCCGGGTTGATTGCGATGGCGGCGCCGATGGCTGCAACCGCGGAACTCAAAGCGCCCGGCGGCGCGCCTGCGGCGGAGAAGGACCATATCGAGGCGACGGTGATGATCGACGTCCTGCGCGCTTGCCTGAAGCACGCGACCGGCGGCGCTACCGATTTTCGCAAGATGGATCTGAGCGCGTGGCCGGGCTTGAAGCCGATCTCGCCAAGCCCCGAAGATCGTGACGATTATCTCGATCTGCGGGCAAACGGGGTCTACGTCAAAATTGAGCTGAGCGAGAAAGAGTGCGGCGTCAGCACACGCTCGCGCCTGGGCAAAAAGATCCTGGCCGGCGCGACGAAGGAGCTGGCGGCAGTGGGCGAAGTTCGCGGACCCGTCCGCGGCGTGTCGGGGTTCTTCATCCTGCGCACGGTGAAAGACGACGTCCGATATCGGGCGACCATCTCCGCGTCTGGCGATGCGTTTTCCGGCGTCACCAGCGCTGAGAGCGCCTGGATTGTGCTGAAGCGCGACTA
>JALEGB010000132.1 GCA_022760355.1 Neomegalonema sp.
CAAATCGAATGCGTGCATTCGATGGCTCGGAAATCGCGACAACTCAAAGAGATAGAGCATTTTCATGACCGCAATTGTTTCGAAAATGCTCTAGCGGCCTATTGGGCAAGGCGGCGCCGACGCCTGTGTGATCGACGAAGTTTGACGTCCTCGTTCCATAGCGATGCGGCCGCTCCATGAGCGATGGGCGTAAGTCGGACGATTTACGGCGAAACCGTCCGACTTGAGTTGGCGCATCCGCCTGACCAAGCGGCCCTGCGGGATCAGACGATCGTCGCTGCCGTTTTCGCGCGGATCTCTTCCTCGGTTACTTCCGGGGCCGGCTCGACGATTTTCAAACCGCCTTCAACCACGTCCAGAACGCCAAGGTTGGTGATGATCCGATCGACGACGCCCTTACCGGTCAGCGGCAAGGTGCATTCTTTGAGCAGCTTGGTTTCGCCGGCTTTGTTGGTGTGATCCATCGTGACGACCACGCGCTCGACGCCTGCGACGAGGTCCATCGCGCCGCCCATGCCCTTCACCATCTTGCCTGGGATCATCCAGTTGGCGAGATCGCCATTTTCAGCGACTTCCATCGCGCCCAAGATCGATAGGTTGATGTGGCCGCCGCGGATCATGCCGAAGCTGTCCGCCGACGAGAAGTAGCTGGTGCGGTCCAGCTCGGTGATGGTTTGCTTGCCGGCGTTGATCAGGTCGGCGTCGATGTCCGCTTCGAGAGGGAACGGGCCCATGCCGAGCATGCCGTTTTCTGATTGTAGCGTAACGTCAACCCCATCAGGGATGTAGTTCGCCACCAGCGTCGGGATGCCGATGCCGAGATTGACGTAGAAGCCGTCCTGCAGTTCTTGCGCTGCGCGCGCGGCCATTTGATCGCGAGTCCAAGGCATATTCGATCCTCCCCTTACGCTTCGCGGATGGTGCGGCGCTCGATGCGCTTCTCGTGCTCGCCTTGAACAATGCGTTGCACAAAGATGCCCGGCGTATGGATGTTGTCCGGATCAAGCGAACCGACCGGAACGATCTCTTCGACCTCCGCAATGGTGACCTTGCCGCATGTGGCCGCCATCGGGTTGAAGTTCCGCGCGGTTTTGCGGAAGACGAGATTGCCTTGCGCGTCGCCCTTCCAAGCTTTGACGATACCGAGATCGGCGCGGATGCCGCGCTCCATCACATACATCTGGCCGTCAAATTCTTTGGTTTCTTTGCCGTCCGCGACAACGGTGCCGTAGCCTGTCTTGGTGTAGAAGGCCGGGATGCCGGCGCCGCCAGCGCGCATACGTTCGGCGAGCGTACCTTGCGGCGCAAACTCAAGCTCCAGCTCGCCGGCAAGATATTGGCGCTCAAATTCGGCGTTCTCGCCGACATAGGAGCTGACCATTTTCTTGATCTGGCGGGTCTGAAGCAGGATGCCGAGGCCGAAATCGTCGACGCCGCAGTTGTTCGAATAGACCGTAATGTCTTTCGTACCTGCGTCGCGGATCGCCGCGATGCACAGCTCGGGAATGCCGCACAGGCCGAAGCCGCCCGCCGCGATATGCATCCCGTCAAACAGCAGGCCGTCAAGTGCGGCGGCTGCGTTGTCAAACACCTTGTTCGCCATGAACCTCCTCCTTTTACCCAGCTGATCAGCCGAGCGTTATGATTCGCGCAGAACGGACCAAGGAACGGTCGCTCCGGCGGGCGCGGCGAGGTGAGCCGCGGATCGCGCTCCAGGCAATATAACTCTGTACGGCGTCGCGCAATCTACCGAATCTTGCTGTGCTCGGTTTTATTGCGGAGCAAAAACGGCTCACGGCGGCGTGCAGCGCAGGCGGAACGGCCTTGATCCGCCTCATTGTCAACCTTTTCCCGCCGAAAGATGCGGTGAGACTGAAAAAAGTGCGTGAAACTGGCAACCATTGTGGTTATAGTGGTCAGGCAAGTTTGACGCATCCCTCGCTCAATCACTTCGCCCGGCGCTTGCGCCGGGCTTTCTTTTTTGGGCGTGTGCTTTTTGCGCGTGTGTTTGGCGCAACGGCTCACAAATGGCGCCGCGCCGGCGGTGTGGGGCGCGTGGGTGCGCCGCCGCAAAGTTAGGCTTGTTTTTCCGGCATTCGCAGGATGAGGCCGTCCATTTCCGCCGTCACCGTCAGCTGACAGGAGAGGCGCGAGTTGTCTTTACGCTCCCACGCAAAGTCGAGCATGTCCTCCTCCATCGGCTGGATCTCAGCCAACTTGGCGGCCCAGGCCTCATCAACATACACATGACAGGTTGAGCACGCGCAGGCGCCGCCGCAATCGGCGTCAATACCCGGGATATTATTGTCCCGCGCGCCTTCCATCACGGTCGAGCCCTCAGCAACATCGACGACATGTTCCGCGCCGCCATGCTCAATGTAGGTGATCTTCGCCATAGTCTATCTCCTTCTCCGCAGCTCCGCGGTCATTCGGCCGGCGCCGGCCCAGCGCGGCGCAGGGTCAATATTGTTTCGCCGCCTTTGCAGGGGCGCGTTGGCACCAGTCGCCCCAAGACCAACGAGGCGACGGCGAGGATGACGCCAAGAGTGAACACCGCGCTCGGCGAATAAAGATATAGCAGGCCAAGCGGCCATGGCAGCGTCACCGCGGCGATGTGGTTGATTGTGAAGGCGACGGCCGCCGTAGGCGCCATGTCTTCAGGGTCGGCGATTTTTTGAAAGTAGGTGCGTTGCGCAAAGTGCAGCCCAAAGAACAGATGATCGATCACAAACAGCGCTGCGGCGACGAGGGGGCTGGCGACGAACGCGTATGCAGTGAACACGCAGATCAAGCCGACATATTCAAAGGTCAGCACCGCCCGCTCGCCGAAGCGCGCGGTCATCCGGCCCATGAAGGGGGCGAAAAAGACGTTCACCGCGTGATTGATGATCAGCAACGTCACCATGTCATGCAGGTCAAACTTAAACTTGTCGACCAGCATGAAGTAGGCGAACACGACAAAGATTTGACGGCGCGCGCCGCCAAAAAACACCAGCGCGTAGTACAGCCAGTACCGCTCCTTCAACACCAGCTCCCGGCGCTGGGCCACCCCTTCGGCAAAGCGCGGATAGAGCGCCCATGCTGCAATCGCGAGCACAACCGTCGCGATCCCGCCCGCGAGATACAGCAGTTCATAGGGCGCGGCGGCGGTTGCGGCGCCGGTCTTCTCGCCCATATCCAGCGTTGCGAACCAAATCATGCCAAAGGCGATGAAGGCGGTGGAGGAGCCGACCCCAGCCAAGCGCCCGAGTACGATTGGCGCGCGGTCTTTCGACAGCCATTGCAGCTGTAGCGATTGGTTCACAGTCTCATAATAGTGGAAGCCGATCGAACTGATCAGGGTTGTCAGCGCAATGCCCCAAAAGCTGGGCAAGTACCCGGTCATTGCGGTGCCAACGCCCAGCAAAAGCAGAGAAATAATCGCAAGGCTCTGTTCCCGCACAAACAGCAGCAGATACACGACCAGAATTGCAAGAAATCCTGGAATTTCCCGGATTGCTTGGATTGCGCCGATATCCTCGCCGTCAAATTTTGCGGCTTCATAGGCGAAGTTGTTGAGCATCGCCATCCACACCGAAAAGGCGAGCGGCATAGCAAGCGCCATGATCAGCAGCAATGCTTCGGGTCGGCGCCATGACGGCAGACGGTCGACGTCTCGAATCGGATGGACTTGCATGGGGTCGCTCTACCATGGGGGAAGCAAGCGCGCCGGGCGTCGCTGCGTTAGACAATAAGGCTTACCTATGCGGCCGCCAATAATCCACCATCCTGATTATCAAGCGCCGCTACGGGACGATCATCGCTTTCCAATGTCAAAATATGGCTATCTGCGGGAGGAATTGATCCGAGGCGGTCTGCTGAAGCCCGGAGGATACATTGCGCCGACGCCGGCGACGGCGGCCGAGCTGGCGCGCGTCCATGCTGCGGACTATGTAAGCCGCGCTTTCGCGCTGACGCTGACGGATGCGGAAATGCGCAAGATCGGCTTGCCGCGGACGGAAAGAGTGGTGCGCCGGGCGCGTTTGTCGGCCGCCGGCTCGGTTCTCGCTGGCCTGCTCGCACTCGAAGCGGGAGTGGCGTGCAATAGCGCCGGGGGCTCCCATCACGCCGGTCCCGAAGGGGGCGCAGGCTTCTCCACCTTCAATGATCTCGCCGTCGCCGCCCGGGCCCTGCAGGCGCGCGGCGTCATTCGGCGCGCGCTGATCTTTGACTGCGATGTGCATCAGGGCGACGGAACGGCGCGGATTTTCGCTGACGATGACAGCGTTCTGACCGTCTCGATCCATGCGCAGAAGAACTACCCGTTTGAAAAGGCGCGGTCAGACATCGATGTGGGGCTGGAAGACGGGCTTACGGACGCCCCCTATCTCGAAGCGGTGCGCGCAACATTAGATGCGGCGCTCGCCCGTGGTCCATTTGACATCGCCTTTTATAATGGCGGCGTCGACGTGCACAGTGAGGACCGGCTCGGGCGGCTCGCGATCACGGATGCCGGGCTGATGGCGCGGGAGAGGCTGGTCCTGCGCCGCTTGCGTGGCGCTGGTCTGCCGGTCGCAACTGCGCTTGGCGGCGGTTATGGGCCGGATCCGCGCCTGATCGCCGCCCGCCATGCCGCGCTGTTCACCGCGGCGGCGGAGCTGCAGGGGATGTCAGGTTAGCCGCCTTGTCAGTTCGGCAAGATTTATCAAATCCGGCTCACCTATGCGTTGGCGCAGGAGGCGAACATTATGACGAGCAGCACCGCGCCGACGCCGGCGAATACTGAGGCGCAGTATTACGCACGAATGGACCGGGTTCGCGCGTACATCGAAGCGGAGTTGGCGCGCGGTGGGCAAGCGCTTGATCTGGACGCGCTGGCCGAGGTCGCGTGCCTGTCTCGTTTTCATTTTCACCGCATCTATCGCGCGATCACTGGGGAAACCCCGGCGCAAACGGTTCGGCGCGCACGGCTTCACCGCGCGGCGGCTTCGCTGTTGGAGAGCGACCGGCCCGTTGCGGAGATCGCGATTGAAGCGGGATATGGCGGGGTGGAGGCGTTTACGCGCGCTTTCGCCGCCGCCTATCAGGCCGGGCCGGCCTCCTACCGCGCCGCTGTGCAGAAGGAGAGGATTGAAGTGGAGCATATCATCATTCGCGAAGAGCCGTCCTACCGGCTGGCCGCGCTGGCCCATCGGGGCTCTTATCAGAAGATTGGCGAGGCTTTTGAACGGCTTGGGCTGTGGGCGCAGAGCGCCGGAATGTGGCGGCCGGAGACGGTTACGCTCGGCGTGTATTACGACGATCCGGGGAGTACGCCAGAGGCCGAGTTGCGATCTGACGCTTGCGTTACCGTCCCAGAAGGCGTGACGCCGACGGCGCCGGCGCGGCTGCTTGAGCTGACGGGCGGGCCGGCCGCTGTCTATCGCCATGTCGGCCCGTACGCTGAGCTCGGCTTGGCCTGGGAACAGTTCTATGGCGGCTGGTTGCCGACCAGTTCGCGCGAGCCTGCGGATAAGCCGCCCTATGAACTCTATCTCAACTCGCCAGCGACGACGCCGCCAGCGGACCTTATCACCGAAATCTGCATCCCGCTGAAATCGGCTTGACCCGCGCGCCCGGCGCCGGGCACTGCTGCGCGTATGAGATCAGACTACGCTATCCGACCCTATGCGCCAGCGGATCTGCCGGCTGTGCATGCAATCAATGAACAATCGACGCCGGGCGTTGGCGCGCTCAGCGTCGAGGCGTTGCGCGCTTTGATCGGGACGCCGGAAGCCGCATGTCTGATCGCAGCGGATGAGGCGGTGCTGGGCTTCATCCTGATGCTCAGGCCCGGCGCCGCCTATGACAGCCCCAATTATCGCTGGTTTGCGGAGCGCCTTGCGCGGGGGGAGGGGCGGCCGCACTTCTATTGCGATCGCATCGCCATCGCCGCCGCCGCGCGCGGGCGGCGTGTGGGGGAGGCGTTATACCAAGCCGCGATCGCCGCTGCGCCGGCCACCACGGAGGTGATCGCTTGCGAGGTCAATTCTTTGCCGCCGAACCCCGGCTCGATGCGCTTTCATGCGCGCCTCGGCTTTGTTGAAGTTGGCGCCGCCACTCATGTCGCGGGCGAAAAGGCTGTCGTGTATCTGGAGCGGCCCGTTTAAATTTCGCCCCAAATCCCCGTCAAATCACAGTTGCGTCTTGTTTCTCGGCGCGCGAACCGCCTGTGTAGGAGCATGGCGAAATCAGGAGGGAGCGGGTGATGTCGGCGAAAGTAAGCACGTGTCTTTGGTTTGATGGGAACGCCGAAGAGGCCGCCCGCTTCTATGTTGATCTGATTCCGCAGTCGGATATTGGCGAGATCACGCGCATTTCGCCCGAAGCGCCGGCTCTTGTGATCGAGTTTACGCTTGGCGGCGCGCCGTATCAGGCGTTTAACGGCGGCAAACGCCCCGGCTTCACTGAGGGGGCCTCCATCGTCATTCGAACCGATGATCAGGAGGAGACGGACCGGCTTTGGACGGCGTTGGCGAAGGGGGGCGGCAAGCCCGGCCGTTGCGGCTGGCTGAAGGACCGCTATGGCTTGTCCTGGCAGATCATTCCCAACGCATTGTCCGAGCTGTTGGCGAAATCCGACCCGGCGGCGACGGCGCGCGTGGCGCAGGCGCTGGCGGGCATGCATAAAATTGACATCTCCGCGCTCGAAGCAGCGCATCGCGACGGATGAGGGCCGGGCGCTGAATGGGCGGCATGCTGGGGGCGTTGGCGGATCCGATCCTGCCAATTTTTGCTGTGATGGCGGTGGGCGTGCTGTTCGGGCGTCTGCGTGTTTTTGACGGGGCGACGGCGAGGGCGCTGAACGGGTTCGTGTTCTACCTCGCGCAGCCCTGTTTGATGGCCTATCTCGCCTCGACCGCGTCAATTGCCCACTATAAGTGGGACGTTATGGGCGTATATCTGGCGGCGGAGCTGCTCGCCTATGTTGGCTTTACGCTGTTGTTTCGCCTGCTGTTCGGTTTTGACCTGCTCAGCGCGTTGCTGCTGGCGATGGCGGGCATGTTCATCAATCATTTCTACTTCGTGTTGCCGATTGCGGAGCGGCTGGGCGGCGCTGCTGTGACCGAGCCGATTCAGGCGGTGGCTTTTGTGGATGCGGCGTTGCTGTTCTGCGGCACGATCTTTGTTCTGGAGCTGATCGCCGCCAAGAAACGATCATTGCTGGCCGTTCCGCTCATGCTCGCACGTAATCCAACATTGTTGGGGCTGGCGGCGGGGCTGGCGATGAATTTGGGACGCGATTGGACGCCTGCCGGCCTGACAACCTTCGCGGAGTTCGCTGGCAAAGCCGCGGCGCCGGCGATCCTGTTTGCGTTGGGGCTGACATTGGCGAATGTTCGGCTGTTTGAGCGTGACAGCGTTTTCGTCGCCGCGCTCGCCTGTAAGATGCTGGCCGTTCCGCTGATCTTTGGCGGCATGTTGTACGCGCTTGGCGGCGCGTCGCCTTGGGTTGATCCGCTGATGTTCCTCTCCGCCGGCCCATCCGGCGCGATGGCGTTCGTGCTCGCCCTTCAATATAACGCGCCGCAACGGGCGGTTGATGTGACCGCCAAAGCCGTGCTGGCCAGCACGCTGCTGTCCGTATTGACGCTGGCGCTGCTCTCACCGCTGCTGCAAGGCTAGGCTGTAAACTCATAAATGGGATTCACTTTTGCGGTGAATTTTGATTCAAGCACCCAAAGGAGGAGCTTGAATGTCCAACCGTCGCTATGAA
>JALEGB010000133.1 GCA_022760355.1 Neomegalonema sp.
GCTTGACGGTGAGCCACACCGCCTGCGCCTCGATATTCTAGCCGACAAGCCCCTAAACCGGGCTGACGGCGGCTGCTGAATGGGTTTCGACCCTAGGCGAGAAGCGCGGTCACGCCGCCTTTGCGCGTCACTCGATTGTAAAGACCAGGATCTGCGTGAACTGCCCGTTCGGATTGAAGTTATTGTCCGACATCAGGATCAGCGTCTGCTTGCCGTCAACCTTTGGGCCGAACGTCATCGCCTCCAGATTGTCGACCCCCTTGAGCATCCCGCCGGCCATAAGGGTCAGCACAGTGCGCTTGCGCATCGTTTTGACGCCTTTGCCCAGCGTCTTTTGACCCAGCACATCCGTCGCGCCCTTAAAGTCCGTGACGAAAAGTTTCACGACATTCCCCTGACCGACGGAGAATGAACGCTCCATCGCCAGAAAACCGCCGCTGGGCAGAGCGAGCATTTCAACCAGACCATTGGTCTTGAAGGATTTCGCCGGGACTGGCGTCGCGGCGACAGGGCCAACCGGATAAACATACTCGGCGATCGGCGCGCCTTTCTTCGGGTCAAACTTCAAGACCCGCGCGCGGGAACCGCTGTCCGGCGTGGTCTCCGGGCCATCCTGCGTCAGCGCCTGTTCAGTCGCCACGATCACAGCGCCGTCCTTGTCCACCGTCAGGCTCTCAAAACCGAGATTGACGCGAACTCCCACTCCGATTCCCGGCATATAGTAATCTGGCAGAGTGTAAGAGCGGGTGTTGATGCCGTCGGCGCCCATCTCGCCGACGAACGGCTTGCCTTTCGCGTCACGCTCATGCGCCCAGTAGAACCCGCCGCCGGGTTTCAGACGCAGCGCTTCGGGGTCGAGGCTCTTGGCGGCGTAGGGCTTACGCTCCTTCGTGCCCATCGCGGTCGCTTTGAAAATATCGACTCCTGCGACATAGGCCGGCCGGCCAGCTTTCGCCGCCTTGATATCGATTTTCAGACCGTAAAAGCGCGCCGGCGCAATTTCGGCGCGATCGTCCGAAAGAGCCCAGAAAACCCCGGCCTTCGGATCGTAATCCAGCCCCGAGATGCCGCCAAACTCGACGCCCGCCATCCGCAGTCCGGTCGGCAAACGGTACTCAGCCAACAGCTTGAGCTTCGGCGCCGCTAGATCTTGTGTATCTGTGGATAACTGAGCAAGCGCCTGTCCGCTGACCGCGATATACGGTGCGAAAGCCAGCGCCAACGCGCTAGATACAGCCCGAACAGTCCGAGAAAATCGAAATGCCGCTCCATTGGAGCGGTGGTTACGCAACAACGGAGACGGCATGGCGGGGCTCCCTTCTTCCCTGAAGCCGGCATAAGCGCAATTTGTGACGGGGTCGCCTCAAATTCGTGGCGGAAGTATGAAACGGCTGATTTTGTTGTGGATAAAGTGCAGTTATCCCAAAATGAGACTCACGCGCCGGTTGGATTTGCCTTTTTTCTCCACCTTGCCCAGCCTCACAGCGCCTATTTCCCCCGTCGCCGCCACATGCGTGCCGCCGCAGGGTTGCAAATCGACAGGCGGATCGCCCGCGCCAATCCGCACCAGCCGAACCCGCCCCTGCCCCATCGGCGGCTTCACGGCCATCGTCTTGACCAACCCTGGATTGGCCTCGAGCTCCGCATCTGAAATCCACTCGCTCGTGACCGGGTGATTCTCGGCAATCAGCGCATTCAACCGCGCCTCCAGCGCGGTCTTGTCCGACGGCGCCTCCGGCATATCAAAATCAAGCCGCCCCTTGCCGTCGCCAATCTGCCCCCCGGTCACCGGCAGAGGGATCACCACCGACAGAAGATGCAACGCGGTGTGCATCCGCATACGGGCAAAGCGCGTTTCCCAATCAATCTCCGCGGATACGTTGCCGCCAACCGGAGGCGCCTCGGCGCCGTCAGCCAGCAGATGCAACACCTCGCCGGCGTCGGCCCCCTTCACCGTGCGCGCCACATCGGCTGCGCCGCCCTCCCAGACGATCCGGCCAACATCGCCAGGCTGCCCGCCGCCCTCCGCATAGAACACCGTCTGATCCAGCAGAACCCCGACGCCGCCGCCTTCCTGCGCGCGAACGCCAATAACCGCCGCGTCGCACTGCTTTGCATAGGCGTCCGCGAGGAACAAAAGTTGGCTCGGCATCGTTAGTCCTTTCGCTTGGCTAATCGTTCGATTTCAGCGAAGCGTCCAAGCGCCGGGCGCGCAACTCAAAGATCGCCAACGCAATGGAACGAAGCTCCTCGCCGCAATCCGCTGGCGCAATGACCCGGCCCGCCGCAATATCGCGCCATACCGGCGGCATATGTTCGAGCCGCGAGACCATGCCGCCGCCCTCATCCCATGCGACGAACTTCAGAGCCGACACGCGGGAGGCGATGAAGCGCGCCAGGCACATCGGACAGGGCTCCAGCGATGTATAGAGGGTCAGCCCTGCGCCCGCCTCGGCGTGCGCCTCCTCCAACGCCTGCAGCGCGCGCATCTCCGCATGCGCGCTGCTGTCAAACCGCGGCGAGAACATCGCATTGGCGCCGACGCACAGCGGCTCGGGCGCGCCCGCCTCGATGATCAGCGCGCCGACGCCATAATTGCCCGCGGCCGCGGCCTCCAGCGCCAGCACTGACGCCGCCCACGACCAATGCTGGTCCGGACAGTTCCCATCAACCGGGACCTCCTGCAACCGTTGACGAAGCGCCGCCACCTCCTGCGCAGGGACTGTCGCCGCAGGCCGAATGGCGCGCAGTCTTTGGCCAAGATCCAGCTGCGCCTCAGTCATCGTGCGAACCTGATCGCATCCAGCTCTTCAACAAATCGATCGATCTCGTCTCGTTGCCGCGCATCAAGAATGACGCCGGCCCGCCCCCGGCGCAATCGCTTCGCAACCTGCCGCATGACACGCATATAATTCGGCTTAAATCCGCCGAACGAATAGGGACCGCGCATCAAGACAAGCAGCCCCTCACGGAGCGGCCGGTGCAATAACGCGGACGCCTGCGCATTAGCGTAAAAGGTTCGCCAAAGAATTCCCCGCCCAGACTTATAGATTTTCGTAGTGGCGCACCACTCATTGAACGCATTGGTCCAATAATGCGTCACCGCGGATTTGCCGCGATCGGTCAGGTCCTCATAAGCAGTGTGTAATGTAGCGTCGGTGAAATCGGGAATCTCCCGCTCCAACCCTTCCCGAATACGCGCAAAGTTCTCACGCAAAGACAGGAAGAGCTGTGCGCGACCATATTGAACTGTGTTGCGAAATTGAAAGATCGTAAAAGCGACGATAAAAGCGCCGCCAATCACCGAGAAATTTGCAATCAACTCGGACCACTGCAACAGCGTATATTTGGACATCCCCCGCCCCCCTGCTTAAACTGGCGATCCTCGGCGCAACAGCACAGCTGCGCCGAGGCGGATCGATTTGAACGTTTAAGCTCTGGCGGCCTGAATCGCCGACCAAACTTTAAGCGGGGTCAGCGGCGTCTCGATCTGTTCAACCCCGGCCTGACGCAGCGCGTCCAGCGCCGCCAGCACAACCGCCTGGGTCGCGCCAACCGAACCGGATTCGCCCGCCCCCTTTACGCCAAGCGGGTTCGTCGGCGTCGGCGCATTCTGATAGAAGGTTGAACGCAGACGCGGGATATTATCCGCACGCGGCATCGCATAATCCATGAAGGAGCCCGCCAGAGGCTGCCCGCTTTCTTCGTCAAACGCCGCCAATTCCAGCAGCGCCTGGCCGACCCCCTGGGCGACGCCGCCATGGACCTGGCCAGAGGCCAGCAGCGGGTTCAGGATCCGACCAAAATCATCGACGATCACATAGTCCAGGAACGCGATCTCGCCCGTCTCAGGATCAATTTCAACCTCGGCGATATGAGCGCCGTTCGGGAAGGTCGACGTCATCTCATTCGTGTCGCCGACACCCAACAGCGCCTTGTCCCCAAACGAATCCGTCGCGCGATCGGCCAACGCAAACAGATCGATCTGACGGTCCGTGCCGACAATGCGGAATACGCCGCCCTCTTCCTTGCTGAACTCAATATCGGCCACCGCCGCTTCCAGCGCTTCCGCCGCCGCCTCCTTGCCCTGCTCGATAATATGGTCCGCGGCGAGGAAGAACGCTTTATGGCCAATAATCAGCGAACGGGAACCGCCGGTGCCGCCGCCAGCAGGCAGCAAGTCGCTATCGCCGGCGAGGAAGCTGATGCGGTCGACATCCACGCCAAGCTTCTCATGGATGACCTGCGCCCAAGCCGTTTCATGGCCCTGGCCGGTCGACTGGGTGCCGATCCAAGCTTCGATCCCGCCATCGCCGCGAACGCGAAGCCGCGCATTCTCAATCGGGGAGCCGCCCGTGCGCTCAACATAGTAGGACACGCCGACACCGCGCAGTTTCCCGCGCTCGGCCGCTTCCTTTTTACGCTCGGCCGCCCCAGCATAGTCGGCCAACTCTAACGCCCGATCGAGCACCTCGCGGCAATTGGCGCTGTCCACCTTCAGCCCGGTCGGCGTATCAAACGGCGCATCACCCGCCGCATGCAGATTGCGCCGACGCAGTTCCGCCGGGTCCAAGCCCAGCTTCTGCGCCGCCGCGTCGAGCACCATTTCAGTGGCGTAGTTCGCTTCAGGCCGCCCCGCGCCGCGATAGGCGTCCATCGGCGTTTTATTGGTGAACACGCCCCACACATCGACGACGGCTGCGCCAACATCATACAATCCGCCAACAAGCGCAGCGGAGAAGGCGCTGTGAATACCAGCGCTGAACTGACAATAATGCGCCCCAAGATCCGAGATCTGCCGCACACGAAGCGCAAGAATTTTGCCCTCAGCGTCAAAGGCGCCGTCAATATCGATGTCGACAGCCCGCCCTTGCGCATCGGACAGGAACGACTCGCTTCGGTCCGCCGTCCACTTAACCGGCCGCTCCACCCGTCGCGCCGCAGCGGCGCAGAGCGCATATTCCGGATGAACCATCAGCTTCATGCCGAATCCGCCCCCCACGTCAGGGGTCGTCACCCGGATCCGCTCCGTCCCAACGCCAAGCTGATCGCTCAGCATCTGCCGCATCAAGTGCGGCCCCTGCGTACAGCAATGCAGCGTCCACCGATCGACATCGCCATCCCAAACCGCGTTGACCACGCGCGTCTCCATCGCGTTGATCACAACACGTTGGCATGGCGCGGACGTCGAAACAGTTGTATGCGCCGCCTCGAACGCCGCCTCCACCGCCGCACGATCGCCTAGCGTCCAATAATATGCGGTGTTCTGCGGCGCTTCATCATGGAGCTGCGGCGCATTCTCATCGCGCGCGCGCCGCGGATTGATCGTGACCGGCAGCTCTTCATACGCCACCTCCACCAGCTCGATCGCGTCTCGGGCGGCGGCGGCGCTGTCCGCAACAATCATCGCCACGGGCTGACCGACGAACCGGACCCGATCCTTCGCCAGGTGCGGCGTGGTGACGGCTGCGGCGGGGGAGCCGTCCGCATTTTTTACCGGCGCGCGGTTGCCGAATTCCTGCAGACCGAATCCAATCGTATCCGCATGTGTAAAGACGCCAAGAACCCCCGGCGCGCTTTTGGCCGCCGAGACATCGACGCCTTGCAGCAGCGCATGGGCGTGCGGGGACCGCACGAACGCTGCGTAGGCTTGATTCTCGAGCGTTAAATCATCGAGAAAAGCGCCTGCGCCACGAAGGAAGCGGTCATCCTCCTTACGGCGCATTGGCTGCCCGACGCCAAACTTCGTCGGAGCTGAGATTCGATCGCCGTCCGCCATAGCCTTCTCCTCGCCTCGTTACGTGCGGCGGATGCTATGGCGCGCGCGTCGTGGGTCAAGCGATGCGCGCGACGTTTCGCTAAAAAATGACAACGAGGCTTACGCGCCTGCGTTGTTCTTTTCATATTGGCGCAGAGCGTCCAGCAGCTGACCGATCAAAACAGTGCTCGATTTCGAGCCGCTGCTTGGCGCGGACGATTGCCCGGGGCTCATCAACATGCTGCGCACCTCCGGGGAGAGGTTTGGTCGCGAGGCTGCGGCGGCGGTTGCGCCTGAGACCGCGCGCGCCGTTTCGACCTGAGCCGCAGGTTGCGGACGATCGCCGCGCACTGCGTTGGGGTCGACACGTTGCCGCGCCATCTCGGCGATGCGCTCGCGGCGGGCGTCGAAAGCCTTGGCGAGCGTCTCGTCAACCTCCGATGACCGGGCGACAATTGCGCTTACTGACTGCGCCATGTTCGCCTCCTTTCACCTTGGGTTAATCCGCGTCAGCTATGTTGGACGCGGTTGCTGCTCCATGTCTGCCACTATCCCTCACGCGGTTTAAAAAACGGTTACGCACCGACCCAATCGCGAAACTTTTTGGAAAGGTGGTTAATAAGCGATGGATGCGCCGAGATAATCCTCGAACACGCCAGAGCGCGCCAATGTCAGCGCGTCGAACCGCGCCATCAGCCCCGCCGCGCTTTCCTCGACGGAGATATCCGCCCCCGCGCCGCCCATATCCGTTCGCACCCAGCCCGGATGATACGCGCCCACCGCAACGCCCTTCGACTTCAGCTCCGCCGCAAGGTTCCGCGCCAAGTTCACCGCGGCCGCCTTGCTGGCGCGATAGCTGTAGGAGTTGCCTTTACCGATAACCTCCGCCGTGCTGCCCATGCGCGATGCGATAATCGCCAGCCGCGGCGCGCGCCCGGCGGCGGCGGCGGCGCATAAGTTCGGCGCGAGCGCTTGCGCCGTGGCGAAGGGGCCGAACACATTCACCATCAATGTCTCGCGCCAACTCTCCGCAGTGTAGGCGGGATCTTCCAATCCGCCCCAACCGAACAACACGCCGGCATTGGCGATGACGACGTCAATCGCCGCCCCCGCCAACCGATCGGAAAACGCCGCCAGCGATGCTTCATCCACCACGTCCAGCCGATGGATTTCGATATCGCCGCTCAACTGCGCCAGGGCGTCCGCCGTTTCCGGCGACCGAACGCCCGCAAGCACGCGGTCGCCGCGCTCGAGATAGCGCCGGGTCAGCTCTAGCCCGACTCCGCGTCCCGCCCCGGTGATGCAAACTGTCTGAGGATGGCTCAATGCTCGAAGCTCCGGTCCATAATTTTGCACCGCGCGTCATAGGCCCCGATCTCGGCCACAGCGAACGAGCAGGCTTTTAGCGCCTGCTTACAGGCGAGATTAAGCGCGTCGGCCCGACTATCCGCAGAGGCCTCAGGCTCCAACGGCGTGGTGGTGGTCGCTTCGGTGCCCGGCACAATCCCATAGCGCCCGCCCTCGCCAATCGCATGCGCCACGCAGCGCGCCGCCACCGGGTACAAGCCGGTTCGCGGCGTGCGCTCGCAGGGAATCACCGCCGCGTCCGGATCAACATGGCGATGCGGGTAGGGCCGAACGCCATGAACGCGGCAATCATAGTGCAGCACCGGATCATCCCCCGCCGCTGCGATCTCAGGCGCAACCGCGGGCGCGAGTGCGACGCAGAGCGACAGAGCCAGACGGCGTTTCTTCAGACGGGCCATAGCCAGCATTCCCTGATTGTGAATCCCAATAACATTCCGCAGACAGCGATTGGCCAACGCCCGCGAAGCACTTAATCTACGATCATGATTAGATTCATAAAACGCCTAACCGGCCATCCCGCGCCTAAATCGAAGCCTGAAACCGAAGGCCGGCTCGCCGCCGCCGCCCTGCTGGTTGCGATTGCGCATAGTGATCATGAATACGCCGATACGGAGCGTCGACGCATCCTTGCCGCGCTTAGGGAGCTGTTTGAGCTGTCCGATGACGAAGCGGAGGCGCTTTGCGCGCAAGCGGAGCAAGCGCATGAAACGGCGGCCGACCTTCATCGCTTCACCCTCGCAGTCAAAACGGCCTATACAATTGAGGAGCGCGGCGTCTTTTTAGAGGCGGCATGGCGCGTCGTTCTGGCGGACGGACAACGCGATGATCACGAAAACGCCCTGATGCGGCGCCTCGCAGCCCTCCTTGGCGTCGAAGATCGCGTCAGCGCCCACGCCCGGCGGCGCGCCGAGGCGAGAAAAGAGTAGGCGCGCAGCAATTCGCGCTCAGTAGAGTGGTCTTATATGTCGATCTGGTCCCGACTTATCGAAAGCATCCAGAAAATCGCCGCCAAGGCTGGCTCGCTCGCCGATTTGCTGGGCGCGCCAACGCCGCCGGAAAAGAGCGTCGCTTTCGCAATCGCCGTTGTCGCCTTGGGCGCCAAAATCGCCAAAGCGGATGGGCAGGTGACGCGGGACGAAGTCGATGCGTTTAAAGAGGTGTTCTTCATCCCGCCGGGGGAGGAGAAGAACGCCGCGCGGGTCTTCAACCTTGCCCGTGAGGATTCCGCCGGCTTCGAAGGCTACGCGACCCGAATTCGCGCCATGTTCCGCGATGATGATGATCGCGCAACGTTGGAGGACATTCTCGACGGGCTGTTCCATATCGCCGGCGCGGATGGTGTTTACGATCCGCGCGAGCTGGAGTTTCTAGCCCGCGTGGCAGAGATTTTCGAGATTGAACAACGCTGCTTCGACCGGCTCCTCGCCCGCCACGACCCGTCCATTTCAGATCCCTACCAACTGCTCGGCGTGCTCGCCGACGCCCCGCTGGAGGAGGTGAAGGCGGCCTGGCGCGCGCTCGTGCGGGAAACCCATCCGGACCGCATGATGGCCCGCGGCGTGCCCGAGGAAGCGGTTAAGCTGGCGACCGAGCGGCTTCAGGCGCTCAACGCCGCCTATGAGCGGATTAAAACGGATCGCGCCGGCGCCCACGGCTGAGTCGACGCGTTCGAACTGACGACTCCGCGCCCGCTTTCGGATTGGCGCCCCAATTCGCCCGCAACTCACCCAGATTTAACCCCGCTTAGGCATCATCCTTGCTGTGTCGGGGGAAACGCATGACGAGCGCGCAGTAGGAGAACGCCTATGCCAGCAGAAGCAGAGCAATCGGGGGACGCGACGGCGGCTACGGCCGGCGCAGTGCAGGGATCAGCGCTTGAAGCGCTTATTGCGGCTCTCGGAGACGACGATCCGAAACTCGGCCACAGCTACAAAAGCGAACTGACGGACGACGCCGCAGCAGCCTGGCGCGCGGCCGAAACCTCCCTGTTGGAGCGCGCGACGCAGGAAAACGCGCCCAGCGCCGATGCGGCGACGAGCGAGGACATGGCGGCGCGCCCCTCCACGCCGCCCCTCTCGGCGCCAACGCCCGACATGCTGCGGCTCAAAGCGGAGCAGCCGCGCGTTGAGCGGGACCAACCGATTGAAACAGCGCCATTCTCGCCATCCCGAACGCTTCGGGCGCCAACTCTCGACGCGCCGGCGATCGACATGCAGGGGATGTTCGACTTCAACAGCTACTATGACGAAGTCGGCCTGGCGTTTGAAGCCGCCGCCCGACCGGCGCCGACCCCATTTGACGCCGAAGAGCTGGAGGGCCTCGACCCGGGACGCGCCGCGCTGATCCGCGCCGAAGCCCGCGAAGCCGGATGTCCGCCGGCTGCGATCCTGGCGGCCGCGGTGGATCTGTATTTCTCGGTGCTGGACAACGCCTGACGCCTCCACGGCGCGCGCTCCTGCGTCAGATCGATTGCGGGATGCGCGCCGTGCGGTTAGATGAGCCCCATGATGCTATTGTGGGTAATGGCCGGCGGCGCGCTCGGCGCAGGCGGACGCTATATATTGGTCGACTGGGCGAGCCGCACGCTCCACGCGTCGCATTATGGCGTCGCCATCGCAAATCTACTTGGATCGCTGTTGATTGGCTTGCTATTCGGTCTTGCGCAAGCGATCGGCGACGCATCGCCAAAATTCATCGCCTTTTTGACGGTCGGCGTCTTGGGCGGCTTCACAACCTTCTCCACTTTCTCCCTGGACGCATTGCGGCTGCTTGAAGCGGGGCGGTTTGGAACAGCTATGATTTACATGGCGGGATCTGCGCTGGGCGGCCTGGCCGCCGCGGCGATTGGCGTCGCGGTTGGCCGCGCGGTTGGGTAAGGAGGCGCCGATGCCGGGCGTTCGGAAAATTCGGGTCGGCGCGGATGAGGCGGAGCAACGCCTCGATCGTTGGTTCAAACGCAATGCGCCGGAATTCTCACATGCGCGGCTCGAAAAAGCGCTGCGCAAGGGCGAGGTGCGCGTCGACGGCGCCCGCGCGAAAGCATCAGATCGGGTTCGGCCCGGCCAAGAAATTCGCGTCCCGCCCGCGCCGGATCAGTCGGACGACGCTCGACCGGCGCCGCGTCGCGATATCGGCGCGCTGAGCGATGAAGACGCCGCGCTGGCGCAAAGCATGGTGATCTACCGCGACGACGCGTTGATCGCGCTGAACAAACAGCCGGGCCTTGCGGTGCAAGGCGGCTCGGGTCAGACCCGCCATGTCGATCGGTTGCTGGACGCGCTCAAATTTGAGCGGCAAGACCGTCCACGACTGATCCACCGGCTGGACAAAGACACGTCCGGCGTTCTGTTGCTCGCGCGTACGGGAGCGGCCGCCACGGCGATGGCGCGCGCCTTCCATGGGCGCGATGCGCGCAAGACCTACTGGGCCGCCCTGACCGGCGCGCCGAAGCCGCGCTCAGGCGAAATCCGCTACAGCCTCGTCAAGGCGCCGGGTCGCGGCGGGGAAAAGATGCTGTGCTTGCCGCCGGAGCAAACCAAGCAGGTGGAAGGCGCAAAGCGCGCGCTCACCGTCTACGCCACGCTCGAAGCAATGGGCGACCGCGCCTCTTGGGCCGCGCTGCGCCCCGTTACGGGACGAACCCACCAGCTGCGCGCGCATATGGGCGAGATCGGCTGCCCAATCGTTGGCGACGGCAAATACGGCTCAGACCCGCACAAGATCCACGGCCTCGCCGAGACGCCGTATCTCGGCGGCGAGATCAGCCGCAAACTGCACCTGCATGCGCGCCGCATCGAGCTGCCGCATCCGGCGACGGGCCGCCCCTTCGTCATTTCGGCCCCGCTGCCGGAGCATATGCGCCGCACTTGGCAGGCGTTCGGGTGGTCGGAAGCGGATGCGCCGGAAGACCCCTTCGCCGACTATGATGAGGAGCGCCGCAAATGACCATCGCGGATGACGGCCCTTTGAAGCTGGCGATCTTTGATTTCGACGGCACGCTGATGGATAGCCAGGGCCACATCATCTGGGGCATGCGCGAGGCCTTCGCGCGGGTCGGCCGCCCGGCGCCCGGCGCTGACGCGATCCGACGCGTGATCGGCCTTGGCCTTGTTCCAGCAGTGCAGGGCGTCGACCCTTCGATCGGCGAGGAGGAAGCCGAGAGGATCGGGCATATATTCGTACATGTCTTCGATGAAAAGCGCGCAACCGGCGGCGGCGAAGCGGAAGCGCCGCTGTTTGACGACGCGCATACGACGCTCTCTCAACTGGCTGAAACCAATCTGGTTCTCGGGATCGCAACGGGCAAGGGGCGGCGCGGGCTGGATCTGGCGCTCGACGCCCATGATCTGCGGCGCTTTTTCACCGTTACGCAAACCGCGAACGACGCCCCGGGCAAACCGCACCCTGGCATGGTTGAAAATTGTCTGGACGCCGTCGGCGTCGATCGTCGGGATGCGGTGGTGATCGGCGATACGACATATGACATGCAGATGGCGAAGAACGCTGGCGTCGCGGCGATCGGCGTTGATTGGGGCTATCACGCCGCCGAAGAGTTGCTCGCCGCAGGGGCGCAACGCGTCGTCGCGCGCTTTGAACAGATTGAGGGCGCGCTGGTCGAACTATGGGGCGCGCGAACATGGTGACGCAAAAAGCCGGCTGGGGCGGCGCAAAAAGATTCTACCAGACAGCAACGATCGATCAGACGCCTGACGGCTGGCGCGTCCTGCTGGATGACCGCCCCGTTCGCGCGCCCAGCGGAGCGCTGCTGCTGGCCGGCCCCGCGGTGGCCGCCGCCGTCGCGGCGGAGTGGGAGGCCCAGGGCGAGATGATCGATCCCGGCGCAATGCCGACGACACGCGCCCTGAATACGGCGATCGACCGCATCCCCGCCCATCGCGACACAGTGGCCGACGATATCGCCGGCTATGGCGGCACAGATCTGCTCTGCTACCGGGCCGAGCGTCCGCAAGAGCTGATCGATGCTGAAGCCGCAGCCTGGGACCCGCTTCTGGACTGGGCGGAGGCGGCGCTGGGCGCGCGGCTGCAAATATCCTCGGGCGTTATGCATGCGCTGCAGCCCGAGACCGCCCTTACTGCGCTGAGCGCAGCCGTTCGGGCCGAGACGGATCTTGGGCTGGTGGCCCTACATGATCTGACAACCCTCTCAGGATCGCTGATCATCGGCCTGGCCGTGCGCCACAACCGCCTGACGCCAGCGGAAGGGTGGCGCGCGTCGCGTGTGGATGAAGATCACCAAGCGGAGCTGTGGGGCCGGGACGATGAAGCCGCGGCCGACGCTGAACGAGGCGCCGAAGCCTTTGCGCAAGCGGCGCGGCTGGGCGCGCTGGATGATCAAGATCGGCGCGCGGCGGCGGCGAACGCCGGCTCAACGACGACGCGCGCTGCGGATTGAAGGATTAGGGTGGGAACTCATAAATCTGGTCGTCGCCAGCCCGTCAAACGCGCTTTTGGGGCAGGAAGCGGCGCGAATGCGGTGTGGTTCCACCGGCGAGCGTCGCTGAC
>JALEGB010000134.1 GCA_022760355.1 Neomegalonema sp.
GCTACGAAAAACACGCCGCAAACTTCCTCGCTCTAACAAAGCTCGCAGCCATCCGAATTTGGCTGCGAAATTATGAGTCCGTGTCCTAGGGTGCGAGGCGCCGGCGCGCTTCGCCTATTCGCGATGATAGGGGTGGCCGGCCAGCAGCGCGCCGGCGCGGTACAGCTGCTCGAACAGCATCGCCCGAGCAAGCGCGTGCGGCCAGGTGAGTTGGCCAAAACTAAGACGCAAGGCGGCTTGGTCTCGGAGGTCGTCGGTCAAACCATCCGCGCCGCCGATGGCGAATCCGACGACGCCGACGCCGGCGTCCCGCCAGCCGCCCAGACGGTCAGCCAATTTACTGCTGGAGCAATTCTCGCCGCGCTCATCCAACGCGATGATTTTCTCGGCCGGCCGCAGCGCTTTCAGCAGAAGCGCGCCTTCCGCCAGACGTTTACTCGCAGCGCCGGATTTTGCATCTGCGCCGCGCGCCTCGAGCTCAACCAGCGCAGCCGGGCCAAGCCGTACTGTCCGCGCGAGCTGCTCCAGCCGGGTCTGATAGCGTTCAACAAGCTCGCGCTCAGGGCTTTTCGGCAGCTTTCCGATGGCGGCGACGATCAGGCGCATAGTTGGCGGTCAATGTCCTGTTGGCGCAGCCGAAACTGCGATCAATCGCCCTGCCGCGGCGTTGGCGCGCGGTTGGCCGCTTGCGGCGCCCACATTTTTTCGAGCGCGTAGAACTCTCGGACCTCCGGGCGGAATACATGTGCGATGATGTCGCCGGCGTCGATCAGCGCCCAGTCGCCATGCTCCACCCCCTCAGCGCGCGGTCGCTCGCCAAATGTTTCCTTGAGCCGATCCATCATTTTTTCGCAGATCGCGCCCACATGGCGGGCCGACCGGCCACTGGCGATCACCATAAAGTCCGCCACCGGCGACTTGCCGCGAAGATCGATGACGAGAATATCCTCGGCCTTGTCGTCTTCCAGGGATTCGCGGATCAGGGTCAGGCGCTCATCGGAGCTCGCGCCGCCTGGGCGCGCCTCGGCGGCTAGCGCGGCTTCAGGACGTTCCGGGATCGTTTCAGCGGATGTTGCGTCGGCGGCTGAAGTCGCGGCGGATGCATCCGGATTTTGCGTCGTAGACGGAGTGGGAATATCGAACCTCGTTTCCACAGGGCCGGCGTCGCCGGGGGCTGCGGGCCGTCCAGACGATGCGTCAGGCGCGGCCTTTTGTGCGAACCATTCGCCGTTGGCAGCTTACCCCATCGCTGCGGCGGAGAAAACTGTGTTCTGATCGGCGCGTTCACGTGATCGACCGCTTGTTTCCGCCTCGCTCCTGTGCAGTGTCTGCGCGCGCAACTTTTGCGGCGCTGCGCGCACATCGAACAGCTGGGGAGGTGGGGATGTTGACCGGCGGAAAGTTGACGCGACGGCGCGTTCTAGCGGCGGGGACGCTTGGGGCGGCGGCGCTTTTTGCGCCGGCGATTGCGCAGGGACGCCCGCGGATTGTGATCGTAGGCGGCGGCCCAGGCGGCGCTCGGGTCGCGCGTCGGCTTAGCGCGGCGGCGGATAAGCTCGATATTTCCCTGGTCAGCGCGGAGCCGGCGCACACCACCGGTTCACTGTCCAATTTTTACCTGATCGGCCTGCGCTCGCTGCGTTCTCTCACATTCGAACTGGCTCCGATCGCCGAGTCCGGCGCGGTGCGGATCGTTATTGATCGCGTGGTCAACGTTGACGCATCGGCGCGCAACCTGCGCCTCGCAGGGGGAGACGCGCTCGATTATGATCGGCTTATCCTCGCGCCTGGCATCAGCTTTCAGCAGGACGCGATCTCCGGCTATGACGCTGTCGCGAGCGAGGCGATGCCGCACGCCTACTCGGGCGGGTATCAAATCTACCTTCTGAAGCAGCGGCTGGCGGCGTTGCCGCCCGGGGGCGTGTTCGCAATCGCCGCGCCGCCGGATCCCGCCCGCTGCGCGCCCGCGCCCTATGAGCGCGCATCGATGGCGGCGGCGCTGCTTTCTCGGGTCAATCCGAAGGCGAAGATCTTTATCTTCGATGCGAAAGACGATTTCCCACATCGGAAGGCGTTCACCGCCTACTGGGCGAAGAACTATGGCGAGATGATCGCGTGGCGGCCGGCGTCCTTTATCGGCGGCGGGGTGGTTGGCGTGGATCCGCGCGAAATGACCTTGCGACTGGGGACCGGCGACATCATTCGCGTCGCCGCCGCTTCCGTCTCGCCGCCACAGCAGGCGGCGAGTGTCGCGTTTCTTGCCGGGGTTGTGGATGGCGGCGGATGGGCGCCGGTGAGTCCGGACAATATGCGGTCGACGATTGTGCCGGAAGTCTATGTGATAGGGGACAGCGCGCGCCTTGAGCCGATGCCGAAAACCGCCTACGCGGCGCTGGCGCAAGCGGATCGTTGCGCTGCGGCGCTCCTTAACGAATTCGGCGTCCCGACCCCTCTTGCGCCGTTAAAAGAGGAGCTGTGGAGTTTTGCGGGCGCTCTGACATCCTATAAAACCGGCGCGGCCTACACGGTTGCCGATGGCGCGCTCAGCGCGGTTTCCACCGTGCCCCGCGCGGAGCCGGGCGACGATCGCGCACGGCTCGATCAAGCGTTGGAGGCGAGGCGCTGGCACCGACAGTTTGTCGCCTCGACCTACCTTCCCCCCGAAAAGAAAACGGAATAGCTGCGACAACGCGATGGGCGAGCCCGGAGGCGACGGACTATCTGGCGGGCGCGACCTGTTCGACGCAGCGGGCGTGATCGAACGGGTCAACGCGGTTATACGCCTCGACCCAGCGTTCGCATGCGTCCTTATCGTCGGTCGGTCCCATCAGGACGCAGCCCAACTCCCCGCATTCGCCGCTCTCGTCATGCCTGAAATGATTGCTCACCGCGACATAACTTGGCTTCGGCGTCCGAAGTTCAGCGAGATAATCTTCATAGGAGGAGGGGGATGGCGCTTGCGCGTAGCTGGCGGACGCGCTGAACAAGGCCAGCGCGCCGAGCCATAGGGGCGCAGAGCGAGCGGCGACTGCGACGGTCATTGCGGCCTCCTGGAGGTTCCCGGCGAACGGCTTCGCCGGGGCGCCCCTGTCAGGCGCGCTGCGCAGCCGCGCAACACTTACGCGGCGACTTTGCGTCTGACCAGAGAATCGTACGCCGTCATGGCTTCTTTCGCGAGTGCGCCGACTTCGAAGCTATAGGGGCCGATTTCAGCAACGGGCGTCACCTCAGCGGCGGTGCCGGTTAGGAAGCATTGTTCGAAGCCTTCCAGCTCCTCAATCTCAATATGGCGTTCGACAACCTCTACGCCGCGCGCCTGCAGCAGGCCGATAACGGCGCGTCGGGTGATGCCGTCCAAGAAGCAATCCGGGGTTGGCGTATGGACGACGCCGTCTTTCGCGAAGAAGACGTTCGCGCCGGTCGCTTCGGCGACATAGCCGCGATAATCCAGCATCAGCGCATCCGAATACCCCTTCCGCTCCGCCTCATGCTTGCTGAGGGTGCAGATCATGTAGAGCCCGGCGGCTTTGGCGTGACACGGGATGGTCTCAGGCGATGGGCGGCGCCATTTGGCCAAGTCAAGCCGCGCGCCCTTTTCGCGCGCGTCGCCATAATAGGCGCCCCAGCTCCAGGCGGCGACGCCGACATGGATCGTGTTATGCTGTGCTGACACGCCCATCATCTCGGAGCCGCGCCAGGCGATGGCGCGCACGTAAGCGTCATTCAAGCCATTGCGGCGGACTGCTTCGGCTTTGACGGCGTCGAGCTGCGCAGAGTCGATGGGCAGCTCAAAATCGAGCGCTTTAGCTGAGGCGGCAAGCCGGTCCGAATGCGCGCGCGATTCAAAGATTTCGCCGTCATAGGCGCGCTCGCCCTCAAATACGCTGGAGGCGTAGTGCAGCGCGTGGGTAAGGACATGCACTTTTGCATCGCGCCAAGCCGTCCATTCGCCATCCATCCAGATCCAACCGTCACGGTCGTCATACGTCGCGCCCGCCATCGCCGCTTCCTTTCAATTTCGCCCAGTTCGCCCGGACACACGCCATAAAATTTCCACAAGTTTCTTTGATCGTCGCTTTTGCGCAAGATTGCAAAAAACTTGCTTGGCGTCAGGTAACGGTTACAGATTTTTGTGTCAATAACGTTGACGCAATTTTGCGCTCGGAGAGCGCAGAATACCCAACCCAGATGGCGCGACGGCGCGGCGCGTATTCGAAATTGCGCGCCTTGGGCCTTGTTTCCGCGCGTTTCTTTGGTCGAAAAGAAACAATGTGAACGGTGCGAAGCGGGGGACGCTGCGTGCGTACAGTCGCGCAGTGGCGCCGTCGATAAGGAGGTTTGGCGATTAAATCGACGAATAACGGCGCGCAGAGTTCAGCGCGCGATGCAGACGCAGCAGCAGCCCGCGCGGGCGATCGGCTCCGCTATCTGACCGACGAGCAGCTTCGCCAGGGCATCGAGCTGATGTTCTTCGCCTATCGCGCGTTCACGCGCGATCCGGACGATATTCTGCGCGAGCAGGGGTATGGCCGCGCGCACCATCGCGCGCTGCACTTTATCGCGGCGGGGCGGGCGCGCACCGTCACCGAATTGATCGACATTCTGGGCGTCACCAAGCAGTCTCTCAATCGCGTGCTTCGCGATCTGCTCGACAACGGATTGGTCGAGCGACGGGTCGGAGAGAGTGATCGGCGACAACGGCCGCTCGCCTTGACGGAAAAGGGCGCGGAATTGGAGCGCAGCCTCGCCGAGGCGCAGAGGATGCGGGTGCGGCGCGCGTTTCGAGAGGCTGGTCCGGACGCCGTCGCGGGGTTTCGCCTGGTGCTGGAGCGTATGCTTGACGAAGATGCGCGCGATCAGCTGCTGAAATTCGTCGCGCGGAGCTGATGGTGGAGCGCCCCGCAGCCGCGTGAAACGGAGAACGAACCGATGGCTGATCTGACCTCGCAGGATTCAGAGCTGGATGTCGGCGCCGCGGGGCCCAGCGGCGGCCATATCTTGGTCGTCGACGATGATGAGCGTATTCGCTCGCTGTTGCATCGGTATTTGGTGCGCAACGGCTTTCGCGCGTCGGCCGCGCGCGATGCTGCGCATGCGCGCCGGTTGATCGACGCGTTGGAGTTCGACCTGATGGTGATCGACGTGATGATGCCGGGGGAGGACGGATTTTCGCTGACGCGTTGGGTCGGGGGGCGGACGCCCGTCATCTTGCTGACGGCGAAGGGGGAAACCGAAAGCCGGATTCAGGGGCTGGAGGCCGGGGCCGACGATTATCTGTCAAAGCCCTTCGATCCAAAGGAGCTGAAGCTGAGAATTGACGCGGTGTTGCGGCGCGCGAACGCGGCGCCGCCGGCGAAAACGGCGATGGTGCGTCTGGGGGCCGCCAAATTTGACATGGAGCGCGGCGCATTTACGCGCGACGGGGCGGAGATTCGGCTCACAACCGCCGAGGTCGCGCTGCTGCGTTTTATGGCGCGGCGGGTGAACCAGCCGGTCACGCGCGCTCAGCTGCTCGCCGAAGTCGGGTCGGATGAAGTGGATGCGACGGAACGCGCGGTGGATGTTCAAATCACCCGCTTGCGGCGGAAGGTCGAAGAAAACCCGCGCGCGCCGCGTTTCATCAAAACTGTTCGCGGCGCCGGATACATGCTGACACCGGACGGATGCGAGGAGTAGGTTGGCGGTGTGGGAGGTTGGCCGCTGAGCAGGGCGTCGCCAACGCACGAACAAAAAGAGGCGCATATGACAACAGCGCTCATTACACATTCCAGCTGCCTTGAGCACATCACGCCCGAGGGACATCCAGAACAAGTAGCACGGCTGAAGTCCGTGCTGTCTGCGTTGGAAACGCCTGAATTTCAGGATTTGGTGCGGATCGAGGCGCCCGTCGTGACGCGGGAGCAGCTCGAGCGCGCGCATGATCCGGCCTATCTCGACTCGATTGAGCACGCTGCGCCGCGCGAAGGGTTAGCGGCGATCGACGCGGACACCTTTATGTCGCCCGGTACGCTGGAGGCCGCGCGCCGCGCCGCAGGCGCGGTGATCGCCGGCGTCGACGCCGTGATGTATGGGGAGGTCGGCAACGCGTTCTGCGCCATCCGCCCGCCGGGGCACCATGCCGAGCGGAAGCGCGCGATGGGGTTCTGTTTTTACTCCAACGCCGTGGTCGGCGCGTTGCATGCGGTGGAGTTTCATAAATTGCCGCGTGTAGCGATTGTCGATTTTGACGTCCATCACGGCAATGGCACACAGGATATTATCGAGGCGGACGCGCGGGTCTTCTTTGGCTCGAGCCATGAATGGCCGCTTTATCCGGGCACCGGCGCGCCGGAGGAGATTGGCGCGGGCAATATCGTTAATCTCTGTTTGCCGGCGCATGCCGGATCAGCTGATTTTCGCAAGGGCTTCGCGGAGCGGATCTTGCCGAAGTTGCAAGCGTTTCGCCCCGAACTGCTGATCATCTCCGCTGGTTTCGACGCGCATCGCGCCGATCCGCTGGCGCAGTTGGAGCTTGAGGCCGATGATTTCGCCTGGGCGACGGATCAACTTTGCGCTATCGCCGCCTCCCAGTTTGCTGGCCGCGTCGTCTCGACCTTGGAGGGCGGGTATGATTTACGGGCTCTGGCGCAGTCGGCTGCGGCGCATGTGCGGTCTTTGACGATGCATGGCGTTGCGGCGCACGCGTCGCGCTGAGCGGCGCGAATGAGTAGTGAAAGAGGCGAGGAGCGGAGATGGCGGGGCGAAGCGCTCAGGCCGCGCAGGACGCGGCGACGATCGAAAAAATGAGTTTTGAGGAGGCGATGTCGGCGCTGGAGGGCATCGTCGGGCAGCTCGAAAGCGGGCGCGTCAATCTTGAAGAGTCGATTGCGTTGTATGAGCGCGGCGCGGCGCTGCGCAAGCACTGCGAAGCCAAGCTGAAAGCCGCTGAAATGCGGGTTGAGCAAATCATACAAGATCAGTCCGGCGGCGCGTCTGGGGTTCAACCGGCGAACCTCGACGGCGCAGCATCATAAGGGGCCGCGCGTGATGCGTCTGGGCGAGATCAACGCCAGCGCCGATGGCGCGTTTGAACTTGCTCTGCGTGGGCGCGCGGATGAGATTGAGGCGTGGCTGGAGCGGTTGCTGCCGCTGCCTAGTGGCGATGAGCGGCGTGTGGTGGAGGCGATG
The DNA here is from genome assembly GCA_022760355.1 of Neomegalonema sp. Lineage (GTDB taxonomy): Bacteria > Pseudomonadota > Alphaproteobacteria > Rhodobacterales > Rhodobacteraceae > JALEGB01. Next base: position 7,168 of record JALEGB010000134.1, read on the forward strand.
CGCTATGTCGCGCTCGGCCCCGGCAAACGTTTGCGCGGCTTCTTGGTCGTTGAAACCGCAAAGATTTTTGGCTGTGCGGGCGACGGGGCGATGCGCGCGGCCGCGGCAATCGAGTGCCTGCATGGCTACTCGCTGGCCCATGACGATCTGCCGGCGATGGATGACGACGCGTTGCGGCGCGGTCGCCCGACCGCGCATATTCAGTTCGATGAGGCCACCGCCATTCTGGCGGGCGACGCGCTGCAAACCGCCGCGTTTGAGATTTTGCTGGACCCGGCGACCGCTGAGGATCCCGCTCGCCGCGTTGCGGTCGCCGCGACATTGGCCCGGTTGGCCGGTTCAGCTGGGATGGTCGGCGGGCAGATGATCGATATTCTGGCGGAAAGCCGCGCGACGCCCCTGTCCGCCGATGAAATCCGACGCCTGCAGGCGATGAAAACCGGGGCGCTGATTTCAGCGTCGGCGCAGATTGGCGCAATCCTTGGCGGCGCCTCTGCGGTTGAGTTGCGCCAGATCGCCCGCTATGGCGATGCGCTCGGCGCCGCGTTTCAGATTGCCGACGATCTTCTAGACGAAATCGGCGATGAAGCCGAGGCGGGCAAGCAGCTCCGCAAGGACATCGCCGCGGGCAAGGCGACATTGCCAAACATATTGGGGATGAGCGCGGCCCAGGCTGAAGCGGCGGCGAAAGCGGCGGAAGCGGAGGAGGCGCTGCAGCTTTTCGGCGACTCCGCCGCTTTGCTGCGGCAAGCTGCCCGTTTTGCAATCGCGCGTCGCCGCTAAATACTGGCGCGTTGGCGTTGCGAACGCCGCGGGCGGCGTTGTGAATAATTCGGAAGGCGAGAGGACCGGGATGAGCGAAGCGGGTGAAGGCGACAAGGGCGCGAAGATCGCGGAAAATGATCGCGAAAAACGTGACGCGCCGCCGCTAAACGCCTCGCGCACGCCTCTTCTTGACCAAGTGCGCTGCCCTGCGGATATGCGCGCGCTGTCGGATGACGACTTGGCGCGCCTCGCCCAGGAAGTGCGGGAAGACACGATTTCCGCGGTCTCGGTCACGGGCGGCCATCTGGGCGCGGGCCTCGGCGTCGTTGAGCTGACGGTTGCGATCCACGCGGTGTTCAACACGCCTCGGGACAAGGTGATCTGGGATGTTGGGCACCAAGCCTACCCGCATAAAATCCTGACCGGCCGGCGGGATCGAATTCGTACGCTGCGCCAGGGCGGAGGTTTGTCCGGCTTCACCAAGCGGACCGAAAGCGAGTTTGATCCGTTCGGGGCCGCCCATTCCTCCACCAGCATATCGGCGGGCCTCGGGTTTCGGGTTGCGATGGAGCGGCTGGCGGAGATCGAAGCCGCGAAGTCGGACGACGCAGCTGAGCCAGGCGATGTGATTTGCGTGATCGGCGATGGCGCCATGTCCGCCGGCATGGCCTATGAGGCGATGAATAACGCTGGCGCGCTCGGACGGCGGCTGATCGTTATTCTGAATGATAACGATATGTCGATTGCGCCGCCCGTGGGCGCTATGAGCGCCTATCTGGCGCGGCTCTGGTCGGGCGGCGTATATAAGAGCTTCCGCGATGTGATGAAGCAGGTCGGCAAAGCGCTGCCTGAAAGCATCAACAGCCGTATGCGCCGTGTCGAGGAATATGCGAAGGGCATGGCGGTTGGCGGCACGCTGTTTGAGGAGCTGGGTTTTTACTATCTCGGCCCCGTTAACGGTCATGATCTTGATCATCTGCTGCCGGTGCTGCGGAATGTGAAGGCTCGGGCCGATGGTCCGGTGCTGATCCATTGCGTGACCCAGAAGGGCAAGGGCTATGCGCCTGCGGAGGCGGCGGCGGATAAATATCACGGCGTTTCGAAGTTTGACGTTGCGACCGGTGAGATGAAAAAGCCGGTTTCGAACGCGCCGAGTTATACGCGTGTGTTTGCCGAAACGCTGATCAAAGCCGCGGACGCCGATCCGACCATCGTTGCGGTGACAGCGGCGATGCCGAACGGCACAGGCCTCGATCTCTTCGCCAAGGCGCATCCCGACCGCGTTTTTGATGTTGGTATTGCGGAGCAGCATGCGGTTACGTTTTGCGCGGGCATGGCGGCCGAAGGGCTGAAGCCCTTTGCCGGGATCTACTCGACCTTCCTGCAGCGCGGCTATGATCAAGTCGTCCATGATGTCGCGATCCAAAAATTGCCGGTGCGTTTTGCGATTGACCGGGCTGGCCTGGTTGGCGCGGATGGGCCGACGCATGCTGGCTCGTTCGACGTGGCCTATCTTGCAAATTTGCCGGATTTCGTCGTGATGGCGGCCGGCGATGAGGCGGAGCTCGTCCGTATGGTCGCGACTGCGGCCGCGATCGACGATCGCCCGTCCGCCTTCCGCTATCCGCGCGGGGAGGGCGTCGGCGTGGATATGCCGGCCGACCTCGAGCCCCTCGAAATTGGCCGCGGCCGACTGATGCGAGAGGGGGAACGCGTGGCGATTGTCTCCTTCGGCTCTCGCCTGGCGGACTCGTTGATCGCGGCTGAAGAGCTGGCGGCGCAGGGGATCTCCACGAGCGTTTTCGACGCGCGTTTTGCGAAGCCGTTGGATGAAGACGCAATTCTGCGCCTGGCCCGCGAGCATGAAGTGCTGCTGACCGTCGAAGAAGGGGCTGTTGGCGGATTTGGATCGCAAGTGCTCAATCTGCTGGCGCTCAGCGGTGCGCTTGATTCCGGGCTGAAGATCCGACCAATGGCGCTGCCTGATCGTTTTATCGATCAGGACGCGCCGAAGGCGATGGTCGCGGAAGCGGGGTTGGACGCCGCCGGGATTGTCGCTACGGCGCTGGAGACGTTGGGCGTCGGCGCCGCAAAGGGCGGATTGCGGCCCCTGCGCGCGTGAGCGCTGGGGCTGGCCCGCGGGCCTGTTTAGCCGGACTTTACCCGAACCGCCTAGGCTGTCCGCCAGCGCCACGCATTCTGCGCTGGGCGTAATTTCGCCGTTAAGATGTCGCGAAATATGCGAAGTTTAGGTCCGTAGAGACGCTTTCTCTGCGATGCATGTCCCGTTGGGCTGTGACTGTTGGAGGTTACGCTATGCTAACGCGCGTCCTTGCCATGTCGGCGCTCTTGCTTGCTTGGGGCGAAGCCGCTCAAGCTCAGAACTCAAACTGCCTTGAAGCGGATGGCGCGAAATGCGCTGAGCCGGCGAAGAAAGAAGCCGCGCCGAAGAAAAAGAAGCCGCTGAAGGCGAATCCGGCTGATAAAGAGGCGGCGAAAGAAGCGCCGCTGCCGGAAGACGAGACCGCTGCAAAAGAAGCGCCGCTGCCGGAAGACGAGACCGCTGCGAAAGAAGCGCCGCTGCCGGAAGACAAGACCGCTGCGAAAGAAGCGCCGCTGCCGGAAGACGAGACCGCTGCGAAAAAAGCGCCGCTGCCGGAAGACGAGACCGCTGCGAAAGAAGCGCCGCTGCCGGAAGACGAGACCGCTGCGAAAGAAGCGCCGCTGCCGGAAGATGAGA
>JALEGB010000135.1 GCA_022760355.1 Neomegalonema sp.
AACGCCGTCCTGCTGGCGGCGAACTTCGGACGGTATGAGGCGCGCGCCTCCGCTGTCGTGCTGATCTCCACCGCATTATCGATTTTGACCTATGCGGCGGCGGCGGCTTGGTTGAAGGGCGGCTAAACGCCAACCGCAGACCGTGGAAATACACTCATCAGCGCGGCGCATAAGCGCGGCGCGCAGGAGGCGCTGATAAATGGGCGAGTTCATCGTCTCCATCGCTCACACCCCGGCAGGCGAGGCGCTGGCGCTGGCGCTAGCGCTGTTGTCCGCGCTCGCCCATGCGCTGTTCGGCGCCATCAACAAAGGCGGCGCCGACCCATTTCTGAACCGCGGCGCCATCAACATCGCGTATGGCGCCATGGCGCTTCCACTGGCGTTGTTCGTATTTCCTCTTCCCTCCCCAGCGCTCTGGGCGGCGCTGGGCGCGACGTACTTGGTTCATATCGTCTATGAGTGGTTCCAGGCGGCGTCATTCCATCGTGGCGCGTTCACGCTGGTCTACCCAATCGCGCGCGGCACCAGCCCTGTCGCGACTGTCGCCGTCGCGCTGGTGCTGTTCAACGAACGCCTGACGCTGATCCAATGGCTTGGCCTATTGCTGCTGAGCCTCTCAATCTACGCCTTCGCCTTGGCCAATCTGCGAGATCGCGCGGATGGCGCGCCGGCGCGCGCCGCATTGATTTCCGCCATCCTGACCGCGCTTGGCACTGGCGTCATGATCGCCGTCTACACGAATGTCGACGCGTATGGCATTCGACTGGCGGATGATCCCTTCACCTTCCTGGCGTGGTTCTACGTTTTGGGCGGTGTCGGATTTCCCATCATCGCGGCGCATCGGTGGCGCCGCATGCCCAGCGCGATGCGCCCACCGGTCAAGGACCTCGCCATCCGCGGCTTTTTCGGCGCAATTATCGCTTTTATCAGCTTCGGCGCGCTGATGTTGGCGACCCGGCTGGACAAAATCGGCGAAGCGGCGGCGCTGCGCGAAACCTCAATTATCTTCGGCGCCGCGATCGGCGTGCTCATCTTCAAAGAAAAGATCGACGGGCTGCGCATCGCCCTGATCATCGCCATCGCGGCCGGCGCGGTCCTCATAGAGCTAGGATGAGCCCGCAACGCGCGTTAGGTTCGGTTCGCGCCACAATGCCGAAACCGGCCCAAATGAGGGGCAGCGCGCGTGAGAACCATTCGAATTGGCGCCGGCGCCGGCTTTTCCGGCGATCGTATTGAGCCTGCGGTCGAACTCGCTGATAAGGGCGAGCTGGACTATCTGGTGTTCGAGTGCTTGGCCGAGCGCACCATTGCACTGGCGCAGCAAGAGCGTCGCCGCGAGCCAACGCGCGGCTTCGACCCGCTGCTCGCCGCGCGGATGGAGGCCGTGCTCCCGCTCTGCGCCGCCAAAGGCGTCCGCATTATCACCAATATGGGCGCTGCGAATCCTGACGCGGCGGCGCGGACCGTGCGCGCCATTGCGCAACGGCTTGGTTTGCGCGGCTTGAAAGTCGCCGCGGTGACAGGCGACGACGTGCTGGAGGCCGTGCTGGCGGACGCGCAGCTGAGCCTCGCGGAGGATGGGCGAAACGTCGTCGATTTGGGACGGCGACTGATCTCCGCGAACGCTTATCTCGGCGCCGAGCCCATCATTTCGGCGCTGCGCGCAGGCGCTGATATTGTGATCTGCGGACGAGCGGCTGACCCCGCCATGTTTCTGGCCCCGCTCATCCATGAATTTGGCTGGGCGATGGATGATTGGACGCGGCTGGGAAGGGGGACGGTCGCCGGCCATCTACTCGAATGCGCAGGCCAAATCACCGGCGGCTATTTTGCGGATCCGGGCTATCGATCGGCGCCGGATCTCGCGCGGTTGGGGTTCCCAATCGGCGAAGTCAACGCCGATGGCGATGTGCTGATCACCAAGGTGGCTGGATCGGGCGGCCGGGTTTCGGCGGCCACCTGCGCTGAGCAGCTTCTCTATGAGGTGCATGATCCGTCGCACTATCTGCAACCCGACGTCATCGCCGATTTTTCCAATGTCGGTCTGGAGGAGGTCGGGCCGGATCAGGTGCGCGTCTATGGCGGCGACGGCGCGCCGAAGACCGGCCTGCTTAAAGTTTCGATCGGCTATCTCGACGGCTTTGTTGGCGAGGGGCAGATCACTTACGCGGGCCCCGGCGCCGTCGCGCGCGGCCGACTGGCGATTGAGATTGTCAAAGAGCGCCTACGCCTGTTCGGCCCAAGCTACGACGAGTTGCGCGGCGAGTTGATCGGGGTCGACTCCGTCCTTGCGCGCGCGCCGGATCCACACATCGGCGAACCGCATGAGGCGCGCCTACGGGTCGCGGCGCGCGCCAGATCCTGGGACGATGCGGAGCGGGTCGGCCGAGAGGTCGAAGCGCTCTATTTGAACGGCCCGGCTGGCGGCGGCGGGGTCACCCGCTCAACGCGCGAGATCGTCGCCATCGGATCAACCTTGATCGAGGACGGCCTTATTCGGCCCGGCTTTGAACTATTGGAGTCGTAGCATGCAGTTACGCGAGATCGCTCATGCGCGGTCCGGCGACAAAGGCGACACCTCAAATATTGTTGTCATTGCCTATCGCGCTGAGGATTACGCATTTCTGGAACGATCATTGACCGCCGAAGCGGTGCGCAGATGCTTTCAGGCGCTGGGGGTGGAGGATGTGCGCCGATACGCGTTGCCTCAGCTCAGCGCGCTCAATTTCGTCATGCGCGGGGCGTTGCGCGGCGGCGTCACCCGCTCCCTCGCGCTTGATGCGCACGGCAAATGTCTGGGCTCGGTGATCTTGGAAATGGATCTCAAGAACGGCTAACGCGTCTTGATGAATACGCCGCGTCACCTCAAAAACACAGCGGGCCAAGCTCAACGCCGAAGCCTTATTTGAGCCCAATTCACCGAATTTTCTAGGATCGGAAGAAGATCAGCTGTTTTGCATCTGCCGTTCTCGGAGGGAAGTTTATGGAAGCGGGCGTCGTTCCGGGCTGGGTTGCCCAAGCCTTGCCAATAATCCTATGGGCGACCGCCGCCCTTGGCGCGGTGTGGGTTGTACTCGCAGTGCTCGATTACTTAAATCGCCGCGCCTACAACCTGACGATGGCCGACCGCGGCGGCAATGGCGGCGCACAGCCTGACTTTCTGCGGGTGGACGGCGACAAACGGGAAGAAGCGCGGCGTGCGGGCGAGGCGTTTGATGAAAAGATGCGGGCGCGCGATGCGGCGGAGGCTGGCGAGCCCTCAGCGCCAAATCAAAGCGCTTTGTCGCTGACGAAGATTATAACGCTGATCTTTGCCGTCATTACCGCAATCACCGTCATTGTCGGCGCGATCGGACGCATCGAGTATTATGACGCAGCTGTGCGCCGCCTATCGAGCTGGGAGCGGTTTGTTGAGATTGTCAACGCGTACTGGCCTGGCTTCATCATCGTCGCCCTGATCGTCGCGGCGCAGATTTACCACGCAATACGTCATGTCCGCGCCGGTTGATCGCCGCGGATCTAACTCAGAGACATAGGAGAGGCGCGCCATGGCTTCGCGAAACATCACCCTGAGCGGCGACGACGTACTGTGCGAGTATGTGCCGATTGACCAGGTGAAGGGCTTTTTCCAACAACGTATCGGCGTCGGACCCGACCTGCTCGCGCTGCTGATCCGTGATGGGAAAATCGCCCACGCCGCCCATGGCGCGCACATTGCGCTCGGAGGCTTCTGGCGCAGCATCAAAGACGCGGTCGCCGGCACCCATGCCCTGCGCCTGCTGATCGCCGACCTGAAGCCCTTTTCAGCCAGCGGCGCCTTTACGGCGATTACGCGCGACAGCGTGCCGGTCGAAGGGGAAATCACCCTGGAGCTGCAGGTAAATCCCGACGCGGCCGCCGGTGTGCTCGGTTTTGCGTCCGACACTGAAATTACGCCCAAATCGGTGATGTTTGAGCGATTGGCCCCGCATATGAACGACCGCATTCTGCAGGCCGTCGTGCGTAAGGTGGATGCGCTGGATCTGCGCGGCGATGTCGACGTTCAGAATAAAGTCCAGGCCGAACTGATGAGCGAGGCCGAGCGCGTTTTCGGCGACATGGGCCTGCTGGTCCGCGCCGTCAGCGTCACCTGGGGCTTTAATGAGGAAGAGCTGGCCGAAATCAAAAAGCGGTCCGAAACGCGCGAGCAAGAGATGCTCGACGCCAAACTGGCCAATTTCTCCCGCGAGATCGCGCGCACTTCAGAAGTCACGGTTCTTCAACTGAACTCCGAACTGGCGGAAGGAAAGCTCAAAGCTGCGAATGACAGTGAGCTGCGTCAGATGCTGCTGGCGCAGGAGCTGGAGTTCGTCGACGGCAAGGAAACCGGCGCCCGCGTCGCGCGAATGAAGGCGCTCGAGGGTGAGATCGCCGAACTGAAAGTCGAACAGCAGGCCAAGTTTGATATGGCTCTGGGCGACGTCCAGAATGACCTGGAGCTGCGCCGTATCCGTATCGAGATCGAGAAACTCGATCGTGAAACCGTCCGCCTCAATCGGGAGCAGGAAAGCGCCCTGCGCAAGCTTGAGGAGATGGACAAGCTCGAAATCGCCCGCGCTGCGCGTGAAGAGCAAATGAAATCCTTGCGCGGCCTGCAGGATATTGAAATCGACGGCGAGTCGGCCCGCACCGACATCAAGGACAAGTCGCTCGACGCCGAGCATGCCCGCGAAATGGATCGCCGCCGTCAGGAGGATGACACCAAGCTGGCCGAAGCACGGCTGAAGCGCGACATGTCGCCCGATCAGCTGCTGGCGATGCAGGCGGGCCTGTCGCCGGAAGTCGCAGCGATTTTTGCGGAGCGCGCCAAAGCCGACGCATCCGACACGGCGGAAAAAATGGCGCTGATGGAGCGTCTGGTGGAAAGCGGCGCCAAAACCGGCGAACAGGCCAAGTTCTTCTTCGAACAATTCAAAGAAGGGGTCGTCGGCGTCGCAGCGGGCGCATCAGGCGCCAGCCAGAAAACCCAAGGAACGATCATCTGCCCGCGCTGTAGAGCAGAGAATGACGCCGACGCATCCTTCTGCCACAGCTGCGCAGCGCCGCTTCGCTCATGACCAACAATCACGGTAAAATCCAGCGAGTGAAGGGAGCGCTATGAGCTGGGAGGGGTACAAAGCCTGCTGCCATCGGTCGGCGCTGAAACCAACTGCGGCGTTCTGCGGCGAATGCGGCGGGCCTTTGCTCCGCTGCATGAATTTCTCGGACTGCATGCAACTGATTACACCGCTGCAACCCTGCAGCGTCTGCCTCTCGCCCGAATTGGTTGTCGAGCAGGGCGCGAGCGTCGGCGGCGGCGTCGGCGCGCGACTGGCGATCCCGCTAAAGCTCCGCAATCAGAACGCTGAGATCAAACGGCCGATCTATCTGAAACGCCTGCAGAAGATCGAGAGCGACGGTGCGCCAGCCGATGTGCCGCTGGGATGGGAACAGGTCGACCCCGGCAGCGAGCGTTCATTCCTTGTCGAGGCGGGCCCGTTCGAAACTGATGGCGTCGCGCGTGTGGAGCTCCTGCTGACGCTCGCCACCCGGTCGAAAGAAGGGTTCGAGGAGGCCCATGTTTTCGGCGGCGCGCTGCTGCTGACCGTTAACCGAGAGAGCCAACAGCAGATCGTTCAGAATATAGATTTTTCCGGCGCGCATTTTGAGACCGGCGGCCTTGTTAAGACCGATCTCAAGGTTGACCAAAGCGAGACGGCCTCAGCGGAAACGACTGGCCGCCGCGTTGTCGCGCTCGAGCGGTTTGAGCTTTCCGAAGTGCGCACAGGGGTCCGGGGATATGAAAACCCAACCCGACGCGTGCCGCAGAATGTTCGGTTCACCTGCTCGGGCTTTCCCGACGCGGACGCGCCGGGATTTGAGTTCGGCGTTGGCGCGCGCGGCGCAATTGCAGTGGGACGCAGCGGCCGCGAAAAAGATCCCGCCCGCAATCCAAACCCAATGGATTTATCAATACGCGTCTATGATTCGGGCGGCGCGTTGGATCTTGAGCGCAGCAATCGCATCTCGCGCCATCATTTTGACCTACGCGTTCTAAACGATCGCCTTTGTCTACATGTACGAAGCTCCAAAGGGGCGGTGGTTGACAACATCCCCGCCCCAGCCGGTTCGATCGAACCGATAGAGGATGGAGCAGTGATTTACCCGACGGTGGACGCGCCCGCCGGGGTCCGCGTTCAATTCGACGCCGGACCTCATGGCGAAGTGAGCCGCATTCACCTAATCAAGGTGTAACCGTAGGGTGTTTACGCCGCGGCGTTAAGCGCGTGGGCGCGTGCCAATAGGAGGGAGCGCGGTGACCAATCAAGATGATCCGATGGGCGGTCAGAATCCGAACTTGATGGCGACAGTCTGGGATGCAGGCCCGGCTCAGACGGCGACATTGCTCGCCGCTGGGGATCGCTTCGCCGACCGGTATGAAATCAAGTCGCAAATCGGCGCGGGAGGGATGGGCGTCGTCTATCTCGCGATGGATTCGGTGACGAAGGAAGAGGTGGTCCTCAAGCTGATCAATCCAAGCTTGCTGGACCCCGCAGCCCGTGAGCGGATGATCACCGAGGGCGTCAACACCCGCAAAATTCGCAATCCCAACGTGGTGGCCGTCTATGACGTCGGCGAGCATGATGGGCAGGTGTTTTTGAGCATGGAGCGCGTGGCCGGCACGCCGCTGCGCTCATGGATGGCTGAGAATATGGCGAAGCGGATCGACGCGTCGCTGTCGGACGTGCTGAAGATCACGCATGAAATCCTCTCAGGCCTCGCCGCGGCGCATGATGGCGGCGTGATCCACCGTGACCTTAAACCCGAGAATATCATGATCTCGGGCGCTCCGTCCGCCCCCGGCTTTCAGCTCAAGATTTTGGATTTTGGCATCGCCCGCGGCTTGAAGACCGAAGTCTTCACCGGCTCCACCCCCGCAATGGGCACGCCGCTCTATATGGCGCCGGAGCAAAAAACGACGCCGGACGCCGTCGGCCCCTCCGCCGACATCTATTCGGTCGGCCGCATGCTCTATGAGATGCTGATGGATGTGCTGCCGGAAGGCGCCTGGAACCCGCCGAGCGAGCAGCGCAGCGACGTGCCGCAGGCGCTGGACGGCGTGATCCGCAAAGCGTTGCAAGCGCCGAAGCACCGGTATCAAACCGTCGCCGAGTTCGCCGCGGCGCTTGATGAAGCGGTCAAGGGCACGAAGGCGCAGGAAGTCTCGCAATCCGTCTGGAGCGGCGATGGCGGTGAGAAGCTGCGCGAGAGCATTCGTGAATATAAGCAAACCGTTGCCGATCGGATCGAAACGGTCAAAAGCGGCGTCTCCTGGCTCACCGAAAGCCTGAAGGGATGGTCCGCGTCAAAACCGGCCGCCGCAACCGCCACGCCAGCGCCGACAGCTGACGCCCCCCCGGACGCCGAGGCCGCAGCCGCCAAAAAGCGGCGCACCTGGATGATTGCCGGCGGCGTTATTGGCGTGATTGTGGTGCTTGGCGTCATCGATGAGCTGCTGACGACAACGCCGACGATAACGCCCGTCGCAACGGAGCGCTCGGACACCGGCTGGCGCCCTTACAGCGACAGGAGCGCGAGCTATGATGGCGCGACGACCGCACTCAGCGGCTCCTGGCGCCTTGAGGGTGGCGAGACCTTCAGCGTCCGCACCGACGGCAGCAGCGTCGAAGGAACCGGCGTCCTCGCCGGCATCGGGCCCGTCCGGCTCAGCGGCCCGATTAACGGCCCGATCGCAATCATTAGCCAATCAACCGGCGTCAGGCTCGGCGCGATGGTGGGCGGGATCACGCCGCGCAGCGGCGGTCAGCCCGGCTATGATTGGACGGGGACAGCGACGAACCTAACCACCGGCGCCACCTACAGGGTTCTGTTCCATATCAATCACTAGGGTGCGAACTCAGAAGCCTAACCATGCGCTGACGCGAGGGCGGGATCGCACCGCCGCCCTGCTCTCGCCACCAAAGGAGATCCCCATGTCGCCCGCAGCGCTAACAACCGCCAGCGTCTCCTTCAAAGACGGCCGACAACAGGTCCGGCTTGGCGGCTATCTCAGGGATCTGCCGCGCCCGTCGGCCGCTGAAGTCGTGACGGATCGGACAGTCGAGAAACTGCCGCAAGTGATCGATCTACGCCCCCATTGCACCGAGGTGGAGGACCAAAAGACCCTTGGCAGCTGCACCGCCAACGCGGCGGTCGGGGCGCTGGAGTATCACCGGAAACGGCACGGAATTGACCCGAGCGACCTCAGTCGCCTGTTTGTCTATTACAATACGCGCCGGCTCAAAGGCTGTGTCGATGAAGATAGCGGCGCTACGATTGCGGAATCGATGGCTGCCGTTATGGCCTACGGCGCGCCGCGCGCGGATCTCTGGCCCTATGATGACAAAGAGCGCTGGCGCGAACAGCCGCCGCAGGAGGTGTATGACAACGCCAGCCTGAACGAAGTGGTCCAATATGCGCGGGTGTCGACCGGCGCTGGCGTTCTTGGCGCCGTCGCCGCCGGCTTCCCAGTCTGCTTTGGGATTTTCATGCCGGCGAGCGCCTATGACATTGCGGGGGCGACCGGCGAAGTCCCAGAATTGAGCGACGCGGACTGGGCGTCTCCTTCCGCCGGCGGTCATGCGATGCTCATCGTCGGCTATGATCTTTTGCGGCGCTTGTATCTGGTGCGAAACAGCTGGGGGCCCGGCTACGGCGATGGCGGCTATATTCGCATCCCCTTTTCCGTAATGGATCGCGGCGCGCCGGCCGAAGGGTTCTGGGTGCTTGGCCAACTTGAGCAAAGCGGCGGCGTCACTCTACGCAACACGGACGGGCCGAGCGAAATAGATCGTCTGCGAGACCGGCTGCGCAGCGACATCGAAGGCGGCCTCGCCGATGTGCGCCAGGGGCTGCGCGACCGGCTCACGAAGAAATAGCCCCAGCTTGACGCGCCACTCAGCCCGGCGCCAAGCGACTGCGGACGACGAACAGCAACAGGCTGGCGATGGCGCTGTAGATCGCCATCGCGACAAACTGCGATTCCAGCGCGATATTCTGATCCAACAACTCTCCCGTCACCCCAGGGCCCAAAGCGGTCGAGAACACCATCATCGCATGGGCGAAGGATTTGATGCCGCCGATATAGCGCGATCCATAGATCTCCGTGAGGGCCGCCGCATGCGCGGAGGCCGCTGTTCCCGCGCAAAGACCGCACAGCGGCATCATAATCACCAGCGCCCAATCGCCGGCATAAGCCGGCGCCAACAGGCCCGCGGCCATCGGCAACAGGTAGTAGGGCAAAAGCGCGCGGGCCGAAAACCGGTCGATCAACAGCCCGGCCCCGGCCGCCGCCGCCACCGAAAAGAACGAGAAAATGGGGTAGGCGGACGCGATCTGCCACGGGCTCCACCCCCTGCTCTCGGCCAGCGCCGACATCTGAAAGAACAGCACCGTCAGAACAAACCCTGGCGCAAGCATCGCCGGAATCAGCGCATAGAAGCTCCAATGGCGCAGCATTTCGGCGCGGGACCAGTGCCGGCCGCTCCGCCCCGCCGTCTCGACAATTTCGACCTGCTGGCTTGGCGTCCGCTCATCCCGCAGCAGCCGTCCGAGCAGCGGCAACAACGCCAACAGGATAAACCCTCCCGCCGCCACCCATGCGCCACGCCAACCCGCGATGCTTGCGACGAACACTGCCACGAACGGAAACAAGGCCTCGCTCGCCGGATAGCCAAAGCCCGCAAGCGCCAACGCCCGCCCCCGATTGCCCGCATACCAACGCGCCATACAGGTCTGGCTTAAATGGCTAAACAGACCCTGGCCGCAGAAGCGCAGCCCAAGAAGAGCCAGCGCGAACCAGACGAGGCTGGTCGATGCGGCGAGCAGGAATGCGCACGCCGCATAAACCAGCCCGCCAACCAGCGCGATGTCGCGCGCTCGATAGCGATCCGCTAACGGCCCGAGCGTCATAACGCCCAGCCCGCTCAGCACCGTCGCCGCCATATAGAGCTGCCCCCAGTCCCCGTCGCTGAGACCGAATTCCGCGCGAAATTTATCGCCGAAGAACGATAGGAAGAAGGTTTGGCCAAAGCCTGAGCCGAAGGACAGCAGAAAACCTGCTGCAAGCCAGGCCGCATTGCCCCGCACGAAGGCGAGCGTTGAATTCGGAGATGTGCGCATCTCGTCCCCTTATCGGCGGTGGCGGAAATGGGGCCGCTCGCGCCGCAGGGGGCGCCTTTGCAGAACAGCTTTCGCGGCGGAGCATCGTTAGCACGCGCTGCGTCTTCGGGCTATCGCCGCGCTGGCGACCGGCCAAGGTACGCCTTTAAATCCAAATTGCGCACGATACGTTCGTTCAACGCCGTTTAAATGTCCAAAGTGTTCATCAAAGCTGGACATTCAGAATTAATTGTATGCTAGATGGAGCATGCAGCAATGCATTCGCTGCATGCATGACGCGAATATGCGCCGGCCGAGCCGACGCCTCATTCGGACAAGCGCCCGACGCGGGAAAAAACACCCGCTACGCGCAGCAAAATTCGAAAGGAACCGCGCAGAACACACCATCCACGCGGTGCAAGAAAAATTAGAGAAGCCGCGTTCGTCTAAAAAGAAGCTGCGTTCAGCTGTCCGCGACCAACGCAATGCAAACAGGGGGAAAGTATGGCGCTGCCGCCGGGTATTGCCGCTCAATATCGCACGTTTGTAATGCCGGACCTTGCGCGCGCAGTGCGGCTCGCTCAAGGCTTCATCGAAGGCGAAGCTCTTCCCGATTTCAGCACCCTGAGCGACGATACAGTCTGGATGCTGTATCTCCGGCTCAGCGAGCTGCGGATGCTGCATAAAGCCGAGTTTGGCGTTGAAGATCCGCGATTGGAACAAGCCCAAGCGCGCGCCGAGGCTGCTCGCGTTGCGCGACAACTGCAGGAACCTGCGCCCGCTTCCGACATGCCGGATATGAACCGGGTGACGCGGGGCCAAGACGCCCTCGATCGGGCGCGCAAAGCGCTTGCACGCGACGATATCGCCGCCGCGACTGAAGCGCTGGCGCACGCCCGCAGCAGCATCCCCGCGACAAATCCAGCCGCCTCCGCCCGGTTGCACATGGATCGGGCTGATCTGGCCTATCAACTGGCCGATTTCGAAGCGGAGCTGTGCAATGCCCGCGATGATTGGCCCGCCGCCGAAGCAGCGCATCTATCTGCGCTCGAAGCAGCCAAGGTTTGCGACAGGTGGGACCTGCGGAGCCATCGGCGCCTACGCGCCGCCCATGAATACGCCGAGGATCTGCGCACGCGTAATCCGGATCGTTTCCTCACCGTGATCCGCCCCTATTTTGAGGCCGCGCTGAGCGAGCCGCCGAGCGTCGCCCAGGTTAATTTCAAGAACCAGATGATGGCGTTCCATCGTCAAACGCTGGATTGGCCGGCGGCGCTCAACATGCGCGATATGATCGTTGAAGATCTAGCGGCGCTCGGTTTTCAACGCAGCCAGCGCGGCGACTATTACGATGTCGTCGGCCAATGGATCGCAGCGGCGGAAGCCCGGGGACGCTCCGCCATTGAGCGGGCCAACGCCCTGAAAGAAGCGTTGCTCGTCTTCGTTGCGATCGAGGCGACCGAGGCGCAAGCACTAGACGACGACCGGGCCGAGCGGCGCATGCAGGCGCTCGACAAACTGTTCCAGGAACTGCTTGCGGTTGAAATCGCGACGCAAAACGAAGCCAACAGCTATCTTGCTGATGCGCTGGGGGAAACCGGCGTCTTCGTACAGAAACGCCCCTTCACCATTCCCCATAATCGTAATGACGGGCGAACGTTGTTCGAAGTCGCAATGGCGCGCTACGAGAGGGGCGAACGCTCCGATGAGCTGCGCGGCGAATTGCGGACCATCAGCGACAGCGCGTCACTGGACCCTGCATATCGCGGCGAAGCCTATTTGCGCCGCGCATACTGGGCGGAGGAAGAAGGCGCGGCGAGCGATGCGATCGCCCTCAACGAATTGGCGCATCAAATCGCCAAAGATTTTCGCTTCCTCGAACTCGATGTCCGCTCCCGCCTTCATCGCGCCGTGATGGCCGCGTCAGCGGGCGATTGGCGCGCGGCCTCAACCTTTGCAGGCGACGCAATTTGCCAGATCGAACATGCGCGCAGCATGCTCCACGCCCCATATGCCGCGACCATGTTCATGGCGGACAAATGGAACGCCTATGCGCTCGGCGTAAACGCCGCTCGAAAAATCGGCGATCTGCCGCTGATGCTGAAGCGGATGGAGCTGCTCAAAGCCCGCGAATTGACCACGCGCCCCGAAGTATTATCCAGTGATGAGGCGGTGGGGCTGCGCGCGGCGCTGGCCACGGCCTCCAAGGCGGCGCGGGCCACGACCAACAAACAGGTGCGCGAAACGCTGCAGGCGCGGCGACGGCTCTATTGGGATCAGCTGCAAATCATCCAACCGCGCCCGCCGCTCGAATTCGACGCGGCCGCCCTGCAAGCGCGGCTGGGCGATAAAGCGACCGCTCTATCCTACTTTATGCTCGATCCCGCCGTTCTGCTGATCACCGTGATTACCGGCGACGCCATCCGGGTGGAGCGTCTGGCGATCGAGCCCGACGGCCCGTTCCACCGCGCGCTGTGCAATGTGCGCAAGGCCACGCCGGGCCAACCGGTGCTTGAGATCGACGCGGAGGATTTGGCCGCGGCGCTGTTGCCCGAGGCGATCGCGCCGGATATCGCCGCCGCAAAGCAGCTGATCATTTGTCTGCACCAGCGCATTCACGACACGCCGATTGCGGCGCTGCCCTGGCGCGGCGCGCCGCTGATCGAACATTGCCCGGTTGGCCTGACGCCGAACCTGACCTGCTTGCTGCGAGATCCGGCCAAGCAAAACGGGCGCGGCCTGTTCGCGGTGGCGACGCGGGAGGCGACGGGGCCGGATGGCGAGGCGCTGCCGCCGCTCGACGCCGTTGAGCGGGAGGCCCGCGCGGCGGCGGCGCTGTTCGCGGCGCGAAATGAGCCGGCGCATCTGCGGCTGGGGGAGAATGCGGTTGCGGACTGGATTGACGATCCGTCCACCCGCGCGGCGGCGGCGGAGGCGCGCGTGCTGCATTTCGGCTTGCATGGCGGCGACGTCGCGGCGCCCGAGCTGGAAAATTTCCCGATGGAATCGAAGCTGTTCTTCCGCGATGGGCCGCTGGATGGGCTGGATCTCAGCGGGCTGCGGCTGAAATGCGAGCTGGTGGTTCTGGCGGCGTGCTATGCGGCGCGGCGGGCGACCTCGGCGCGCGGTTTGCCGATGCTGCCGGCGGACACGGTCTATGGGCTGCGCGCGGCGTTTCATCAGGCCGGGGCCGGCGCCATTTTCGGCGCGCTCTGGCCGGCGGATGATGCGATCACGCCGCGCGTCACTGCGGCTCTCTACGCTGCTCTACAATCTGGACAAACCTTGAACCAAGCGGCGCGCTCTGCAATCTTAACCTACTTGGCGGAGGCCGACCCGATTGAGCGGAAAATCCGCTATTGGGGATGCTTCGCCTTGGCGGCATTTGGGCCGGAAGCCTTTGGGCTCACGGGCGCGCCACGCAGCAACAGGGAGGTTCGCCGCGCGTCCGCCGGCTCCTCAGGCGTATAGAGGGGGATGAGATGGCCAAAACAGAGTTGGCTGAAGTCGAGCTGGTGATTGGCGTGGGCGCTGCGGACAAATCGGCGCAGAGCGCAGCGGCGGATCGGTTGGCGGAGAAGCTGGCGGCGATCGCCAGCGTTGAGGAAGCGCATGCGCGGGTGAATGACAGCCGGGCGCTGGCCGGCGCCGCCAGCCAGGCGCTGTCATTGGTTGGCGCGCTGGCGTCGATCTCTGGGATCATCACGGTGTTTGTGAAGCTGAAAGGCGTGGCGGAGACCGTCAATGCGCTGCTCGACATGTTCAAATCGCTCGGATTTGGCGATGACGAGGATGAGAAAGCGAAGGATGAGGCCGGCGAGGTGCTGGCGAATCTGAAGCCGGAGGAGATTTTCATCCGGGTGGGCCGCCGCCTGGTGCCATTGACTGAGCTGACGGAGGAAGATCTGTCGGAGCTGAGTGAATGAGCGCGGCTCGCTTAGCGCCGGCCCTCCTCGCCCTGCTCGCGGCGGCGCCGGCGCAGGGGGAGGCGCTGAAGCTGTGCGCGCCGATCCAGGCGCAGACGGTCGCTTTTTCCAGCCCCAAAGCGCAGGACCGATTGAGCCTCAGCCTGCGCAGCGCCGATTGCGCGACCAAAGGCGAGATGCGGTTGGAGCTGCGCTCGGCCGCCGGCGCGCTGCTGTATGAGGATCGCTGGCCGTGGGAGAATTTCTTCGACTATGCGACGGAGAAACCCCGCCCGGCCAAGGCGGCGCTCAGCCAGGTTCTGCCGACGGTTGAGCCGATGGGGCGGTACCCGGCCGCGGCGGAGATCGCCAGCAACCCCGATGCGGTGGAGGGGGACTTCGCGGTGGTTGGGCCGGCGAAGCTGTTTGATCGGGCCAGCAAGGGGGGCGATCCGGTGCTGTGCTACCAGACCAGCCCCACGCAGGCGATCTGCGTTTGGTTCGATCCGCGCGCGGGCCGTGGGATTAAGCTGTTCTCCTATGCGGGCTAGGCGCCGCCGCGCGCCGCGCCGCGCCGCAGACCCTGCGCATTTGGGAAGCCGTAAAGGGAAAAAGGGTAAGAATAATCCCGCCTCACGACGGAATTATCGTCCGGGCAACGCGGAACCCGATGAGCCCATATCGGACGGACCGAGGGTAGCTAAAGCGGCGCGCGGAGCGCAACCAGTAGGGATTGTTGTACCACGAGCCGCCGCGAAGAACGGCATAGGAACAATTCCCTCCTGACGCCGCCATCCAAGCCGATCCATCCGTTGGAGCCCCTTTGTAGGAGCCGTGCCAACAGTCCTGAACCCACTCCCAAACATTGCCATGCACATCATAAAGGCCCCAAGGGTTGGGCTTGAAAGACCCAACCGCCAGCGTCTTCCGGCGATAGACGCCCGTAGGCGAGCCGTCATAACTAATTTCGGCGTCGTAATTCGCTTTATCCGCTGAAATTTTGTCCGTGAAGCTGAACGGACCCCGCGTCCCCGCCCGCGCCGCATATTCCCACTCAGCCTCGGAGGGCAGGCGATAGGGCGATCCCGGGACCTTCGAGTTCAGCCAATCCAGAAACCCGCCTGCGCCGGTGATATCGTCCCAGGACACGTTGGTCACCGGCCGCTTGCCGCGGCCCCAGCCCATATCCTTCGGTTTTGGATTGCTGCGACAATAGCCCTCGGCCGCGCATCTGTCCCACTGTTCAAAAGTGATCTCATATTTGCCGATCGCGAAGCGCTTGATCGCCACCCGCCGCTGCGGCCCTTCATCCTCGTCGCGCTTAAGCTCGGTCTTCGGCGAGCCCATCAGGAAGGAACCGGCGGGAATCGCCACCATCTCCGGGCAGGCGGCGCATTCGGTAAAGCTTTCCAAATCCTTGAAGCTGGATATCGGCGGGGCGATCGGCTTAAGCGCCGCCCGATAGCGCACCGCCAGCGCCAACGCGTCGAGCGTCGCCTGATCCGCGGCGCCGCTCGCGTCGATGTGCGCCGCTTTCTGAAACGCCGTCAGCGCCGCCTCGGTTTTGGCGCCGGCGACCCCGTCCACCTCGCCGATATCATAGCCGAGCGCCTTCAGCGCCGTCTGCGCCGCCCGTATTCGCGCCGCCGCATCGGAGGGCGGCGCTGCGAACAGCTCCACCGGCGCCACCGCCCGCACCCGCGCCAGCTGCGCTTCCGCCGCCTTTAGTTTCTCATCCGCCGCCTTTAGCTTCGCTTCCGCCGCCTCAAGCGCCGACGCCGCGGATTTTTGCGCCGCCGACGCCTCCTTCAATGCGCCCGCAAGCGCCTCCCGCCGCGCCTCCAGCGCTTTGATCCGCGCGCCAGCCGCGCCCGCCCCCGCCTTCGCCGCGTCGCGCGCCTTTTCCAGATCCGCCTGCACCGCCCGCAAGGCGGCGCCCAACCGGGCGACTTCCTTGCGCGCCGCGTCCCGCGCCGCCGCCGCATCCGTCAGCTTCGCTTCCGCAGCGCCCCGCGCCTTTTCCTCCCGCCCCAGCTGAGCCCGCAACGCCGCCGTCGCCGCCGAGCGATCCGCCGGCGCCAGGCCAGGGGGCGCCAGATCCGCGGCGCGATAGGCGTAGGGCCCCAGCGCCGCGCCGGCGCCCAGCGCGACCAACGCCGTCGCCGCCACCATCGGCCAGCGCCGCTTCCCCGGCTTCAGCTTCGCCTGCACCGCTTTGATCAGCTCCTCCGCATCCTGCCGATAGGACTGGCTGCGGAAATGCGCCGCCTGCGCGTCATGCAATCGGCGCAACGGCCGCGGCAGCGCCTGCTCATCGGGCAGCGCCTCCCGATTCATCAGCACGGGGATCAGATCAATCTTGCGTTGCAGGGCGGTCATGATCTCAAACCGGACGAAATCATCCGCCTTCTCCAACCGCCGCGGCCGGTCGGGGCTGGTCTCGTCGACCACATCCTCCCACCCAGGCGGGATCAGCACCAGCATCACCGCGCTGCCCTGCACCTGGCGCTCGAGCTCATGGAACCAGTCGGAGCCGGGGGTGAGCCCATGCACATCGAGATACACCCGCTTCTCACCAAATCGCTTTTCCAAGAAGCCATGCAGAAGCTGCGCCTCCGCCAAGCTCAGGCTTTTCCGGTAATTGATGAAAATCTTGCCGGCCATCGACCGCGCCCCCCTCGCCGTGACGCGCCGACCTTACGCGCGCACGCGGCGGT
Source organism: Neomegalonema sp. (assembly GCA_022760355.1). Classification (GTDB taxonomy): domain Bacteria; phylum Pseudomonadota; class Alphaproteobacteria; order Rhodobacterales; family Rhodobacteraceae; genus JALEGB01. The sequence goes on from JALEGB010000135.1 coordinate 16,802, forward strand.
GGACAAGGTTCGACGCATGGAAGCGGGAAAGGGAAAAAAGGGTAAGAATAATCCCTGTGGGGGCGATCATATCGAACCTGTTCGATATGAAAGCTCGGCGCTAACGCGGAATTATCGTCCGGGCAACGCGGAAGCCATAGCCTCCGTTTCGGATGGCACGCAGGTTCCTGTGACGAAGCGCGGAGCGTAAACCCAGAGCGATGCTGCCCCACGAGCCCCCGCGCAGAATGGAATGAGAACAATCCCCTTTATCCGCCGCCATCCAGGCCGCCCCATCCGCCGGCGCGCCGCGATAGGACCCATGCCAGCAATCCTGAACCCACTCCCAGACATTACCATGCACATCATACAGCCCCCAGGGGTTGGCGGCGAAGGAACCGACGGGGAGCGTTTTCCTCCGAAACACTCCCTTCGGTGAGCCGGCATAGCTGTAGTCTGCGTCATAATTCGCCTTATCGGCCGAAATCTTGCCCTTGAAGCTGAACGGCCCGACTGTCCCCGCCCGCGCCGCATACTCCCATTCAGCCTCAGACGGAAGACGATAGGGGGAGCCCGCAACCTTCGAATTCATCCAATCCAAAAAACCGCCTGCGCCAGTGATGTCTTCCCAGGACACATTGATCACAGGCCGCTTGCCGCGGCCCCAGCCCTGGTCGCTCGGTTTCGGATTGCTGCGGCAATAGCCCTCCGCCGCGCATCTGTCCCACTGTTCAAAAGTGATCTCATACATGCCGATCGCGAAGCGCTTGATCACCACCCGCCGCTGCGGCCCTTCATACTCGTAGCGCTTAAGCTCCGTCTTCGGCGAGCCCATCAGGAAGGAACCGGCGGGGATCGCCACCATCTCCGGGCAGGCGGCGCATTCGGTAAACTTCTCCAGATCCGCCAGGAAACGGGGCAGCACCCTAACCACTTTCAACGCCGCCAGATCCTTCGCGCTGACCCGCCCATCGACGGGCAGCTTCCGCGCCGCCTCAAATTTCTTCAGCGCTGTGGTGGAGGCTTCGCCCCAGATGCCATCCGGCTCGCCGTCAAACAGCCCCAGCCGCCGCAGCTCCCGCTGAGCAGCGGCGAGGTCCTTTTCCAACGCCGCAATCGCCGCCCGCGCCTCCGCATCCAAGGGCGAGCCTGGTCGGCGACGGCGAAACGCCTCCAGCGCCGCAACCGTCCGCGCCGCAATCGCTTTATCCAGCTCCGCTCGCAACAACGCCGCGATGCGCGTGGTCAGCACCGCGCTCTCCGCCGGAAAGCGCGCGCGCAGCCGCCCCAACGCGTCAAGATCCGTCGTCGCGCCAACCAACCGCGCAAATCGCGCCGCCGCCAGCTTCGCGAACCGCGCCTTGGGCCAGCGGGCGCGGTAGGACGCCAACGCCGCCGGATCGACGCTCCGGCGCACCTTGATCCAATCGGCCCGCGCATCGCCCGAGCTTACGGGCGCCGGCGCGGTCGCGGCCGGGCTGGCGGCCGGGCTGGCGGCGGCGGTCGCCGCAGCCGCGCGCCTCGCCGTCGCCAACGCCAGCTCCGCGCTGGCGCGCAACAGGGAGCCTGGATACCGCGCGATAAACGCCTCCAGCGCCGCCGCCCGCGCCGCCGGCGCCTTTAACGCCGCCGCAGCCGCGAAGGCCGCCACATCATCCGCCGGCGCGCCCACCGCGGCCGGGCGGAAAAAGAACCGATCCCGGCTCAAGGATCCGTAGGAAAATGGGATCTGCTCGCCCTTTGTCGCATCGCGCACCTCGCCGGCGATCTCCCGAAACAGCAGCCCAATCTCCAGCCCCGGCCGCTCAATATGTTTCAGCAGCGCGGCGGAGAAGGGGCTGTTGCGCTTGCCGGTTCCGTCGGACGCCGTGGAGCCGTCCTTCGCCGCGTACCAGACCAGCGTATCGCCCACCGGCTCAATCCGCGCCAAGCCGCGGGAAATGCGGCGCGAACCATGGATCTTGCGCATGCGGCGCGTGAAGGGATCGTCTCGGCACGCATCCAGCACCACCAGACGCAGCCGAGACGCTTCGCCGGCCGCCGCCAGCACCTGCGCCAGCGAAATCGCCTCCAGCGCCACCGCCTGCTGCCGCGCCAGCACGGCGTCGACCGGGACCAGCCAGCTCCGCCCATCCACCCCGATCCCATGGCCGGCGTAGAACACCAGCGCAATCTCAGACCGCGCCGCCTCCGCCTGAAACTTCTCCAGCGCCTCCAGCATCGCATCGCGGTCCGCGTCGTACAGCCGGGTGACCTTAAACCCCAGCCGCGTCAGCGCCGCCGCCACGTCATTCGCGTCATTGTACGGATTGTCGAGCCGCGGCGCGTGGCGATAGGCGCTGTTGCCAATCACCAGCGCGACCGACCGCGCCTGCGCCGCGCCCGCCCCAACCACCATCATGGCGACAAGCGCCGCCATCCCTTGCGCCAAAATCCACCGCATCGCGCGCCTCCCCTAATCCGGCGTTCCCTGCTCAGATAGGTTATCGGGATGCGAGGCGGACGCAACGGCGAAGGCGGGGCCGGCCGGGCGATCAGATCACGGCTTCGCCCCGATCCTCGCCCAGCTGATAGGCCCGGATCGCGTTCAGCCCAAACACCGCGTCCAGATCCGCGCCAGCCCCCTCCAGCAGCTCCATCGACGTCTCGAACCAGCGCGCATAGGAGGACGCCAGCAGGCAGACCGGCCAGTCGCTGCCCCAAATCAACCGCTCCGAGCCGAACACGGCCAGCAGATGTTCGACATAGGGCTTCAAATCCGCCGCATCCCACGCCGCGTCGGCTTCGGTGACCAGACCGGACAGTTTGCAGAAGGCCGACGTCTCCCGCCCGAGCGCAGTCATATCAGCGGCCCAGCCGTCAAACTCGCCCGAGCGGATCTCCGGCTTCGATCCATGGTCAATCACCACCCGCAGATCCGGATGCGCGCTGAGCAGCGTGCGTAAATTCGGCAGATGGCGCGGCAAGGTCAGCGCGTCAAAGGTCAGGTCGGCGGCGATCATCGCCTCAAAGGCTGGGCGCAGCTCCGGACGCAGCATCCAATCCTCGTCCGGAATATCCTGGATCATCGGCCGCAGCCCGACCAAAGCCGGGTTCTGCGCCAGCCAACTGATCGCCTCCGGCGCCTCCGGGCTCTCAAACTCCGTCCAGCCGACAACGCCTTGGATGAACTCCTCCTGAGCCGCCAGGCTGAGCATATATTCCGTTTCCGCCACGGTCGGCGCGGCTTGGATCAGAACGGTGCCTTCCATGCCGGCTTCGTCCAGCTCGCTGATCAGGTCATCCGGGTCGAAATCGCGATAGATGGGCTCAAGCTCCGGGGTCAGCCAGCCATAATCGCCCCGGTCAAGGCGCCAGAAATGTTGGTGCGCGTCGATTCTCATCTTTCCGGCCCCCTACCCTGCGGTCGGCTCAGGCGCGATCACGCCCTTTTTCAGAATGATATTGCCATACAGACGCCGCTCGCCCGTTTGCACCACCGCATAGGCCTCCCGCGCGCGATCATAGAAGTCAAACCGCTCCAACGTCGCAATTTGCGCTGGATGATCCGCCGTCGCATCAATGATGGTCTGAAACTGAGCGACAATCGGCGGGATCGCGGCCGCATCCCCAACGACTTGCATTGTGAGCGCCGGGTCGTCGACAAACTTGTCCAGCGGCGTCAGCGTCAGGATCGCCGCCAGCGCATCGGTCGCCGAGACGCCGTCCAGCCGGATACAGTCCGGCCCGATGCTCTCGGCCGGAAAATTGGCGTCCGCGATCACGATTTCATCGCCATGCCCCATCGCGCGCAGCGTGTAGAGCAGCGCTGGCGACAGGATGGGGGGAATATTACGCAACATCTTTTGGCTCCCAGTCAGCGTGGCGTCGGCGCATCGGCGCGGATCAAGCCTTCGCTCTTCAGATCAGACCAAAGCGCCGCGGGGACCTCCGCCTCCAATACAGCGACATTCGCGGCGACCTCGGCTTGGCTGACCCCGCCGGGGATCACGGTCTTGACCGCTGGATGCCCAAGCGGAAACTGCAGCGCGGCGGCGATCAGCGGCGTCTGGTGCGCCGCGCAAATCTGCTCAATCCGCCGCACGCGATCCATGACCGTCGCCGGCGCAGGGGCGTAATTATACATTGCGCCCGGAACGGCGCCGGTCGCCAGAATGCCGGAATTATACGGACCGCCCAGGATGACGCCGACATCGCGCTTCTCGCACAGCGGCAGGAAGCTTTGCAGCGCCTCCTGCTCCAGCAACGTATACCGGCCAGCCAGCAGGAACGTATCGAACTCGCCCAGCCCCAATAGCGTTTCACAGACCTGCCACTCATTCACGCCTGCGCCGATCGCTGCGACCGCGCCTGCATCGCGCAGCTCAACCAGCGCGCGATATCCGCCGCCGTCAAACAGCTCGCGCACCTTCGCATCGCTGACTTCACGGCTTTTATGCGTGAACATGTCAACGTCATGAACCAACAGAACGTCGATCCGCTCGGTTCCGAGCCGCGGCTTGCTCGCCTCATAGCTGCGCATCACGCCATCATAGGTGTAGTCATAGACGATCCGCTTTTGCGGCGTGTCGACAAACGCCTCCGGCGTCACCTCCTCCGGCGCGCAATCCTCCAGCAGCCGTCCGACTTTGGTGGACAACACCAGATCTTCACGCGCCCAGCGCGCGAGCGCGGCGCCAATCCGCTCTTCCGCCCGTCCAAGGCCGTATTGGGGCGCAACATCAAAGAAGCGCAGCCCCGCGTCATACGCCGCCTGCAGCGCCGCCTGCGCGTCGTCCTCTGAGACCGCGCGATACAGATTGCCGAGCGGCGCGGCGCCGAACCCCATCCGCGTTAAAGGCGCGAGCCCCGACGCACGCGCATTCAGCCGCGCGGTTGCAGTCGCTTTCATCTTGTTCCTCTCCCTGCCGCCCCTGTTGATCTGTTTTAGCGGGGCCGAAAAAACTCGGGATGCCGCTTTTCCAGCGGCTCGACACGCGGAATGAGATGACCGAGATGGGCGCGCATCGCTGCAACCGCCGCATCTGGGTCTTGCGCCGTGATCGCATCCAGCACCTTCCGGTGCTCCGCGACAACCTCGCGAGCCCGCCCATCTTCGGGCAGCAAAAGAAGCCGCGCCCGGCGAAGCTGAAGAGAAACTGTCGCCACCGTCGATGCGACATTGCGATAGCCGGTGAAGCTCATAATCAGCGCATGGAACGCCTCATCTTCGGCATACAGCCCTGCGTCATCGCCATCATCGGCCAGCATTTCCTGCATCCGAATGCTCCGGGCGAGTTGCGCCAGCTCCGCATCCGTGCGCAGCGCCGCCACCCGCGCCACCGCCGCAAGCTCCAGCGCCTCCCGCATAAACGCCGCCTCGCGAATTTCCGGCATCGAAAGCGGCGAAACCCGGCTGCCCGACTGAGGCACCACATCGACCAGCCCTTCCGCCGCAAGCCGCGCGATCGCCTCCGAAACGGGTGAGCGCGATACGCCGAGCCGCGCGCAGATGGCGGCTTTGCGCAGCGTTGCGCCGGGTGAATAGCGCATGGAAAGGATTGCGTCGGACAGGGCCAAATAGACGCGCTGCGCAAGCGAGCCCGAGAAACTTTGCAGATCCGCCAACATCGCCGGATCCGCATCCTGTTCCTCACGCTTCTCCGCCGATCTCACATTCGCGTCCGTCGTCATTCGCTCCAACCCATCACCACATACTAACATTCTAGTTGACCAATACATGAGGTCAAGCTAGCAAATTGGACAACGGCGTCCGATCGCCGAAGCAGCGCGCGCCGCCAATCGGCAGGCGAGCCGATATAAAAGGGAGGTCCAAGTGGCTACTGCGACGCAGGCGATCCGCCTTCACGCGAGCGACAATGTCGGCGTCGCGCTTAAGGATCTGAGCGCCGGAACCAAGCTTCCGCTGCTTGAGACGCCGCTGGCCCACGACATTGCGCGCGGCCACAAATTTGCGCTCGAACCCGTCGCCGCCGGCGCGAGCCTGATCCGGTATGGGCAGATTATTGGCGAAGCGAAAACCGATATCGCGCCAGGCGCCCATGTTCATGTGCACAATCTTGGCATGGGGGCCCATACCCAGGACTACGCCCACGCGAGCCAATCGACGCCGCTGCCCCCGGCGCCGGAGCCGCGCACCTTCATGGGCTATGCGCGCGCGGATGGCGGCGCCGGAACGCGCAACTATCTCGGCATTCTCACCACGGTGAACTGCTCCGGATCGGTCGCGCGCTTCATCGCCGAAGCCGCGGAAAAAAGCGGCCTGCTGGACGCGTTTGAGAATATCGACGGCGTCGTGCCCATCGCCCATGGCACCGGCTGTGGAATGTCGAACAAAAACGAAGGGTACGCCGCCCTGTTTCGCACCTTGTCCGGCTACGCCCAGCATCCGAACTTTGGCGGCGTCCTCCTGGTCGGGCTCGGCTGCGAAGTCATGCAGATCGCCGAGCTGGTCGACGGCCGCCCCATCCGCCCCGACGGCGCGCTGCGCTATATGACAATCCAACAAGTCGGCGGCACGCGCCGGACGATTGAGAAAGGGTTGGAGGAGCTGCGCGGCCTTGCCGAGATCGCCAATCAAGCGCAGCGGACGCCCATCCCGGTCTCCGAGATCACCATCGGCATGCAATGCGGCGGATCAGACGGCTATTCCGGCATTACCGCCAACCCGGCCCTCGGCGCCGCGTCGGACCTGCTCGTCCGCCATGGCGGAACCACCATCCTGTCCGAAACCTCAGAGATCTACGGCGCGGAGCATCTGCTGACCCGGCGCGCCGTATCGCCCGACATCGGCGAAAAGCTGATCGCCCGCGTGCGGTGGTGGGAGGAGTATTGCGCGAAGCATGGCGGCGAGATGGACAATAATCCGAGCCCCGGCAACAAACGCGGCGGATTGACGACCATCCTTGAAAAATCCCTCGGCGCCGTCGCGAAGGGCGGCGCAGCGCCGCTGACCGACGTTTACGAGTTCGCCGAAAAAATCACGAAAAAGGGGTTTGTCTTTATGGACAGTCCCGGCTTCGACCCATGCTCCGTCACCGGCCAAATCGCATCGGGCGCAAATCTCATCATCTTCACCACCGGGCGCGGCTCCGTCTCCGGCTTCAAGCCGGCGCCGGGGATAAAACTCGCAACCAACAGCGAAATGTATGAGCGCATGGCGGAAGATATGGACTTGAATTGCGGCGACATCGTCACCCACGGCGTCAGCATCGAAGAAAAAGGACGCGAGATCTTCGAATTAGCGATCAGGACCGCCTCCGGCGCGCAGACCAAAAGCGAGGCGCTCGGCTTCGGCGGCGCGGAATTCGTTCCATGGCAGATCGGCGCCGTGATGTAGCGGCGGCGCATGCGTCAGGCGGCAAAGACCGTCGGCGTTCAACAGGATAGGGAGAGGCCGCCATGCGGTTGGCGAACAAAACCATTCTCATTACCGCCGCGGGTCAGGGGATCGGCCGCGCCGCAGCGCTGGCCTGCGCCGCGCAAGGCGGCCAGGTCATTGCGACGGACATCAATGAAGAAGCGCTCGGCATACTTGGCGCCGAAAATCCGAAGATAGAAACGCGTCGGCTTGATGTAACTGACGCCGACGCAATCAGCACGCTGGCGAAAGAACTGCCGGACTTGGACGGGCTGTTCAACTGCGCCGGCTACGTCGCCAATGGCACAATCCTCGACCTTACCGATGAGGATTGGAGCCGCTCGCTGGATATCAACGTCACCTCAATGGTGCGGCTGTGCCGCGCGCTGCTGCCGGGCCTGCTGCGCCAAGCCGAAGCGCGGGGATCCGCGGCAATTCTCAATATGGCGTCGATGTGCTCGTCTATAAAAGGCTTCCCGATGCGCACCGCCTATGGCGCGACCAAGGCCGCCGTTATCGGACTGACCAAATGCGTCGCCGCCGACTTCGTAAAGCAGGGGCTGCGCTGCAACGCGCTCTGCCCAGGCACGGTGGACACCCCGTCCCTGCGCGGACGCATCGCCGCCGCTCCGGATCCAGTTCAAGCCGAGAAAGACTTTGTCGCGCGCCAACCGATGGGCCGGCTCGCCACCGTGGACGATATGGCCCCGATGATCGTTTATCTGCTCTCCGACGAAAGCCGCTTTGTCACCGGTCAGGCCTTCCTGGTCGATGGCGGCGTAACGATCTGAGGACCGGATGACAAAGCTCGTCGAACTCAACGGGATCGAAAAGCGATTTCCGGGCGTGCATGCGCTCAAGAACGTGCGCTTTGACCTTCACCCTGGCGAAGTTCACGCGTTGATGGGTGAAAACGGCGCGGGCAAATCAACGCTGATGAAAATCCTGTCCGGGATTTACCAGCGCGACGAAGGTGAGATGCGGGTAAAGGGCGAAAGCGTCAATCCGCAGGGCCCCCGCGACGCGTTAGACCTTGGCATCGGCATTATTCATCAGGAACTCAGCCTGATGAATGACCTCACTGCGGCGGAGAATGTTTTCATCGGTCGCGAGCCGCGGCTGTCATTTGGACGGCTGGACGACGCAGCTCTAAACCGGCAAGCCGAAGAGATCTTCGCCTCGATGAACCTCTCCATCGACCCCAAAGCGGTGGTGGGAGAGCTGACGATCGCCCGACAGCAGTTGATCGAAATCGCCAAGGCGCTCTCTTACCGGCCGCAAGTTTTGATTATGGATGAACCGACTGCGGCGCTGAATGACGCGGAAATCGCCGAGCTGTTCGTTATTATCCAGCAGCTCAAATCCGAAGGCGTCGGCATCGTCTATATCAGCCACAAGATGGACGAGCTGAAACGGATCGCCGATCGGGTGACAGTGTTGCGCGACGGCACCTATGTCGCCACCGTCCCGGCGAAGGAGACGCCGGTCAGCGAGATCATCGCGATGATGGTCGGGCGTGAAATCAAAGAGGCGCCGTTACAGGTCCCGGATACCTCCAGCGCCGAAACCGTCCTCAAAGTCTCCAGGCTCTCACGCGGCCAGGAAATCCAGGATGTCAGCTTCTCCCTGCGCAAGGGTGAAATTCTCGGCTTCGCAGGCCTGATGGGCGCCGGCCGCACCGAAGTGGCGCGGGCGATCTTTGGCGCCGACCCGATCGATGCGGGGGAAGTCGAAGTCCACGGTAAGCCGGTTCGGATCAATAGCCCCCATGACGCGGTGCGCGCCGGCATCGGCTATCTGTCGGAGGATCGAAAGCGCTTTGGCTTGGCGACCGGCATGAATGTTCGCGCCAACATCGCGCTCGCCAGCATGGAGCGCTTCACCAGCGCGCTTGGTGTTCTGCGCGAACCCGATATGAAAGCAGTCGCCGAGCAATATATCGATCGCCTCGATATCCGAACGCCGTCGGACGCGCAGGAAGTCCGGCTGCTTTCCGGCGGAAATCAGCAGAAAGTCGTGGTCGGCAAATGGCTGCTCCGCGATTGCGACATCCTTATTTTCGACGAGCCCACCCGCGGCATCGATGTCGGGGCAAAATCAGAGATTTACGCCTTACTCGAGGCGCTGGCGGCGGACGGCAAAGCAATCATCGTGATCTCGTCCGAATTGCCGGAGATTATGCGGCTCAGCCATCGAATCGCCGTTATGTGCGAAGGGCGCCTTACGGGCGTGCTCCCCGGCGGCGCAGACGTCACTCAAACACAAATCATGGCGCTGGCGACCGCGCGAGACGCGGCCATGGCGCCGGTGGGAGAACTGACATGAGCACCCAGGAGATGCCGATTCCGGAGGCGAAAGCCAAGCCCGTTTGGCTGCAACTGATCAGCCTCGCCGCGCACCAGCGGGTCCTCGCCTTCGCCAGCCTTGTTGTGCTGGTGATCGGCTTCTCGCTCGCATCGCCCAACTTTCTGCAGATGTCGAATGTGATCAACATTCTCCAGGCGACGTCGGTCAATGGGGTCCTTGCGATTGCCGTCACCTTCGTCATCATCACCGGCGGCATTGACCTTTCAGTTGGCACGATGATGACGTTCACCGCGGTAATTGCGGGGGTCATTCTAACCTACGCCGGCATGCCGTTGCTGCTCGGCGTGGTCGGCGCCATCGGCGTGGGCGCGCTATGCGGCCTATGCTCCGGGGTTTTTGTGGCCAAACTCAAGATCCCTCCTTTCATTGCGACACTCGGCATGATGCTGATTTTGAAAGGGCTCTCCCTAGTCATTTCCGGTACGCGGCCGATCTATTTTAACGACACGCCCAGTTTCTCGGAAATCTCGCTGGGCTCCGTGATCGGAGAGGTGTTTCCCTCCGCGCCCTTTCCGAACGGCGTGCTGATCCTGTTCGCCGTCGCCCTCGCCGCCTCCTACATCCTGCGCCGCACCGTGCTCGGGCGCTATACTTTCGCGCTTGGCTCGAACGAAGAGGCCGTCCGGCTTTCTGGCGTGAATACCGACGCGTGGAAGATGGCGATCTATGCGCTGGCGGGCGCAATCGTCGGCATTGGCGGCCTCTTGATCGCATCGCGCCTGAACTCGGCGCAACCTGCGCTTGGCCTCGGCTATGAGCTTGAGGCGATCGCCGCTGTTGTCATCGGCGGCACCTCGCTGTCTGGCGGTCGCGGCACAATCGTCGGCACCCTTATTGGCGCGTTGATCATGGGCGTGCTCACCAACGGCCTGCGGGTGCTGTCGGTCGCGCAGGAATGGCAAACTGTCGTGACCGGCGCGATCATCATTCTCGCCGTTTATGCGGACATGATGCGCCGTAAGAAATCTTGATCCGACGCGATGCGCGCAACGGATCCAACTCGGTAAGAAGGGCCGGCGAACGGCCTCAGAGATCACCCAAGACACGATAACAAGACGCCCCAAAAGGCGTCGGCTCAACCACCGTCAGGGAAGGAAAAACCGATGATTACACGTCGCTCAATGCTGCAAACCGGCGCTGCCGCCGCCGCAATGGCCGCGGCCGGAGCGCCAGCCCTCGCGCAAGCGAAGCCCTACATTCCACTGATTTCCAAGGGGTTTCAGCATCAATTCTGGCAAGCGGTAAAAGCCGGCGCCGATAAAGCGGCGGCCGAGTTCGACGTCCGGATCACGTTTGAAGGCCCGGACAATGAAACGATGGTCGACAAACAGATCGACATGCTGGCCGCCGCGCTCGCGAACAGCCCCAGCGCGCTGGGCTTCGCCGCTCTCGATAGCCAAGCTGCGATCCCACTGCTGCGCCAAGCGCAAAAGAAGAAAATCCCAGTCGTCGCCTTTGATAGCGGCGTCGACAGCGATATTCCCGTCGCCACGGCGACCACGGACAATCTCGCCGCCGCCGCACTGGCTGCGGACAAGATGGCCGAGATGATTGGCGGCGCAGGCAAAGTCGCCCTTGTCGTTCATGACCAAACCAGCCGCACCGGCATTGATCGCCGCGACGGCTTTTTGAACCAGGTCAAGGCGAAGCATTCGGGAATCGAAATTGTCTCCGTTCAGTATGGCCAAGGCGATCATCTGAAATCGACCGAGATCGCCAAGGCGATCCTCACCGCGAACCCGGATCTGAAGGGTTTCTTCGGTGCGAATGAGGGCTCCGCAATCGGCGTTGTGAATGCAGTCACCGAAATGAAGGCCAAGGACGTCAAAGTCATCGGCTACGACTCGGGCAAAGCGCAAAAAGCAGCGATCATGAGCGGCACAATGGCCGGCGCCATCACGCAGAACCCGATCGGCATCGGCTACGAAACCGTCAAGGCGGCGGTTGCGGCGATCAAAGGCGAGACATTGCCGAAGATCATCGACACCGGCTTCTACTATTACGATAAAACCAACATCGATGATCCAAAGATCGCGGCGGTTCTATACGACTAAGCCCCAAAGGTCGCGGAAGCGATTAGATGGCGGCGCAGCCAATGCGTCGCCATGCCCAGCTTGAAGACTGGGCGAGCGGGGATGAAGACTGGAGCGCGGGAAGAGAGCGCGCCGCATTCCCCTTCCAGCCCGTTTTCGAAGGCCCGGCTAAGACGCCTTCAACCACTGGCGCGTCTGCAAATAGCGCGTCAGTCGCTCCGGGCTCATCGGCGCCGAAAAATAATACCCCTGCAGCGTATCGCAGCCCAAATCGCGCAAGATCTCGACATGCGCTTCAGTCTCGACGCCTTCGGCAGTGACGCTAACGCCCTGAGAGCGACCAATCTCAACAATCGCCCGCACCACCTGCAGGTGTTTTGGGGACTCGACAATTGGCTCAATCAGCGCCCGATCGATTTTCAATCGCCGCGGCGTCACATGCAGCAGTGACAGGATCGAGGCCCGGCCGCTGCCAAAGTCATCCACCTCAAACTCGACCCCAAGCCTGCGCAGCCGCTGGATCGAGCTGTCCAGATCCTCATCGCCCTCGACATAGATCGTTTCCAACAGCTCAAACGCCAACTGGGCGCCAGCGGCGTCGAAGTTTGCGACATCCTCATAGATGAGGTCGCGCTTCAGCCGATCACAGCTGACATTTACCGCGATTTTGGGCGTCGATATGCCCGCGGCCGCCAGAACGCGACACATCTCGGCCGCTTTCGCCATCACCACACGATCGATTTCATCAACGATTTGCAGCTCTTCAGCGATATCAAAAAACGCGCATGGCGGCAGTACGCCACGCTCCGGGTGCTCCCACCGCGCCAGCGCCTCCAGCCCCACATACTCCAAATCAGACGCGTTAAACTGAGGCTGAAAATAGGCGCCGATTTCGCCCGCCTCGAGCGCGCTCAACAACTCGTCGGAGCGTTGCTTTTGCGCGACCAAGGCGTGCTGCAACGCGCTGGTGTAAACTTCAACCCGATTGCGGCCGCCGCTTTTAGCTTTGTACAGCGCGATATCCGCATTCACCAACAGCTCCGCAGCCCGAGAGATTGGCGCACTGGCCACCCCGACGCTCGCGCCGAACCGACAGACGGATCCGGCGACATCAATTGGCGTCGAGAACTGATCGATAATGCGCTGCGCGATCCCCCACGCCACCTTCTCATCAGCGCCATCAGGGCAGAGAACGACAAATTCATCGCCGCCAATCCGTGCGACGAAGTCTGAATGCCGCACGCTCCGGCGAAGCGTTGCCGCCGCGACCTGCAACACATAGTCGCCGGCCGCGTGACCCAGAGTGTCGTTGATTTGTTTGAAGCGATCGAGATCGACATGAAGCGCGAACAGCTCATCATCGCCCTGCGCCTCCGACAGCTCTGCAAGCTTGCGATCGAGATGCCGGCGATTGGGCAACCCGGTTAGCGGGTCGTGCAACGCCTCATGTTCCGCGTCCCGCCGCGCATGTTCGAGTTCGTGCGCGAGTTCCTCCAACCGGCGCTGTTGCCGTTTCAGCTGCGTTACATCCACACGAAACCCAACAATATCGCCATTAGCGGTGCGGCTCTCATGGATTTGCAGATGCCGATCTTCTCCAAGCTGCTGCTCAATCGCCCGAGTTGGATTGACATGTTCTTGCATCCGCTCGGCGACCCATTCCTCCTCACGCCCATTCGCCGCCGGATGCAATCCGCGTTCGACGCTGGCGCGGATTAGGTTCTCAAATTTTTGGCCCGGATAGATCAGATCGGCGACGCCAGCATATGCCCGCTTATACTGCTCATTGCAGATCACCAGGCGATCATCCTTGTCGTAGATTACGAACCCGTCCGGCAACGCCTCAATCGCACTTATAAATCGATGGGTCGTTAACTCGGCCTCCCGCCGCATCCGCGCCAGCTCAGCCTCATGTGCAACACGTTCGGAGATGTCTGAGATCTGACCATTGAACAGCACGCCCCCCTGTTCGTGCCGTCGCGGAATAGCGTGCGCCAGCAGCCATTTGGTGCGGCCGAACCGGGTCGGCGTCCGCCACTTTGCCGAGAAGGGCTGAAAGGTGCGCTGGGACTCTTTGAGCAACCGCTGGATCCGCGTGTAATCCCCCGGATCGACGCTGCGCCATAGTTTCTGAGGATCGGTCAGGTAGCTCTTCGGCTCCATACCCCAGAGATCTCTGCAACCTTCGCTGATATACTCAAGCGAAGGCTGGCCACATGGCGCCACCAAATATTGAAAAAAAGCGCCAGGCGCGTTGCGGATCAGATCATTGAAGCGCGTCTGGACTTGCTGCAGCTCCACAGTGCTGCGCTCAATCTCCATCCTGGCGGCGACCGTTTCCCGCATTTCCCACCGCGCAGCGATCAGCCCGGCGACTGCACTGGCGAACACACATTCATCGGCGCGCCATGCATGCCGAATATCGATCGTTTCCAACGATAGTATGCCCAAAGCGCCGGAAGCGCTCGGGATCCGAACATCAAGCTTCGACAAAATACCGTTCGGACGCAGGTAGCACGACGTCAGCTCACCCATCTCCGGCGTCGCCGCAGCGTCTGGCGCAGCGATCTGGGAAAATTGCGCCAACTTTTTGAAGTAGTCTGGCGCCTGATGCGCGGAGATCGCGAGAGGCTGAGCGGAGGCCTGCCCAACGCGGCGGTGCATATCAACGCAGTTCAGAATGCGATGAAGCAGGTTAAACCGCCATGCGCCGACTCGATCGACATTGAGCGCCGCCGATATTCCCCGCAACGCCAATCGACAGAACTCAGCATCAGCAATCGACCGATCAACAAAGGCGACCGTGAGCTGCCGCAGCGCGCTGTCGAGCGTGCAATCGTTGTTTTCCGCCATCGCCTGCCGATCTTGTTTTTCTTGCCTTGCGGTCCTCGGGCTGACGCACAGCGTAGCAAACGCCTGCTATCGAATTCCTAGCGTGCTCTACGTTTTGTCCTATCGGGCCCGCTTCGGCGCCTCGCCGAGGGCGTCAGCAGCCCTTGGCGGTGGATCCACAGATCCAAAGGCGGCTTCGTGCACGGACCAGCCCCGAAACGGGCTGACCACGGCAGGATTCATAAGTTGCGGTTAGACCGAGGCGGCCTTTTTCCCACTCGCCGCCGCGAGCTCCGCGTCCAACGCCGCCCCTGCGGCCACCCGCGGGCGCGATAGTCCAGCGACGAGCACATACGCCGCCGGGGTAAGGAACAGCGTAAACAGCGCCCCAACCCCCAGCCCGCCCACGATGACCCAGCCGATCGCCGCCCGCGCCTCCGCGCCCGCACCAGAGCCGTAGACGAGCGGCAATCCTGCGACAATGGTCGATGCGAGCGTCATTGCGATCGGCCGCAGCCGAACGCGTGAGGCCTGCGCCGCCGCTTCCCAGACGCTTGCGCCGCGATCCCGCAACTGATCCGCGAATTCGACCATCAAAATCCCGTTCTTCGCCATCACGCCAATCAGCATCAGCACGCCGATCTGGCTGTAGATATTGATGCTGGTGCCGGTGAGCCAAAGCGCCAGGATCGCCGCGCAAACTCCAAACGGAGCGGTCAACATGACCACCGTCGCGCTGGTCAGGCTTTCAAACTGCGCCGCCAGAACCAGAAATGCGACCAGCAGCGCGATCGCGAATGTAATTGCAAGATCATGGGAGGTTTCCTCCAGCGTCGCGGCCTCGCCACGGAACAGCAGCCCGAAGCCGTCTGGCAACATTTTCGCCGACAGCTTACGAACTTCCGCCGTCGCCTCGCGCAGCGATAGGCCAGGCGTCAGATTAGCGCTGATTTCGATCGCGCGCCGTTGCGCGAACCGGTCCAACTCCGCCGCGACCCCGGCCTCGGCGAACCGAACCAGCTGGGCGAGCGGCACCAACGCGCCCCCCGCTGTGCGCACGGTGAAATTCAGCAGGTCCGTCGGATCCCTCACTGCGCCTTTTTGCGATCGGAGCACGACCTTCACAATCTCATCGCCAATATTGAGACTGACGGCGTCGGCCTCATCCACCAGCGCGCGCAAGGAATCGGCCACCTCCTGCAGGGGGGCGCCCAGATCCGCCACCCGCACACGATCAACCGCAATCGAGATCTGCGGCTGGGTCGCCTGATAGTCGACCCGTACGCCGCGGACGCCTTCCACGCCCTCGAGCTGCTTCGCAAACTTGAAGGCGACGACGGCGATTTCCGGATGGCTCGGCCCCGTAATCGCGAAGGAAAGCGCGGCGCCGGCGCTTCCGCGCAGCCCCAGACTATTGCCGCCGCTCAGCCGCGCGCGGGCGCCGGGCAGCTTGCTCAGCGCAGGACGGATTGCTGCTTCGATTTCCGACTGGCTCACAGTCCGCTCAGCCCACGGCGCCAGACGCAGCCCGACCTCGCCCCGGTTGGGATCCCACCGACCGGTGATCGAATACATATGCTTGGCTGCGCCGCTCTTGACCCACCGCCCCGCAATCGCCTCAACCGCCGCAACCTGAATATCAGTATGGGCGAGACCAGCGCCATCCGGCCCCTGCAGCCGGATCCGGACCAGGCCGCGGTCCTCCTTGGGCGTCAGCTCCTCGCCGAGCGACGTGTATAAACCGCCAGCGCCAGCGGCGAGCAGCCCGCACACGACGAAAGCAACCAGCGGCGCCGCCAGAACCGGGCGCAACAACGCCGCATACAGGCCGCCGAGCCGCCGCCCCAACCAGCCGCCGCCCGTGCCGGACGCGCCGCCAAGATTGCTGATCTGAGCGGCGATCATCGGCGTCATCGTTAGCGCCACAAAGGATGAAATCATCACGGTGATCGCCAGCAGGACGCCAAACTCGGCGAAAAGCCGTCCCGCCGCGCCAGGCAAGAAGGAGATTGGCGTGAAAACTGCGACAAGGACCGCCGTGGTCGCGATAACGGCGAAAAAAACCTCCCGCGCGCCGATGACCGCCGCCGCGCGGGGCCCCAGCCCCTCGGCCCGACGCCGCTGAATATTCTCGGTCACGACGATCGCATCATCGACAACCAGCCCCGTCGCCAGCACGAGCGCAAGCAGCGTCACGAGGTTCACGGAGAACCCGAGAAGATGAATCGCCGCGAGCGAGCCGATCAAAGCGATCGGTATCGCGACGGCGGGGGCCAGCGTCGCCCCAATCCGTCCCGTAAACAGCCAGATCACGATAACGACAACGCTCAGCGCGATCACTAGCGTGGTCAAAACTTCGCCGATCGCGCCACGAATGAAAATGGCGTCATCATCGGTGACCGCGAACTTCATTTCGGGAAAACGCAGCTTCAGTTTTTCGACCGCCGCCGTCACGCCGTCCGAAATCCGAACAGTGTTCGAACCCGCCCGCCGCACGATGCCCAAATTGATCACCAGTCGCCCGTCCAACCGCGCCAAACTGGTCGGCTTCTGCGGCGTGAAGAACACCGACGCAACGTCTCGCACGCGGATTTTATCCCGGATCACCAGCGCTTCGATCGCCGCCGGCGTGGTGACCGACGCATCGGCCCGCACGAGAATTTCGACATGCTCGACGCCGAAGCTGCCGATCGGCGCGTCGAACGACGCGCTGCTCAAGGTTTTCGACAGATCGCCAACGGTGACGCCGAGCGCCGCCATCCGGTCCGGCGCGACCTCCACCGCGATGACGCGGCGGCGCGCCCCATAGAGGCGCACCTCAGCGACGCCATCCACCGCCGTAAGCGCTGGCACAACCGCGTCCTCAACCTCGCGGCTGAGCTTATCGATCGGGCTGCTGTCCGACCAAACCGCGACCTGCATCACCGGTCGGGCGTCATCATCCGCTTTGACGATCGTTAAATCATCGACGCCGTCCGGAAGCCGCCGCTCCACCCGCGCGACCGCCTCGCGGATATCATTGGCGGCCGAGTCGATATCGCGCCCCGGATTAAACACCACAATGACGCGAAAATTTCCCTCCTCGGATGAGGCCCGAATGGCGGAGACGCCGCTGACCCGAGCAACCGCCGCCTCGACCAGCGACGTCGCCTGCGCATCGACGGTTGTTGGCGAGGCGCCGGAGAAGTTCGCACGGATGGCGACAATCGGCCGATCGACATTGGGCAGCTCGCGCACCTCGACAGCGAACAGCGCCGCGGCCCCCGCGATGACGATCAGAAGGTTCATCACCACTGCGAGCAGCGGCCGGCGCACGCTCAGCCCCGCCAGGCCGCCCGTGCCGCTGGGCGCGTTGTTGGAGGGCGCCGGGCTCTCAGTTGCGCCGGTCATTTCGCCGGCTCCGACGCCGCAGGCAGCTCAATCGGCTTGCCGACGATCTGCACTTTTCCGCCGGCCCGCACACGTTGCGCGCCTTCAACCACGATCAAATCCGTCGCGCTCAGCCCGCCGTCGCTGTTTACGCTGGCCAGCAACACCACGCCAGCCTGGCGACGGATGAGTTTGACTGGAACCTGCTCCGCCACGCCGTCTTTGACGCGCCACACGAACAAGCCGTCCCGCCCATATTGCAGCGCGAGTTCAGGAACCGCCGGATGCGTTTCCCCTTCGAAATTGAACGTCACCACAAAGGACGCGCCGGGCAGAAGCGTCTGATCGCGGTTCGGAAGCGCCACCCGAAGCTTTACGGACCGCGTCGCCGGATCGATGCGGCTGTCCACCTCCGCAATCTTACCTGAGAACACCCGCCCCGGCGCCGCAATGCTACGCGCCGCGACCGGCGCCCCGAGCTTGACCCGCGACAATAGCAATTCGGGCGTGCTGACCTCGATCAGCAGCAAGCTGCGATCGTCCAGCGTCGCGATCACATCGCTGGCGCTGACCCAATCTCCCACTTCCACGCCAGGCAGCCCCAGCACCCCGGCGAACGGCGCGACAATCCGCCGATCGGCCAAAGCCCGTTTCGCTTTGGCCAGTTCGATATCGGCCGTAGCCGCAGCGGTTCGCGCATCATCGAGCGCAACGTCGGTCGTCGCGCCAGACTTCTCCAGCCGCAGATATCGCACCAACGCCCGATCCGCCGACGCTTTGCGCGCCTCCGCCAGATCAACCGCGAGACGCGCGGCGGCGTCTTCCAACCGCAGCAAAATCTCGCCCTTGGCCACGGTGCGCCCTGCTTCCAGCTGAGACTCCCGCACCTCGCCCGCCGCGGCGACCCGAAGCTGCACGGATCGCTTCGCTCGGGCCGTGCCGACCAGCTCGAGCTTGAGGTCGTCTTTACGGTAGCCAAGCTTGGAGACGATGATCGGCGCCGGCCCGCGCGCGCGTCGCCCTCGCCGCCCGGACCGCGCCGAGCGTCCTGCGCGCTTTTTTGCTTTGTCCGCGCGCGAAGCTTTGCGGGGCGTGTCTTTGGCTTTGCGGGGCGCGTCTTTGGCCGCGGGCCGCTTTTCCGCGTCAGCCGCTGGCGCTGAAGAAACCGCTGTCGCTCGGAGCACGCTCACATAGCTGACGACGCTCTCGCGCTCCCGCCAGCCATAGTAAACAGCGCCGACAATGAGCGCAGCCAGGATCGCCTGTTTCCAAAACGCCATCGGTCTTCGCATCAGACACGCCCCTTTTGCGCAGCTGTTCGCCCCGAAGCTGCGCTGTTTTACGGCGCGACGAACTGTCCACGCTCTATTGAACTACGTGGCGTCGACGCTATTCCGTCGCGGCGCCGCCCCATCAAACACAGGCGACCGCCCCATCCGCCCGAGGATCGGTCGCGCCCCTCATGAGCCCGGAACGCTCGATTGAAGCCATCCCCGCGTGACCAAGCGCATCATCGAAGGAAGGCAAGAGTTCAACGTCATGCCCGAGGGCGCGCAGCCCGTCGACCAGCGCCGGCTCGAACCGGTTTTCAAGTTTCAGCGTTGTGGTCTCGGCCCCCCAAGTGCGGCCCAACAACCATCGCGGCGCGGTGATCGCTGCTTGCATGTCTTGGCCATAAAACGCGTGGCGGGTAAAAATCGCAGCCTGGGTCTGGGGCTGCCCTTCGCCGCCCATCGTACCATAGACGATCCTGCGTCCGTCCTTCATCTGCGCCAGGGCGGGGTTGAGCGTGTGGAACGGCAGCCTCCCCGGCGCCAAGGCGTTGGGCCCCTCAGACAGGGTGAAGCTCGCGCCCCGGTTCTGCAGCGCCACGCCGGTCCCCGCCGGCACGACGCCGGAGCCAAACTCCCAATAGATGCTCTGGATATAGCTGACGGCGGTTCCGTCCGCGTCAATTGCGCCAAGCCAGACCGTGTCGCCCGGCGCAGTGGGGTGCGGCCAGGCCGCGGCCCTGGACAAATCGATTGCCCCGGCCTCATGCGCCGCAGCTTCGGGCGTCAGCCATTCGCGCCAAGCCTCCCCCATTCGCTCCGGGTCGCCGAGGGCCGCGTTGCGCAGGATAAACGCGCGTTTTGTCGCCTCCACAAGCGCGTGAACATAGCCGACGCTCTCCTCCGCAAACGCCGAGGCGCCGCCTAGCGCCTCAAAAATCTTGAGGATCATGAGGGACGAAGGGCCTTGGGTTGGCGGCGGCATGTTAAACACTGAGCCGTCTTCCAGATCGACCTCAGCCGGCGCAACCCGCCGCGCGCGATAGGCTTCAAAATCGGACCGCCTGAGCGGGCTGCCTACGGCTTCGGCGCCATCCCCCAACGCCGCGCCCAGATCGCCGCGATAAAAGTCTTCCAATCCCGCTTCGGCCAGACGCCGCAAAGTCGCGGCCAGGGCAGGCTGCTTCAACGTCTCCCCCAATGACGGCGGGCCGTTGGGCGCAAAGGTTTCGGCGAACCCCGCGACTTCGCTCAGCTCCCCCCATTTCGATCGCGTCAGGGCGGCTTGGGAGCGCGTCGCGGGAATCCCCGCCTCCGCATGCGCAATTGCGTCCTCAAGCAACCGCGATATCGGGAGCTTGCCGCCCAGCTCGCCCGCGAGCGCATGCGCTTCGCGCCATCCATCAATCGCCCCAGGAACCGTCAGCGCGGCCCGCGGCCCGCGGCTGGGAATCACACGGTCCCCCTTCGCAACATACCAACCAATCGACGCCAGCGCCGCCGCAGGACCGCAGGCGCGGATGCCGATGGGATCACGTCCGGCCGGCGCGACCACCCAAAAGCCGTCGCCGCCAATCGAATTCATGTGCGGATAGACCACGGCAATCGCCGCCGCCGACGCCAACATCGCCTCCACCGCGTTGCCGCCTTCGCGCAGAACACGCGCTCCCGCCGTTGCTGCAAGATGGTGTGGGGCAGTGACGACCCCGCCTAGGCTCATTCGTGCGCTTAACATCTAGTATATCCGCTCCATCTAGCACCGATTAGCTTTTGATTTTCACAGTTTGAGACGTTGAACTGATCCGTCCGCAAGACAAATTAAATCCCTCGCCCTTAGGCTTCTCCAGCGGGAAATCAGGGAGCGAGCCTTCATGTCACAAACTTCGCAAAGCCGTCTCGGCGGGTTGACGCTGACGCGCAAACTCACTGCGGGCTTCGTCGCCGCCGCCTTTATCGGCGCAATCGGCGCAGCTGTTGCGGGGTACCTCACCTCGTCAAACATCGTGGATCACGAAGTCAAAGAGAGACTCGACACCCTGGTGCATACCCAGCGCTATGGCTTGGAGCGCTATTTCGACAGCGTCAAAGCGGATTTCGCTTTCATGGGCGCTGCGGCAACAACAAAGCAGGCGTTGAAGGATTTTGTTAAGGGCTGGGCGACCGAGACGCCTAAAGCCCTGACCGCCGCTTATATTACCGACAACCCACACCCGACCGGCGAAAAACATAAGCTGGACGCCGCGCCAGGTAAGACATTTTATCATGAAGCGCATGGCCGCCATCACGGCGTGTTTCGAGCTTTCCTAGAAGCGCGCGGCTACTACGATATTTTTCTGATTTCGAAAAAAGGCGACATCGTTTATTCGGTGTTTAAAGAACTGGACTTCGCGACTAACCTGACGACCGGCGCATATAAAGACAGCGGCCTTGGTCGAGCCGTGCAAAAAGCAATGCGCGCCAAGCCAGGTGAGCTCGTATTTGACGATTTCGCCCCCTACGCGCCAAGCCACGGCGCCCCCGCCGCCTTTGTCGCCACGCCGCTGCTGGACGCAAAAGGCGCTGTCATCGGCGTGCTTGCGATGCAAATTCCAGCCGATCGCATCGCGGCCGCAGTCGCAGTAGAAAGCGACGAACGCACCTACGCCGCCGGCGCCGATGGCAAGCTCCGCACCGATTTGGCCGAAACCAAAGCGTCGGACATCCTGTCAGCGCGCATCAAAGGCGACTGGCTCGCAGATGTGCTTGCCGCCAAAGGCGCTGTTGTCAAACGCAGCGCCGGCGCGCTGGGCCACGACGTAGTGGTCGCGGCGGAAGCCACGAATGTGTTTGGCGCGAGATGGTTGGTGGCGGCGGAAATGTCGATCGCGAAGGCGACGGCGCCCCTCTCCCGATTGAAGCTGGCGATGCTCGCCGCTGTCGCCCCTTTGATGCTGCTGATCGCCGTCGCGGCGTTCTTCATGGCGCGCGGCCTGGGCAACCTGATCCGCGCGGTGTCCGCAGCAATGAGCGGTCTGCGCGAGGGACGGCTTGACATTGCAGTGCCAGGCGCCAACCGCACCGATGAGCTGGGCGATATGGCGCGATCGCTGGAAGTTTTCCGATCCAACGCCGGCGTGCAACTCGCGGTGACTGCAGCCGTCAACGCGAACCGGACCGCCACACTGATCGTTGCTCAAAATGGCGATCGCATCGCCGCAAACCCAGCCTTTGCTAAGATTTGGAACCGGCTCGGAGACGTCGCACAAAGTTTCCGCTCCCCTTCCGACGCCGAAGGCTCGGCTGAGAACTACGCCCGCTTTTCGCAAGCGGTCCAGCAAGCCGAACGTTCTGGCGACATTAAGCGCAAAAGCGACGGCAGCCAGGCCGCGGAACTGAAGATTGGCAACCATATTCTTCAAATCAAACGCTCAGAAATTATGTCGCAACAAGGCGATGTGATTGGCGAAGTTCTTGAGGTCGAGGATGTGAGCAGCGTCCGTACGCTGGAAGATGAGCTGCTGGCCGTCATCGCCGGGGTTGAAAATGGCGACTTCCGCCGCCGCATCTCCTCCATTGACGATCTGGGCTTCACCTCCGTCGCCGCAGGCGGTCTTAACAAACTGATGGATTCGATCAGCGCCTTTATGAGCGAGCTGGACCAGTCGCTGAAATCCCTGGCCGGTGGCGATCTGACCGCGGATATCCGCGGCGAGTTCCGCGGCGACTTCGCTAACGCACGCGACAACTTTAACTCCAGCGTCGCCAGCCTTCGCCAGACCATCCAACGCGCGGAGCAAGCCGCATACAGCCTACGTGACGAGGCCAACCCGATCGCCGTCGGCGCTCAGGAGCTGGCGAGCCGAGCAGAGGCGCAAGCATCGACGCTAGAGGAAACTGCGGCGACCATGGAGGAAATGTCGGCTGGCTTTAAACAGACCGCTGCAAATGCAGGGCGCGCCGCAGATCTCAGCGCGGAAGCCTCCCGCAAAGCCGAAGCAGGCGGCGCGCTTGTCTCGGAGACGATCCAAGCAATGGCGCGCATTGAGCAAAGCTCATCGCAGATCGCGGACATTATCAGCGTGATTGACGGCATCGCCTTCCAAACCAACCTTCTGGCGCTGAATGCGGCGGTTGAGGCAGCGCGAGCCGGCGACGCAGGCAAAGGCTTCGCCGTGGTCGCATCGGAGGTTCGCACTCTTGCTCAACGCTCCGCCGAAGCAGCCAAGGATATCTCGGCGCTGATCCAAACCAGCTCCGGCCATGTGTCCGACGGCGTGCGTCTGGTCAATAATACCGGCGAAAGCCTGGATGAACTTGTTCAGTCGATCGGCGACGTCGCAACCACCATTGGCGAAATCACCAACGCCGTAAATGAACAGGCGACCGGCGGCGTCGAGATCGCCGCATCGGTGAACCACATGGACGACATGACCCAACAAAACGCGTCGTTGGCGGATCAGAGCGCAGCATCCGCCAAAGCGTTGCATCAATCGGCGGAAAGCCTATCCCACCTGATGCGCGCCTTCAAAACCGACTCCGACGCGCCGCTGAGCGACGCCGCCTGAAGCGACTTGAAGTTAGAGCATTTTCGAAACAATTGCGGTCATGAAAATGCTCTATCTCTTTGAGTGGTCGCGATTTCCGAGTCATCGAATGCGCGCATTCGATTTGAAAT
>JALEGB010000136.1 GCA_022760355.1 Neomegalonema sp.
GGGCTCGCCGGACGTCGATATCTAGGCTTGACGGTGAGCCACACCGCCTGCGCCTCGATATTCTAGCCGACAAGCCCCTAAACCGGGCTGACGGCGACTGATGAAGGGGTTTCGACCCTAATCCCCCGACTTTCGCGCCTTAACGGATGCAATGGCGATGGTCGCCAGCCCGATGCTGGCGAGCGCCAGGCCGGCCGCTTGGCCCCAATTTGGCGGCGCGCCCATGGCGGCGGACATCGTCGCGGCCAGGACTGGAACCATTGCCGGCAAACTTACGGCGATCAGCGGCGGGGCCCGGTCCAACGCAATAGTATAAGCCAGCAGTGATATGACGCCGGCGATAACGCCGTGAAACAGCACGTCGCTGATGATCGCCGTGGCGTCTGCGTGCATTAGGTTTGTCGGGAAAAACGGCGCCGAAAGCACTAGAAATATAACCGACCAAACCGAAAGCAGACCCACAGCCTGGGGCGATGACAGGCCGGAGCGTGGAAATGCGACGATATAGCCAGCCCATCCCAAAGCCGCAGCCATAAACCAGGGCGCAGAAGCCCGCTCCTCCGCCGGCGCGGCGATCAGGCCGAGGATCGCGGCGATGGCGATCAGAACGAGCCCGAGGCGCGCATTCGCAGCTGGGCGGGCGGCGAAGAAGACGAAAGCGATGAGCGCGGCGTAGAGCGGCGTGGCGCCGGGAACCAGGGCCGCCATCAATGGCGCGCTGGCGCCCGACAGGCCCGCGCCCGAAACGAGGACAAACGGCGCGCCCCAGCCAAACATAAGCGCAACGAGACGCCAGTCGGTTTTAGGCGGCTTCAAGCACGCCGCCGCGCGTGTCAGCCAGGGGGTGTCCCGCATCTCGGACGCGAAGGCTGGTTTTAACCAAAAGGGCGAGAGCAGGATCATCGGAGGACCGAACCGCATCAGCGCAATATCGTAGGCCGTAAAGCTCTGGGCGGCGCTGGCGCTTATCCTTAAGTCGGTCCAAACAATCCAACCCGCCCAAATGCACACGGCAGCCAAGCCCGCAGCGATGCCAACGAGTCGTCGCAGGTCTGTGGCGCCGCGATGCGCCCTTGGGCGCAGTTCCTCGGGGCGCGAATTGTCGGGACGTGTCATCTGGCGCATACGATATCTCCCGGCGGTGGCGCTATCTGCTTTTTCGCCGTCACGGAAGTATTTTCTTTCGGCCTCCTGCGTTCGTGATCGCCGCGACCGCGGCTCTTACGCGCAAAACACGCGCTTCATGGTGCGAACTGCATTGCGCGTGCGCGTTGCGCGAGCTAACCGAACGTCGAGAGAACCGGAGAATGCTGTGACGTCAGACGACGCGAACGCCGGAGGCCCTACTGGCGCTCCGACCGCCCCATCGCCGAAACCCGCAATGCCGACCGTGACGCAGGCGCTGGCCGCCGACCATGGGTTGACCGCGGAGGAATACGCCAAAATACTCGAGCTGATCGGCCGCACGCCGACCTTTGCGGAGCTCGGCGTCTTTTCCGCGATGTGGAATGAGCACTGCTCGTATAAATCGTCAAAGAAGTGGCTGCGAACTTTACCGACCGAGGGGGCGCAGGTCATCCAGGGGCCAGGCGAAAATGCGGGCGTGGTTGACATCGGCGACGGCCAGGCGGTGGTCTTCAAAATGGAGAGCCATAACCACCCCAGCTATATCGAGCCGTTCCAGGGCGCGGCGACCGGCGTTGGCGGCATCTTGCGCGATGTGTTCACGATGGGCGCGCGACCGATCGCTGCGATGAACGCGCTGTCTTTCGGCGCGCCCAGCCACCCGAAAACTAAGAGCCTGGTTCGCGGCGTCGTGGCCGGCATTGGCGGCTATGGCAACGCCTTCGGCGTTCCGACCGTTGGCGGCGAGGTTCGCTTTCACCCCAGCTACAATGGCAATTGCCTCGTCAACGCCTTCGCCGCAGGGCTGGTGGATGCGGATAAGGTCTTCTACGCCAAAGCGTCCGGCGTGGGGCGCCCGATTGTGTATCTCGGCGCGAAGACCGGGCGTGACGGGGTTGGCGGCGCAACAATGGCGTCAGCGGCTTTTGGGGATGACACCGAAGAAAAACGGCCAACGGTGCAGGTTGGCGATCCGTTCACGGAGAAGCGGCTGCTGGAGGCGTCGCTGGAGCTGATGGCTTCGGGCGCCGTCGTCGCGATCCAGGATATGGGGGCGGCTGGCCTCACCTGTTCGGCGGTGGAGATGGGCGACAAAGGCAATCTCGGCGTCCGGCTGGATCTCGATGCGGCCCCAACCCGAGAAAAGGCGATGATCGCCTATGAAATGCTGCTTTCCGAAAGCCAAGAGCGGATGTTGATGGTCCTGCATCCGGAGAAAGAGGCGGAAGCGCGTGCGATCTTTGAAAAGTGGGATTTGGATTTCGCCATCATTGGCGAAACCATTGCGGAGGATCGCTTCATCGTTTCGCATCACGGCGAAATTGAGGTGGATCTGCCGTTGAAGGCCCTATCAGGCGAGGCGCCGGAATATGACCGCCCATGGGTCGAAACTCCAGCAGCGGCTCCGGTTGGGCCGATAGAGAATGAGCCGAACAGCGCTGAGGCTTTGGCGACGCTGATGGGCGGCGCCGATCTCTGTTCGCGCCAGTGGATCTGGGAGCAGTACGACACCACCGTCATGGCGGACACGATCCGGCGCCCAGGCGGAGACGCTGGCGTTGTTCGCGTCCATGGGACCCGCAAGGCGCTGGCCTTTTCGTCTGATGTGACGCCTCGCTATTGCCGTGCGAACCCGGTTGAGGGCGGCAAACAAGCCGTTGCCGAAGCCTGTCGCAATCTGACCGCTGTCGGCGCTACGCCATTGGCGGTGACCGATAATCTGAATTTCGGCAATCCGACGCGGCCAGAGATTATGGGGCAGTTTGTCGGCTGTATTCAAGGCGTCGGCGCCGCGTGCGCCGCGTTGGACGCCCCTGTCGTTTCAGGCAATGTGTCGCTCTATAACGAAACTGATGGCCGCTCCATTGACCCGACCCCGACGATTGGCGCAGTGGGGCTGCTGGATGACTACAGTCAGCTGATCAGCGGCGCTTATGACCAGGAAGGGCTGGCGCTGATCCTGGTCGGCGCCACCAAAGGGCATCTCGGCCAGTCGCTCTATTTGCGCGATGTTCTGGGGCGGGAGGAAGGCGACGCGCCCGCCATTGATCTGGCGGCGGAACGTCAGGCGGCGGATTTTATTCGTAAAATCAATGCGTCCAAGCTCATTCTAGCGGCGCATGACCTGTCGGATGGCGGCCTTGCCGTCGCGGCGGCTGAGATGGCGTTAGCCAGTGCGATCGGCTGCAGGCTGAATGCGGCGCCGGACGGCGTGACGTCCAGCGGCTGGTTCTTTGGCGAGGATCAAGGCCGCTACCTTTTGGCTGTCGCCGCGGAGAACATCGCTGCAATGCTGGACGTCGCGACTGAGATGAGCGTTCCAGCCGCTGTGGTCGGTGAGACGGGCGGCGCTCAGATTGACTTGGGCGGCGCGACTGTCGACATCGCGGCAATACGCGCAGCGCATGATGGATGGTTTGAGCGCTGGATGGCCGACAGCGGGTCGGCTTGAAGCAATTTGATGGTGGATGTCCCCGCCTGACGGCTCGGCCGTAGCGCGCTCTTCAACAGGCAGGGCCGGTTGATGGGGCGCCAAATAACGACCGGCTCGTGCGCCGGTTCGGGGATCGGACTGGGACCGAGGCGACGTCATCGCCTCGCGCTGATCCGCCAAAGCAATGCGCTTAGAGCGATTTGAAAATTAGATCGACTCATCTGACGGGGCGCAATCGCGCCCAAACATCAGAAGCCCTAGGCGGCTCTTGTTGCGACGCCGATCACAACGGACCCTGCGACGCCAGCGTCGGTGGTCCGGTATTTCATTGTCTGCGCCGCCAGCTGCTTTGGCGTATTATCTGCGAACACATTGTCATCCTCCAGCGGTGAGCGCTTTAGGTTCTTAAGGCTGCCGACATAAGCGGGGTTCGCACCATATACGCGGCGGCATAGCTTCGCCGGCACGGCAATCTGGGAGGTCAGAATTCGATTGGTGTAATCCGTCGCCTTATCCAAGCTCGGATACACTTCAAAATGGATGTGTGGGAAGCGCCCATCATAGCAGCCCGGAACGATGGTCTTGAACCGGATCTGACCGGCGTGATCCGCGACGCCAACGCCGCGTAGAAACGTTTCGTTTTTAAGATCATAGAGCGAGTATTTCCCGGCGGCGTCGCAATGCCAGAGATACACCGCATGTCCGACCAATGGGACGCACGCGCCGCGAACATCGATCAGGGACAGGGTCAACTCAAGGGCCGTCCCCTCAACCGTCAGGGAGCCGCTCGTCAAACCTGAACGAATATCTTCGCGCACAATGCCTATGTCATCCAGCACATTCGCCAGCTCGCCATGCGCACGGTTTGAGCCGTCTGCAGGGTAGGGCCCTTGAGTCTCCTCCGGATGCGCGACGCATTCGACGCCATCGGCGGACATGCCCAGAATATCGGGTTGCGGGTTGCTGGGCGGTCCGCCCAGTCCGCAGCTGGACAGCAGCGCGGTTCCGCCGGACGCCGCCGCAAGCATTAGCGCCTGACGTCGGTTCAAGATCGTGCGCAGGTCGCGATGCAGCCCATGCTCCTGGCATGGATCGGGCGCCGATGGTAAAGGCTGGGTCATATGCGCTCCTTGTTGGTCCGCGTTTTCTAAAGCCTTGAACGGACTGATATCGGTGCGCTGTCGCATCAGATACATTTTGATACGATATGCAGGTGAGGAAGGCGGAGGGTTCGCCGCCTTCCGAGGGGCCAGCAAGATTTATGAGTTCCCACTCTAGGGTCGAAACCCCTTCAGCAGGCGTCGTCAGCGCTTCCTAGCCCGTTCTCGGCTGCGCACCGGGCGCGGAGCGGGCTGATTGCCCGGTCAAGAC
>JALEGB010000137.1 GCA_022760355.1 Neomegalonema sp.
CTGACGATGCAGCAGAGGATCCCGACCGCAAGGCCCCAATGCACATCCATACCGGGCAGCGCGCCGATCTTGAGATGCGCGGCCAGCGGCGCGGTTGAGGGTTTATTCAAGCTGGCCGGATCGCGCAGCGGGCCTTCGACAAGATGGTTCATCAGCGCGATGGCGATATAGGCCATCAATAGGCTGGCGATCGTCTCATTGACGCCGCGGTAATGTCGAAGCGCGCCAACGGCGCCGATCCAAAGGCCGCCCGCGATCGCGCCCGCCATCATCATCAAGGGGATCGCCAGCAGGCCGGGGAGCGGGCTGAGCGCAGCGGCGACCCCGCCCGCAGCGACCCCGCCCAGCACAATTGCGCCCTCGCCGCCGATGACGACCAGGCCCAGCCGGGCCGGCAGCGCGACGCACAGCGCCGCAAAAAGCAGCGGCGCCGTGCGCGACAGGGTGTTTTGCCAAGAAAACCATGTGCCGAAACCGGCTTTATAGACCAGCGCGTAGAACTCCGACGGCGATTTGCCTTGAGTGGCGAGAAAAGCGCCGAAAGCCAACAATCCAAGGGCGAGCGCCCCGAGCGGTATGGCGATCGCCTCCGATCGCCGGGCGAGCCCGGCGAGGAAGCCGTCGACGGCGATGAACCGCCGCGCGCCGTGCTGTTTTTCGGCTAAGTTTTCCCGATCGGCGATCGCCATGAGCCGGTCCTTACGAAGTCGAGCCGATGACGCCTTCGACGAGATAGTCCATGCTCTCCAGCTTCACGTCGGTTTCCGCGAACGCTTCGCCAGCCTTGGCGATGACATTGCCCTTATTGTCCTTCATCGGGCCTTTGATCACGGCGAACCCGCCTTTCAGGATGTCGGCTTTGGTCGCTTCAAACTGCTTGCGCGCCGCGTCCGACACGCCAGGGCCGAGCGGCGACATTTTGATGAAGCCCTCCGCCAGACCGCCGCGGACAAAGTTGTCAATCGGCTTGCCGGCCATGGTCGCCTTGACCATGCCCTCATAGACGGAAGCCCAATTCCATTCCGCGCCCGTCAGGTATTTTTCTGGCGCAAGCGGCGACTGGTTGGCGTGATAGCCGTTGAGGAACATGCCTCGGCTTTTGCCGGTCTCCATCACCACTTTCGGACCGTCGACGTGGCAGGTGACGACATCGCACCCTGCATCGGCCAGGGCGTTCGTCGCTTCCGCTTCCTTGACGGCGAGGGACCACTCGCCGGTGAAGATCACCTGGCAGGTAATGGAGGGATCAACCGAGCGCGCGCCGAGCAGGTATGAGTTGATGTTGAGCAGAACCTGCGGGATCGGCTTCGCCGCAACGAAACCGATTTTCTTCGACTTGGTCGCATGGCCGGCGGTGACGCCGTTCAGATACTGGCCCATGCCGATATAGCCGAAGTAACTACCCACATTGGTCGGGTGCTTGTCGGCGCTCCACAGCCCGCCGCAATGCTCGAAACGCAGCTTGGGGTATTTCGGCGCGAGCTTCAGAATGTGGGGATCGAAATAGCCGAAGGACGTGGGGAACAGCAGCGTGGCGCCGTCGAAATTGATCATCGACTCCATCGATTTCTGCACTGCGACCGTCTCCGGAACATTCTCCTCTTCGACGACGGTGACCCCGTCCATCGCTTTGACGGCAGCTGCGCCTTCGGCATGCGCCTGGTTGTAGCCATAGTCGTCCTTTGGCCCGACATAGATGAAGCCAACGGTCAGCTTGCCGGCCGCTGCGGCGCTGGGCGCGTAGCCGCCGAGTGTTGCGGCGCCGGCCAGGGCGACGCCGCTTTTCAGAAGGCTGCGGCGTGAGAAGGTCGAGGATGACATCGGTTCGGCTCTCCTAATTCGCAGGAGCCCAAAACGGCGCGTCGGCGCGGGTCGCCGAAGGCGGTCAACCGGATCGGGCGGTGAGTGCGAACCCAGATTGCGAGCTGAGGCTGATGCTGTCTTCTGCTATGTTTGCGACGGACCGTTGCGTTTTTTGCAGCGCTGGCGGCCGCGCGCGCCGCTACTCAAGCAGACTGCGCGCGACCCGAAAACCGACCGAGCTGGATTTTGACGTCCGCGCGAGCCCTGCGCGCCAGGCGCTGCGAATGTTGCCCGGAAAGGAGGTCCAGCCGCCGCCACGGATAATCGCCGCCTTTGGCCGGTCACAGCCGCCGAGCCGGGCGCCGCCATCTGTTGGGGCGCCCTTATGGCTGCTGTGGGCGCAGTCTGCGACCCATTCATTGACGTTGCCGATCATGTCGAACAGGCCCCAGCCGTTTGGCTTCAGGGAGGCGACGGGCCCGGTGTGCGCGAAGCCGTCCGCGCAATCGAGGAAGATCCATTTCGAGTAGCGCGCATGGGCGGTTTCGTCCGACACGTTCGCATAGGGGCAGCCTGCCGGGGCCGGATGCCCCCAAGGGTAGCGCGTTGTCGTCCCCGCCCGCGCGGCGTACTCCCATTCCGCTTCGGTCGGCAGCCGATACTGCGCGCCGGTGCTGCGGGAGAGCCACGCGGCGTAGGCCTGGGCGTCGCGCCACGAGATGCAGGTGACGGGATGAGCGTCCGTTTGCGCGAAGCCCGGAGAGTCCCATGTCGCCGTCGGGCTTTCGCGATGCGATCCGTCGACGACAATCCAGCACCCTGGACCGGTTTTGCGCTTGGTCGCCGCGACAAAACGCCGATATTGCCCGACCGTGATTTCCGTGCGCCCGATTGCGAAGCTCTTCAACCGAACGCGATGCTGAGGCTCCTCACGCCGGCGTTTGAGCGTCTCGGTCTTTGGCGCGCCCATCAGATACGCGCCGCCGGCGATCGCGACCATCTCCGGGCATCCTGCGCATTCCGTCGCGCCGGCGCGGCCAGCTGCGCGCAGGCGCGCTTCGAACGTCGCCCCAGCGTCTGGGCGCGGCGCAGGCGGCGGCGCAGCAGGCTCCGCTAGGGGGGCTGATGTCGCGGCGCCGGCCAGATAGTAGTTGCGCGCCCCGCGCTGGCTCTGATGATCCGGCGCCTGGCTGCGGCGCGTCGCCGTCAGCACGGCCGAGCGCACCCGACGGAAGGCTTCGTCAATCTCAATCCCCGGCGTCGGCAAGATTTTGAGCAAAGCGGCGGTGTAGGGGCTGTTGCGCGCGCGCCCGTCCTCCGCCGTTTTGCCGGCCGCGGTGGCGTAGGCGATCAGCGCGTCGCGGGTCTCGGCCGCCTTTGGAAAACGGGCCAACCCGCGCTCCAGCCCGGCGGAGCGCGCAAGCCGCGGCTCGCCGCCGGCCAGATAGGACACCATCCCGCTATCCCGGCAGGCGTCGAGGATCACCAGCCGAAGGCCCGCCACCCCCCGCAGATGGCTCATCAACTCAGAGACGGAGACCGCGTCGCGCCGCAGGTCGGACAGCGCCCGTGGATCCGCGTCGACGCCGAACAGATAGCTTTCCCCTTGCGACTGAATGGCGTGGCCGGCGAAAAACACCGCGGCGATTTCAACCCGTTTTTTGCGCAGCGCCGCGCGAAACCGGCGCAGCTGCGCCACCATGTCTCGGGTGGAAAGATCGAGATGCAACGTCGTCTCGAAGCCGAGGCCTCTGAGCGTGCGGGCGATGTCCGTCGCGTCATTGGTCGGGTTGGGCAGGCGCGGGAGATGCGCGCTCTCATAGGCGCCGTTGCCGATTACAATCGCTAATCGCGCCGGCTTTTCCGCGCGCGCCGGCGCGACCCATAGAGCAAGCAGCGCTGCTGTGAGGGCGACCCCCGCCCAACACCATAACTTCACCTCGGTGCGCATCATCGCCTCCTTCCCGACCATCGAATCTAGTCTTTACTCTATCGGTCTGTGCGGCGGAGAGTGCTGAATTACGAAGGGCGGGGCGATGCGGAGCCGCGCCCGCAATTGGAGGGGAAGTGGAATGCCAAATCCGCTTGCGATGCCGTTCGCGCAGCATATCGCGCATCTGCTCAATAAGCGTGACGATGATGGATTGGTGCGGATCAACCCTTGGCGGCTGTTTCTTAGGCTGGAGCAAACGCTGCTCCGGGGGCGCGGCGGGGGCTATGTGTTGAAGCTCGTCGGCCTGCGGACCATGGGGCTGAACCCAGATCGCATGAGCGATCGGGAAGACGGCGTCGCCCGGTGGTTCGACGCGGTCATGGAGCGGCCGCTGGAGATCCATTCCTCGCGCGACCGGCATAAGGCGCATGATCTGCTGGAGGCGCTCGTCCGGCGCAGTCCCGAATTTGGGCCGGCGCGATTGGAGCGGCGCCCGAGCGACTCCGCGGCCGCCGCGCAGGGCCCGGCGCAAGGGCTGTATGCGCGGCTGGCCCAGTTTGAGAAGCGCGCGCCCGATCCCGCGGTGGGACGGCGCGGCGCGGCGCTGCGGCGAGAGCAGGGCCCCTTGATGCTGATCATCGGCGACGCCGCCGCCCCGACGCCCGAGACGCTGTCGGTTTGGTCGGCGCTGAGCCTCATTCCCAGCGTGATGCGCCCGCTGGAAGGCGACGAAGCGTTGGCTTTTTCCTATTTGATGATCCAACTTATTGAGACGGCGGATGAGCGATGGAATTCGATTCGCCGTCTGGGGCTCTCGCCCCCGGAATGGATTGAGGATCTCTCGATCAATCGCGCCCGCGATGTCGGCATACTCATGAGCGCCGCCGGCCCGAGGCCGGACCAAGACGCTCTGGCGGCGGCGTGGCGACGCGTTCCGGTGCCGGGGTTTGACGATCTCGACGCCTTCTTCGCGTCCGACATCGGCCGGGCGATGTGCGCGCCAGTCGGCGGCGGGCCGCGGTTTGAACCGCTTGACGAAGCGCCGGAGCCCCGTGCGCCGATCGCGGACAAGCAGGCGACGAAGGAAGAGATGTTGGACGCGATCGAGCTCTTTCGTGCGCGGGGCCGCATCGATCCGTTTGACCTCGATCTCCTCGCCGCTGTCGCGGAGGGGGCGAACCTGACGGCGCTTTGGCGTCGGCCGAACATTCGGGCGCGTTTCGACAACAAGGCGGCGTTCGTCGCGCATACCGACAAGGTGAGTCAGGCGCTGATCCGCGAGGTGCGAGAGATCGAAGCGGAGCGCGCCTTGTCTGCTGAGGGGGAGGTGAGAGAGGTCACATGAGTACGCCAACGGATGATAGTGACGCGCGCGATGCGCTCAGACGGGCGAGCGACGCCCTTCGCATTAGGCTTGCGCGCCTGGGCGATGAGCTCAGCGACGAACCGGGCGAGGCTGAGCCAGCGCCGATCGTGACCCGGATCAAGTTCGCTTCTCTGGCTGCTGATATCGGCCAAGTGCGGGAGCTTCCTGAAAAGAGGGTTAATCCGGGCGACCCCGCCATCGAAGTGCGCTTCGCAAAATCGTTCGACGGCGTGACGGTGGATCTGCAGGCGCTGGGGCTGCCGGCGTTGCGGCGCCTCGGTGGGCGCAAGGCGCGATTTATCAGCGCCGATATGTCGGTCGATTACGCGTTTCGGTTTGATCCGCGCGGCCGAGCCCGGCTGTTGCTGTCCGCAAACACCGCCGTCGTTGGGAGCCTGGCTGACGGGTTTCATATCGATTTCGTTGAGGCCCCATGAGCGCGGTCGAGCCGTCGCCGATCGCGCTGGTTTTGCTGGCGGGAGACGGTGGGCGTGTCGGCGTTGTCGAAGCTGGGCCGCCCCGCGGAGACAAGCGTTCTGAGGCTGTTGATCCGGCGCTGCAGGATCTGCTCGATTGCGGACTCTATTCGGCGGGGAGGGTCGCGCGCGCAGCGGCGCGGCGCTTGGCGGCGCTGTCAATGGCGAAAGGGCGTCTGCTGCGTCCTGCGCCGGTCGATACCGTGTTGACGCCTGCGGTCGATAAAGAATTCGACGGGCTGGATGAGGCCAACAGCGCCAGCGCCGAACTTGGCCTCGCCCTGGCGATCCTCATGCGTCAACATCGATGTCGGCGCCAGGTGGTTGCGGCGACGGGCGCGCTGTCCGAAGGCGGGCCAAGCGACGCCGATTTCGCCGCAATTCCAATCAAGGCGGTGGCGGGTGTCGATGAAAAGCTCGCCGCGCTCGGGCGTTTCTTAGAGGAGCATCGCGGCGGGCCTTGGTCCGACGGGTTGGTCTTGGCGACTCCTGCGCTCTCGATGGATGGGCGGCCGTTCTTGGAGGCCCATGCCGGGGCTGTCGCCTCACTCGAGGCTGCGGCGAAGGCCGTCGGATCATCTGTTGTCGTCGCGCCGGCGCGGTCGCTGAATGAGGCGGTTAAGCGTCTGGGGCCGCGGCCGGCTTCGCATCCCAAGGAGTGGTTGGCGCGGTTGGGGCTGGGCTTTGGCGTCCTTTGCGGCGCGATGGCGCTGACGGTGGCGATATGGCTGTCACAGCCGACCGATCTTCGATTTGGCGCGCTGAAGGGCCCTGGCGGCGCTGAGGCGACGACGCCATTGCGAACCGCATATAACCATTTGGACGGCGATGGCGCAGCGTTGCCCGAATGTCGAGGGCGCGATGGCGTGCTGCGGGTCGGCTGGGGCGAAGAGTTGACGGTTCTGGCGGAAATCGGTCCGACGACCGCGCCGGCTCAGGCCTATGAGGGGATAATCGTCGGGGTGACCGAGGATGGCGACGCCAAGCTGTATCCGGCGGCGCTGTTGCCGCCCGAGGGGAGGTTGGCGCGCGGTGGCGACGGGGTGGTGCGCTTCGGCGGTCGGATCCCGATCACCCCGCCGCCGCGCGGGGATGGCGATCGCCAGCTCAAGTTATTCGTGCTCGCCCGTAAATTGCGGCGGTACGATTATAAACAGATCGAAGCAGAGCTGCGCGATGCGATGGCCGCGGCGCCGAAGGACGGCCGGCTCAACGCCGCCAGCCGCGTTATCGCAGATGTGAGCGGCGCGTCGCTAGAAGCCGTGATTGTCGCCACGCCAAGGGTCGAAGGTTGCGTCATGGTGCGCTAAGCTCCCCGCCCAGGTCGGAACTCTGTCGCCAGCGCCCTTCGCTCGCGGGCGGTTCGCGGCTTGGCGATAGGGAGGCGCGAATGAAGGGATGGCGGGTCGCGATTGCGGCTGGTGTGGCGTTGGCGGCGTTGGGCGCGCCGGCGACGGCCTGCGGGTGGCGTTTGATCATCAAGGCTGATGGCGAGAAAAAGGTGCATGCGTTGCGGGCGATCACGGCGATCACGGTGCCCAGCGGCGGCCGTTTGTTTGCCCGGCCGCCGCGAGCGGCGTTCCTCTTGGCCGCGCTCGAGGCCGCCGACGCGCCGCGAAAACTGAAGGTGTTGCCGATCGGCGCGTCCCTTTCCGGCCGGGACGTGGCGCCAGGCGGGCGGTTGCACTTGGTCAGCAGCGGCGTTGCGCTCGACATCAGCCCGCGCGAGATCCGCTTGGCGGAGGGGCAAGCGCTTGAAAGCTGGTTCTTCGCCGGCAGTCGACAGTTCGGCGAAGCGCCGCGACGGCCCAAACTCAGCGCGAAGAAGACGGTGCGGGTTTGCGTCGTCGAATTTAGAGGATAGTGCGGAACGCGGGGGATACTGCAGCGGGCCTGGGGAAGAGGGCCCTTCTTGCGAGATCGCCATGGCCGCCTTGCGCGCATTGAGAAAAAGCTGGTTCCTTTGGGCGTTCGCCGCCGCTGCAACGACGGTGGCGACCTTCCTGATCTCATATGCATCCTACGAAGCGCGAGAGCTGGAGCGGGCGGCCGCCCGCGCCGCGCTGTACCGAAGCACGCTGGTCAGCGCCCTGCGGCAGGTGCAGCATTTGCCACAGATTTTGGCCAGCGACCCAACGATCATCGGGCTTGCGGAGCGCTCGGATGTGGATGCTCTGAACCGGCGGTTCGCCGACATTGTCGCCGCTTCAGATATCGATGCGCTCTATCTGATGGATACGCGCGGGCTGACATTGGCGGCGTCGAACTATGCGACGCCGCAAAGCTTTGTCGGACGAAACTATGTGTTCCGCCCCTACTTTCGTACGGCGCTCGCTGGCGGGCGAGGCGAGTATTATGCGGTCGGAGCGACGACCAAGCGCCCCGGATATTTTATCGCCAACGCCCTGCGCGATCGGAAGGGCGTCGTGCTGGGGGTTCTGGCCGTCAAAGTGGATCTCCATCCGTTGCAAGCGGCGTGGCGCGCCGGTGGCGAGAGCGTGCTGGTCGCGAATGGGGATGGGGTGATCATTCTTTCCTCGGATCCGGCCCAGATTTACAGGACGCTCGAGCCCATCGCGGCCGCGCGCCTTGGCGTCATTCGGGCGGCGCGCCAATTTCTCGATCAGCCGCTGTCCCGGTTAGCATGGCGCCGCACTGGCGCAAATCGCTGGCGGATGAATGGCTTGGACTATCTGCATGCGCAGGTTGACATTGGACGTCTCGGCTGGCGGCTGCACTATCTGCTCGATGACAGCCGCGCCGCGCAGAGCGCGGCGCTGACGGCGATCGCCGGCGCGATCGTATTTACAGCCCTGCTTCTCATCGCTGCGTTATGGCGTTCGGCGCGCTTGAAGCGCGCTCTATCCTCATCGCAGCAGCATCGGCGGGCGCTGCGCCGGACCAATCTGGCGTTGGAGCAGGCGCAAAAGGAGCTGGCGCGCGCTACGAAAATGGCGGCGTTGGGGCAGCTGGCGGCCGCTGTCACCCACGAGTTGGGGCAGCCGATTTCGGCGATGCGCAATTACTTGGCGGCGGCGGAGATGACGCGCGATCCTGGCGCGCAGCAAGCGGCGATCGCGCATCTCACCAGCATTGCGCAGCGGATGGAGCGTATTACCCGGCAGTTGAAACAGTTCGCGGATCCCGCCCCCTCCCGATCGGACCTTGTCGGACTTGATGAGGTGGTCGAAGGCGCCAAGCTGCTGCTCGCTCATGATCTGGCGGCGGGCGGCGTCGCGCTCCGCATTGAGAGCGCGCCCCAGCGCGTGCATGTGCAAGGGGATCGGACGCGGCTGGAGCAGGCGCTCGTAAACCTGATGCGAAACGCGATCGCCGCGATGGAGGAGAGCGAGGATAAACACATTACCCTCTCCATCGGGGTGGAGGGCGAATGGGCGATCTTAAGCGTGACGGATACGGGACTTGGGCTCGGGGAAAAGAGCCTGGAGGAACTCCAGGAGCCCTTTCACACCACTCAGCCATCCGGCAAAGGGA
The DNA here is from genome assembly GCA_022760355.1 of Neomegalonema sp. GTDB lineage: Bacteria > Pseudomonadota > Alphaproteobacteria > Rhodobacterales > Rhodobacteraceae > JALEGB01. Next base: position 9,074 of record JALEGB010000137.1, read on the forward strand.
TGGGGCTGGGACTGGCGATCACGGCGGCGATCATGCGTGAGCATGGGGGCGAGCTGAGCGCCTATACCACGCGCGGCGGGGGCGCGTGCTTCTCGCTGCGTATCAAGCAGATGTGCGCAAGCACGCCAGGCGATGCGCCCATCCATGAGGCTGCGCAATGAAACAAGATGCGGAGAGCGACGCGGGCCGTCGCGTATTGGTGGTGGAAGACGATGCGGTGATGCGCGGCTCGCTGGCGCAGTTGCTGGAAGCAGCGGGGTGGACGGCTTTGGTCCTGTCTGATCCGACGGTTGCGTTGAAGGAAACCGCAGCATTTGAGCCGGATGTTCTCGTCTTTGACGTGCGTATGCCAAAGATGAGCGGGCTGGAGCTGTTGCGATCCTTGCCCATTGACTCGCCGCCTGTCGTATTGATCTCCGCCCATGGCGACGTGCCGACAGCGGTTGAGGCGATGAGCGCCGGCGCCTACAGCTTTATCGAGAAGCCCTTTGATCCGCGGCGCTTTCTTGTCGTTTTGCGGAACGCGGCCGATAAGCACCGGCTGTCGCTGAACGCCGCGCGACTACGGGAGCGATTGGCGAGCCTGTCGCAGATTGATAAGATCATGCTTGGCGCGACCCCGCGGATGCAAAAGCTGCGCGAGGCGTTGATTGATCTGGCGCCGTTGCCGACGAATGTGATGATCCTGGGCGAAACCGGCGTCGGCAAGGAGCTGGTCGCGCGGGCGTTGCATGATTTGAGCCAGCGCGCGGATCAGCCTTTCGTCGCGCTGAATTGCGCGGCGATCCCGGTCGACGCGTTTGACGCGCATATGTTCGAAGGGCCCGGCGGCGAGCCTGGCGCAATGCTGCGTGCGGATGGGGGATCACTCTTCCTGGACGAAGTTGGCGCTTGCCCGGCCGAGGCTCAGGCCAAGTTTCTCCGCGCGATCGAAACCCGAGAATTTGTGGCGGCGAGCGGCCGGGTGCGGCAGGTGGATATTCGCGTGATCTCGGCCTCCAACGCGCCGTTGGATCAGGCGACGACGACCAACGCAATCCGTGAGGATCTGTTCTATCGGCTCGGGGCGGTGATTTTGGACGTGCCGCCGCTGCGCGAGCGGCGTGAGGATATTCCGCTGCTGTTTCACCACTTTGCGGCGCATTACGCCCGACTTTATGAGATCGACGAACCTGAATTGGCTGCAGAGGATATCGCGGCGATGATGGCGCATGACTGGCCGGGAAACGTCCGCGAGCTGCGTAATGTCGCGGAACGTCGCGTTCTATCGGCGAAGCGCGGCGGCGGGTCCGTGTCGACGTCGATCGGGCGAGACGGCGATGTCGGCGACGCGCCCGAGACGCTGCGCGAAGCGGTGGCGGCCTTTGAGCGGCAGCTGATCGGCCGGGCGATCCGCAGCCATGGCGGCCGGATGGACGCTGTGGCCGAAGCGCTTGGCATAGGGCGGCGCACGCTCAACGAGAAGATCGTCAAGCTGGGGCTGGACAAGACCGAGCTGTTATGACTGCGCCGCCAGCGGACGGGACGCCGTTTCCGCCTTTGCAATCAACACTCGCCTCCGAGCGCGGCCGATCGCAACGACAATCAGCCCCGAAACCACGGCGGAGATCCCGAGCAGAACGAGAAACGCATCGTCTGACGGCAAGCGGTCGGAGAAGTCCGGTGACGCGAACACGGCGTCGGTCACCACCGACAGCGCCAGATCCGTTGGGATCATCACGACCGGCGTCATGATGATGTTAAATAGGCGCCTTGAGCCGCTGCTGACGTCCCGCGCATCCGCTACGAATGCCACATAGGCCATCCATGCGCCAAGCGTCGCCGCCCCGAGGACACGCGCGAACGTAATCCCCGCCGGACGACCGTCGGGATGTGTGAACATAAAGATGAGCGCCGCGATAATCGTCAGAATAACCACACTCTTCTTCGAGAGTTTGCCGCCCCAGCTGGCAAGCCAGCTGATCGCAACTGTGACCAACACGCCCGACAGCAATGAGCCCAGCAAACTCCAGATCGACACTGTAGACATTGGCGTTTCGCCCCTCCCTGCCCAGCTTATCCATCGGGACATATACCACAGGGGCTCGATAGATCAACCCCGCGCCTGCGGAATTCCGCAGCGCTCGACACGGCGTGCGCGCGGATTTCCTCATTGCTTTGCGGTGATCGGCGCCACTAGCGTTGCGGCATAATCCTATAAACCGGGAGGATATCGATGAAACGCACGATCGCCGCAGCATTCTGCGGCTTGGCCGCTTTTGGTTTTGTCGCGGAAGCAGCCGCCAAAACCACCTGGAACGTTTCGCTCTGGGGTAAGCGCCGGGCCTTCACCGAACATGTTGAAAAACTTGCTGAACTGGTCGCTGAGCGCTCGGGCGGCGAGTTCGAGCTGAAAATTTCCTATGGCGGCCTGTCGAAGAACCGCGAAAACCTCGATGGCATCTCAATCGGCGCTTTCGAGATGGCGCAGTTCTGCGCCGCCTACCATCCGGACAAAAACCCGACCCTGATGGTGCTGGATCTGCCGTTCCTTGGCGTGGGGTCCCTCGCGCAAGAGCGCAAAGTTTCGATGGCGTACTACAAGCATCCCGCCGTCGTTAAAGATCTCGCCCGCTGGAGCGCCACGCTGCTGATGCCGTCGCCCCTGCCGCAATACAATCTGGCGGGCGCTGGCGAAGCGCCGAAGTCGCTGGCTGACCTGAAAGGCATGCCAATCCGCGCGACCGGCGGTATCGGCCGTGCAATGAAAGCGATCGGCGGCGTGCCAACCTCGATGACCGCGTCGGAAGTGCGCCCGTCGCTGGATAGCGGCGTCATCAAAGCCGCCGCTTTTGCGCCGCACGCCCACATGTCCTTCGGCGTGGTGGAAGTGGCGAAATGGTGGACCACGAACCTGAACCCAGGCACCTTGAACTGCCCCGTTGTGGTGAATACAGACGCGCTGAAAGGCCTGTCGGAGAAAAACCGCAAGATCCTGCTGGGCGCAGTTGATGAGGCGTTGGACCATTACCTGTCGTTCTACAACGGCAAGACGATGACCCGCTGGGGCCCGCTTCTGGCCGAAAAAGGCATCGCGACCGTCACTTTCTCAGAAGATGAGATTGCGAAGCTGAAGAAAGACGTCGCAGGCCCTGCTGCTGAAGAATGGGTAAAGGCCAATGCGGCCAAAGGCCTTCCAGCGAAGGAGCTGTATGATTTCGCTCTGAAGCTGATCGCTGAGCACAAATAACGCTCTGGCACATGCGCGCCGCCGATCTTTTCGTGGGTCGGCGGCGCCTTTTTATAAGGACTTTGCCTAATGGCCGGCGCCGCCTCTGTTCTTGAGGACGGGTCTACGCTCAGCCGGATCGATCGCGGTCTTAATCGCTTCGAGGCCGTGCTTGCATTGTTGAGCGGATTCGCCGTTTTCTCTCTGATGGTTCTCGCCGTGATCTCGGTCGGCGGTCGGAACTTCTTCAACCATCCTCTGCCGGGATATATTGACTACATCACGCAAATTATGCCGCTGATCGCCTTTATGGGGATGGCGTATATGCAGCGGGTGGGCGGCCATATCCGCATGGACATCCTGATCGGCGTCCTGCGTGGTCGAACGCTGTGGGCCGTCGAGTGGCTGGGCGTCTTTATCACGCTGCTGGTTTGCCTGCTGCTCGCTTGGGGCTCCTGGCTCCATTTCCTGCGCAGCTTCGACTTCGCCCAGCCGCTTTGGAGCTCGGACAGCACAATGGATATCGGCTTGCCGACATGGCCTTCCAAGCTGTTGGCGCCGGTCGCGTTCATTGTGATGTCGCTGCGGCTGGTGGTGCAGCTGTGGGCCTATGGTCGGGCGACGCTGCTGGGGCTCGACCGTCCCGTCGCCGCGCCGATGATCGAGAGCGCGGCGGAGCAAGCCGCGCGGGAGGCGTCGCATGTCTCCGGCGCCGATCAAACATAGGAGGCTGGTATGGAAGCGATTGATATCGGCCTGATCGTCACCGGCGGGCTGTTTGTTTGCGTTCTGCTCGGCGTGCGGGTGGCGTTCGCCGCCGCCATCGCCGGCGTGGTTGGGTTGGTTTGGATCTTTTGGTCCAAGAAAGGCTATGATCCGGAGCAGTTTTTCTGGGCGTTGAAAGTCGCGGTGGGCATTGCCGGGCAAGTGCCGCATTCGAAGATTTCGGCGCATGCGCTGTCGCTGATCCCGATTTTTATCCTGATCGGCTATCTCGCCTACTATGCGGGGATGACGCGGGCGCTGTTTGATGCGGCGAAGAAGTGGATTGGTTGGGTGCCCGGCGGGCTGGCCGTGTCATCCGTCTTCGCAACGGCGGGGTTTGCGGCCGTGTCCGGCGCATCGGTCGCGACGTCGGCCGTGTTTGCGCGGATCGCGATCCCCGAGATGCTCAAGATCGGCTATTCGAAGAGCTTCGCCGCCGGGGTTGTCGCAGCCGCGGGAACGCTCGCATCGCTGATCCCGCCTTCGGCGATCCTGGTGATCTACGCGATTATCGTTGAGCAAGATGTCGGCCGGTTGCTGCTCGCCGGCTTTCTGCCCGGCGTGTTCTCAGCGCTGATCTATGCAGGGCTGATCATCGGCATGGCGATGATCAACAAGAATATCGGGCCGCCGGTTTCTGGGTTCACGTGGCGCGAGCGTTTCGCGTCTTTGCCGCCAGCGATGCCGATCTTCCTGGTCGTATTCTTGATCATCATCTTCATCTACAACCCGTTCGGCGGCGATGCGTGGGGCACCCCAACCGAAGGCGGCGCGCTCGGCGCGGCCGTCGTGTTGGTGATGGCGCTGCTGCGCGGCATGAACTGGGCGCAGCTGAAGGATGCGCTGATGGAGACCGCGAAACTGTCGGCGATGATCTTCGCGGTGATCTGGGGCGTGTTGGTCTATGTCCGCTTCCTCGGTTTTGCGGATCTGCCTGGCACCTTTTCCGAGTGGATTAGCTCGCTGGATCAAAGCCCGATGCTGACGCTGGTGCTCATCCTGCTCGCCTACGCGGTGCTGGGCATGTTCATGGATGCGATCGGCATGCTCGTGCTGACCTTGCCCGTGGTGTATCCGGCGGTGATGGCTCTGAATGGGGGGGAGAGTGTGAGCGCCGCCGACAGCGCTTTCGGCATGTCAGGGGCGGCCTGCGCGATCTGGTTCGGCATTCTGGTGGTCAAGATGGCGGAGCTTTGTCTGATTACGCCGCCGATCGGGTTGAATTGCTTCGTTGTCGCGGGCGTACGGCCGGACATCTCGGTGCAGCAAGTGTTCCGCGGGGCGGCGCCGTTCTTTGTCGCCGATGCGCTCACCATCGCCGCGCTGGTGGCGTTCCCGGGCATCATCCTGTTCCTGCCCGCACTATTAGGCGTCGGCTGACGCCTGCGCTTCAAGCAAGAGACGACGATCGCCGCCCGCCGCAATCTAATGGCGGGCGGCTTTTTCGTTGGCGGGGTAGGGCGCCAATCGGACTGAGGCCAGGATCGGCGTGCGCTCGCGTCAAAACAAAGACTTAACGCGTGACCAAGACCAGGCCCAGCGCACCGTTGCGTGCGCCGAAATACAGTCGCCGATGGTCTGCGTCCCAGGCGAGCCGGGTGATTTCAGCGTCTGGGTCGCCAGCGACGCCAGCGCGCGCGATCATGGCGTCGCCCTTTGTTGCGTCGCCGATCAGGATCGCGCCATTGGTGAAGCCGCCGGCGAGCCGCTTGATCGGGCCGCCGGCCACGGCCGAGACGGACGAATCGCAGACATAGCCGATTTCAACCGGCGGAAATGCGCCCGGTCCGCCGGCGATCGGCCAGGACGCGATAACGTCAGCGCCGGAGCTGAGAAGATAGGCGCTGTCATCACTCCAGGCGATTTGGCGCGGCTTGGCTTTGAAGCCGCCAAGTCGATAGTCCTTGCCCGTGACCATATCCCAGGCGTGCAGCTCCCGATCCTGCGTCGCTGCGGCGATGTAGCGGCCGTCAGGAGACCAGGAAACCGCAACCGCGGAGCCCTTCCAGCTCAATTCGATTGGGGCCGCCGCATCTGTCATGCTCCAGATCGTCACGCCATCATAACGGCTTACGGCCAGCCGATCGCCCGCGGGAGAAAAGCACAGGTCGGCGACGCTGCTCGGATGATCGGTGAAGCGTCCGACCAGCCCGTCCGGGCCGGCGACAACAATGTTTTTACCATAGGCGGCGGCGGTGAGCCCATTCGCCACGCTGTGGGCGGCTGCGGTGATCCATTCGCCCTTGGCGTCAATAAGCGTCATTTGTCCGCCATCGGCGCGGGTGAGCAGCACCAGGCCGTCTTGACCGGCTGAGACGACCCCGTCGTCCGCTGTCGCCGCGATCGCCGTAACCGCTCCGGAGTGTTGAGCGCGTTCCGCGACGCCGTCGGCGCTGATTGTCAGCACCCGACCATCCCCGAGGCCGGCGGCGCACCCGTTCTTGAGCGCGGCCAATGTGGTCACGTTTGCGCCGACATGGCTTTCGCGGGAGGCGACGCCTGGCGCGATTTGCTCCGCGCCATGATCTTTTTCAATTGTGATGCTCATCTCAGGCGGCCACCTTTGCCCGGCAGCCTTCGAAGCCTTGTTTCAGCATCGCGGGCTGCAGGTTGCGGCCGATGAATACGAGCCGGCTTTCGCGGGCCTCGTCCGGTCGCCATTCGGCGCCCCATTGGCTGTCCATCACCATATGAACGCCCTGAAAAACATATCGCTTGGGGGAATCTGAGAAGGCGAGAATGCCCTTTGAGCGGAAGATCGACGGACCATGTTCACGCACCAGCGCCCGCATCCATTCCGAAAATGCGCGCGCGTCGAGTGGCGTAGTCGAGCTCAGCGAGACGCTGCCGACCGTGTCATCATGCTCATGGTCTTCTGGATCTTCTTCCAGAAAGCCGGGCTCGATCGCCAGCAGCCGGTCCAGATCAAAAGCGGCTCGATCAATAAGCGCGTCAATTGGCGCGGCGCTGTTAGTGGTTTCGATGAGCTGCGCATGCGGATTGAGCGTCGCGATTTTCGCTTTGGTGGCTGCAAGCCTTTCGGCGTCCGCAAGATCAATCTTGTTTAGAATAATCAGGTCCGCGAAGGCGGTTTGTTCTTCGGCCTCATGGCTTTCATCAACCCTGTCCAAGAAATGTGCGGCGTCGACGACTGTCACAACCTGGTCAAGTTGCAGCCTGTCGCGCATTTCCTCATCAACGAAGAAGGTTTGAATGACCGGACCAGGGTCGGCAAGGCCCGTTGTTTCGATGATGACGCCATCGAACTTTTCAGCGCGATCGAGCAAGCCGCCGAGGATCCGGATCAGATCGCCGCGCACAGTGCAGCAGATGCAGCCGTTGTTCATCTCAAAGACTTCTTCATCGGCGCCAATCACCAGATCATTATCAATCCCGGTCTCCCCGAATTCATTGACGATCACAGCGAATTTCTTGCCGTGCTCCTCGGTAAGAATTCGGTTCAGCAAGGTCGTCTTGCCGGCGCCGAGATAGCCGGTGAGCAGGGTCACTGGCGTTCTTTTCTGCGATGTGGTCATGCGTCAATCTCCGTGAAAATATCGATGCGCCGCGCTCCGGGGGAAGCCGTCGCGCGGCGCGGTGGTCAGCCGCCGCTCACGAGGTCGGGCTCAACGCGGCGACGAGCGCGTCGAGATTGTGCCGGAACATGGCGAGGTAGCTGGTGGCGGGGCCGCCGCGTTCTGAAAGCGCGTCGGAAAACAGCCGGCCGCCGATCGACAGCCCGGTTTCCTTGGCGATCTGCTCCACCAGCGCCGGGCTGGTGATGTTCTCGACGAACAGTGCGGCGACCTTCTGCTCCTTGATCTGTTTGATCAGCTTGGCGAGATCGCGGGCGGAGGGTTCGGCTTCGGTATCGATGCCGACCGGGGCCAGAAATTCGAGACCATAGGCCTTCGCGAGATAGCCAAACGCGTCATGGGCCGTGACGACGGTGCGGCGGTCGGCCGGCAGCTTGGCGAGCGCTGCGGTCGTCTCCTTATGCAGCGCCATCAGCTTGACGATGTAGGCCTCGGCGTTGGCGTCGTATTTCGCGGCGTTCTTCGGATCGACCTTGGCGAGCCCCTTGGCGATGTTGCGCACATAGATCACGCCGTTGGGCAAGGCGTTCCACGCATGCGGATCAACTTCGCCCTCGACGAGCAGCGGCGTGATTCCCTCGGTGGCGACGAACACCGCCGCCTTCGATCCCGAGGTCTCGATCAGCGTCTTCGACCAGGTTTCAAATCCAAGCCCATTGACGAAGATTACATCCGCCTCGGCGACAGCGCGGGCGTCTTGCACACTGGGCGTGTAGACATGCGCATCGGCGTCTGGGCCGACGATGGTCGTCACTTCGGCCATATCGCCGGCGACCACTTTGACCATGTCGCCGAGAATCGAGAAGCTGGCGACGATTTTGATCGGCTTCGCCGTTGCGGCCAGCGGCGTAAACACCAGCGCCGCGGCAAGCATCCATCTAAGGAATCTCATGCTGTATCTCCTTGGATTGCTGAACATTTTCGGAGGAGCGCGCCCGTGTTTTAGCGGCGACCGACTTCAGGCCGGCGCGCAGGCCGAGTGGCGCGAAAAGCAGGCTGATGACGAAAATCACGCCCGCAACGAGCACGATGCAGGGGCCCGACGGCGTCTCCGGCGCGTAGAATGAAATCAGCAGGCCGGCCCAGCAGCTGCCGAGGCAGAAAGCAAAGCCGATCAGCAGCTGGCCGGTGATGGTCGCCGACCAGTAGCGCGCTGACGTTGCGGGCAGGATCATCAGCCCCACCGCCATCAGCGTGCCGAGCGTTTTGAAAGCCGCCAGCAGGTTCAGCACCACCAGCAGCATGAACATCTGCTCGATCAGCTGCGGGTTCTTGGACTGGGACTCGAAGAAGGTCGGGTCGAGCGTGCTGACGATCAGCGGCCGCAGCAACACGACGAAGGCGCAGAGGGTGATCGTCGCCACCGCGCCGATCAGGATCATTGAGTCGTTGTCGATGCCGAGGATCGAGCCGAACAGGAAGCTCTTCAGCGGGACGGCGGAGCCCGCGGCGGAGAGGATCGTGATCCCAACCGCCAGCGCGATCAGATAGAGCGAGGCGAGGCTGGCGTCGGAGCGCAGGATTGTGACCCGCGCGAGCAGGCTGGTCAGCGCCGCAACCCCGATTCCGGCGATCAGCCCGCCGATCAGCAGCGAACCGACCGATAGCCCCGCCACCACGAAGGCGATCACGATGCCCGGTGTGATCGCGTGCGCCATCGCCTCGCCCGCGAGGGACAGGCGGCGCAGAACCAGAAAGGCGCCGACCGGCGCGATGGAGGCGGAGAGCGCCGTCGTCGCCACCAGGGCGCGGCGCATAAAGGCGAACTCCATCCATTCCGGGGTCCAGAACTCAGCCATGGCCGGCCTCCAGCTCGGTTCCCCGATAGATGCGCGGCGCCCAGGCGGCCTGACTTTCAGACATGTAGCCTTGCGCGACCAGGTTCTGAACGGTGAGAACTTCGTCCACCGCGCCATAAACCCCACGGCCGCCGCCGAGCAGCAGGGCGTGGCTGCAGCGATCCAGCACGGCGGAGAGGTCATGGACGACGAGGATCACCCCGCGCCCCTCGGCCGACCATTGGTCGATCACATCGAGCAGCTGCGCCTCGGTTCGCTGATCGACGGCGGCGAAGGGTTCGTCGAGCAGGATGAGCGGCGCGTCCTGGACGATCACGCGCGAGAACAGCGCCCGCTGCAGCTGCCCGCCGGACAGCGTGTAGATCGGCTGATCTGCGACTTCAGCGACGCCTGTGGCCTCGAGCGCCATGGTGATGCGGGCGCGCGTCGCCTCATCCACCCGGCCGCGAAAGCCGAAGCCGCGCCAAGCGCCCATCGCGGCCAGATCGCGCGTCTTGATCGGAAAACGGCGGTCAAACTCGGAAAGTTGAGCGAGATAGCCGATTTCGCGCGGGCGCCCTCTTGGCCAGCTCAGCGTCCCAGCGAGCGGCGGGCGCATGCCGAGCACCGTCTTGACGAAGGTCGTCTTGCCCGAGCCGTTATGTCCCACCACCGCCAGCACGTCGCCGGGCTGGACATGAAACTGGAGCCCATGGGCCAGCTCATGCGCCGGATAGCCCAGGGCGAGCCCGTCGCAGTTCAGAATGGCGGGCGTATTTTTCCGTACCCCGGCCGCCACTAGATAATACCTACAATCAATACCCAAATAACGCCGCTAACTGCCGTGGCTCCACATAACAAATCTCGCAGGCTTAAATCGGTCAGTGAGAAGTTTTCTTCCACGTCTTTTCTGCTTGGCTTGATCATCGCGAGTTCCTTTATCGGGAGTTTGCTTGTGAAGGCGTTTCTTGGTTTGCGCGCCGGCTATCTCATCTTGGTTTCATGGCATTGGGCTCAATTCGCCCTGTCGCCGCCCGCGAGCAGGCGGCGACAGGTCTATGATCAGAAGGTTTTGTAGGGCAGGAACTTGCCGGTCATTTCGATCTTCACCCGGTCGCCAGCCGGGTTGGCCTCGCGGCTGATATCCATGGTGAAGTCGATCGCGGACATGATGCCGTCGCCGAATTCTTCTTCGATCAGCGCCTTCATGGTGGTGCCGTAGACGCTCACGACCTCATAGAGGCGGTAAATCAGCGGGTCGGTCGGCACCGCGGTCGGCAGGGAGCCGCGATAAGGCACAGTCATCAGCAGCGCGAGTTCTTCTTCGGAAAAGTTAAGGCCCAACGCATGGCCTGCGGCGACGGCTTGATCGCGGGTCAGGGAGATTTGCCCCATCAGCGCGGCGGTGGTCCATTCTTTGGAGTGGCCGACGGCGGCGGCGATGTCTGACCATTTGACGCCGCGCATGATCTTATGTGCGACGATTTTTTCAGTGAGTTCAGCCCTGGTGATCATCATTTCACTCCTTACATCGCGATAGTTTGGGGGGCGGCTAGCGCCGCTGTTGTGTCTGCCGCCATTGGCCGAGCAACTGGCGGTTTTTTCGGGTCGTAGGACGCGCTCGCGATTTCTTCTTTGAAGTTCTTTGAGCGGTTGACCAGAAACTCAATGAGATGATTTCGCATCGGATAGTAATTCGGATGCATATGCAGATTTGTTCTTGAACGCGGCTTCGGCAGCGTGTTCTCGACGATCTCACAGACCCGCGCCTCGGGGCCGTTGGTCATCAGAACAATGCGGTCCGCCAGTAGGATCGCTTCGTCGATATCGTGCGTGATCATGAAGCTCGTTTGCTTGCGCGCATGTACGATCGAGACAAGCTCATCCTGGAGCGAGCCGCGGGTGAGTGCGTCAAGCGCGGAAAACGGCTCGTCCATCAGCATGATCCGCGGCTCAATCGCGAGCGCGCGGGCGATGCCGACCCGTTGCCGCATACCGCCGGAAAGCTGCGACGGCTTCTTCGTCTCTGCGCCGGTCAGGTGCACAAGGTCGATGAATTCCTGGCAGTGGGCGCGGCGCTCCTCCCGGCTTTTCTCTGGCCAGCGGGAGGATACGGCGAAGTCAATGTTCGCCATCGCCGTCATCCAGGGCATGAGCGCATGTCCCTGGAAGATCACGGCGCGATCGAGGCTGGGGCCGCGCACATCCTTGCGATCGACCAGGACGACGCCATTCGTTGGCTTGTCGAGGCCGGCGAGAATGTTCAGCATCGTCGTCTTGCCGCAACCGGAGTGGCCGATTAGGCAAACGAACTCGCCCTCATGAACATCGAACCAAATATCTCCGAATACTTGTGTTGAAGACTTTTCATTTGGGGTTGGAAATGATTTTTCTAACCCCTGCACTTGAATGATTGGTTTGTCAGTCATCGCCCCACCCTATTCGACATACGCGACCAGGCGGCCGGCCCGCGCCAACGCCAAGTCAAGCAACATGCCAACCACGCCGATAAAGAAGATCGCCGAGATCACGCCCGTAATAGATAGATTGTTCCATTCATTCCATACGAAGTATCCAATGCCTGTGCCGCCGACGAGCATTTCAGCGGCAACAATAACTAGCCACGCGATGCCAATTGAAATTCGCATTCCTGTCAGTATCGTCGGTGCTGCCGCCGGTAGTATTACGCGGAATGCAGTGCGCCATGATGATACTTCGAGTGTTCGTGCTACATTGAGCCACTCTCTGCGCACATTTGCGACGCCGAATGTCGTGTTGATCAGCATCGGCCAAATCGAGCAAATGAAGATCACGAATATTGACGATGTCTCGCTGTCTTTAATTGTGTACAGAGCGAGCGGCATCCAAGCGAGCGGTGAGACGGGTTTGAGCAGTTGAATAAAGGGATCAAGCGCGCGCTGGGCGACATTGGACATGCCGATCAAAAAGCCGAGCGGCACTGCAATGAGCGCGGCGAGGAAGAAGCCGGTCAGCACCCTCGCGATCGAATAGGCGAGCTGAATGCCGATGCCTTTGTCATTCGGGCCCGCGTCATAAAACGGGTTGGTGATGTGGCCCCAAATCTCTTTGCCGACATCGGCCGGGCTGGGGATAGCGCTTTTCCCTTTGGCGGTTGGGCCGAGCAGTTCGGCGAGCTCGGGGTCCATTTTGACCGCAGGCCCCTGCTTTGAAAGCACGAACAGATGCCAGCTTAGCAAGAAAACACCAAGAATAATGATAGATAGCGCTAACGCTTTTGCCCAAGGCGGTTGTGTTGTCGTCATATTCTATCCAGTCTCTTTGCTATTCCGAACTGGCCTATCTAGCGGTGCGCGGCTTGGCGTAAGCGGGGGTAGATTCGCCAAGCCGCGCTGGTTTAGTTAGCCGCGCTTGATTGCGAAGCTATCGATGTACTCATCTGGTTTTGAGTAATCGAAGGTCTTGCCCATGATGTCATAGCTCTTGTAAGTGACATCTGGTGGCGTTTGCCCCATGTCTTTCATGACAGCTTGGGCGTCGGTCGCCAAGTATACCTGCTCAGCGATCGCTTTATAGTTGACGTCCCCTTCAATATAGCCCCATCGCTTCATCTGCGACAGGATCCACACCCCAAAGGAGTGGTACGGGAACGGATCAAAATCGATCCGGTCCGGCTCGTTCCGAACGGCGCCCAGACCGTCGGCGAAGCGGCCGGTCAGAACTTGCTTCACCACCGTTTCCGGCTGATTGAGGTAGTTCTTCGGTGAAATCGCCTTTGAAATCTCAGCCCGGTTTTCCGGCGCCGAGGAATAGGCGGTCGCGTCGAGGATCGACTTAAACAACGCCAAGAAAGTGTTCGGCGTCTCGTCGATGAACTTCTTCGAGGCGGCGAAGGCGCAGCACGGGTGGCCCGGCCAGATTTCTTTGGTCAGCTTGTAGATAAAGCCGACGCCATCATAGACGGCGCGCTGGTTGAACGGATCTGGGCTCAGATAGCCATCCAAGTTGCCGGCGGAAAGGTTGGCCACCATCTCTGGCGGCGGCACCACCCGGATTTGGATGTCTTTGTCCGGATCCAGGCCCGCTTCGGCGACATAGTAGCGAAGCAGGAAGTTGTGCATCGAATATTCGAACGGCACGCCGAAGGTGAAGCCTTTCCACAGCTTCGGATTCTGCTTGTCCTTGTGCTTCATCGCCAGGGTGATGGCCTGGCCGTTGATGTTCTCAACTGCAGGCATCGTCCATGGCGTCGCCGCCGAGCCGGCGCCGACCGTGATCGCCAGCGGCATCGGGGTCAGCATGTGCGCCGCGTCGTACTCGTAGGAGAGCGACTTGTCGCGGCTGACCGCCCAACCGGCGGTTTTGATCACATCTACGTCAAGCCCGTACTTCTTATAGAAGCCCAACGGGTGCGCCATGATGATCGGGGTGGCGCAAGTGATCGGCACGAAGCCGACTTTGAGGTCCTTTTTCTCAATCGGACCTTTCGCGTCGACGATATTGGCGACCGCCTTATCGATCGGCAGGATCGAGCTGATCGCCGCCGCCGCTGTGCCTGCGCCAACTGCGCGCAGGAAGGCCCGGCGATTGGCGTCGGTTCCGAAGATCCCGTTTAGGATCGCGGACTCCGCCAGATTCGCGAGGACTCTCTCCTGATCCTTCCAATCCAGCTTTTCAGCTGTATCGGTCGGCGCCGCCAAATCGCTGAGTGCGCGATCGGCTTCTGTCGCTTCGCGTGCGACGGGTCCTTCGGCGCCGTTCGGCGTCGTCTCCGCGCAATAGAAGCGCGATCCTTTAGATGCGTCCGCGAGCGCCGCTTGGTGCTCGAACATCGTCGCATGCAGTCCGCACGGACAGCCGTTCCAAAGAACTTCGTCCGCATCGTAGAGGTTGCTCAAAGCTCCCATGAGCCTGTGCTCCATAGTACGACATGTTGGCCTCCTTTAGCCGTCTCCGCAAACGCCCCCATCAGCGCTCCGCGGTGGTTTGAATTTGATCGCATTGCGCCGCCTTTGGCGCGCGATCCAGCTTGCGTCCGGCGCGCTTAGGCGTCGGAGGCGAGCAATTCTTCAGCCTCAATGATCGCGCGCGCCGTTTCCGGCAGCGGCAGGTTGCGGGTCATTGAGAGCGCCTGCAGGCGCTTATGCGCTTCGTCTTCGGACAGGCCGCCGCGCGCCATCAGCACGCCCTTCGCGCGCGCCACCAGCTTCATTGAAGCCAGCGCGTTTTTGGCGGAGCGCCAATCTTCGGTCAGGCGCTGTATTCGGGCGCGAACGGCGATTGCGCTTGCGGCGCCGATGGCGATGCGGTCGGCTTGCACGCCAACAGGGGCCACCTGATCCGCGCCGGCCGCGATCAGGCGCGCGGCGATGTCGGGTTGGGCGTTGTCGACCAGGGTCAAGATCGGCGCCGCCAGGCCCTCGCGCAGGGTCTCCAGCGCTTCGATCGCGCTCGGCGCGCCTTCGCCTGCGTGAAAGAAGGCGAGCTCGACATCTAGGGCGGCGTCGATCGCGCTCGCCGCGTCGCCGAAACCGCCCACAATCGCGAAGCCGCGATCATGTAGCACGCTCGAGAACAGCTCACGGCGGCCGGCTTCCGGGTCAATCAACAGCGCGCGCCGCACGGTGGGATCGGGGAGGGACAAGAACATCAGGCCGTCTCCTCGACACCGAGGGCTGCAGCCAGGTAGTCGAGCCGATCCTGCCCGAGGAAGCGCGCGCCATCCAGCACATAGGTTGGCGAGCCGAACACCTGCGCGGCGATCGCGTCATGGGTGTAGGCCTCGGCCGCCGCCCTTGTTTCGTCGGCGGCCGCGCGCCCAAGGATCGCGAGCGCGTCAAAGCCTGCGGCGCTCAGGATGTCGCTGGCGGTCGCCTCGCTGGCGATATCGCGTTCCTCGGCCCATACGGCGCGCAGAAAGGCGAACGAGATCCGGCCGACATCGCCGCCGGTCAGATCGACCGCAATAATGATCCGGCAGGCGAGATCGGTTGGCGTCGGCCAGTATGTCGGCTTCGGATTGATCGGTAGGCCGAAACGTGCGGCGCACCGCGTGAGATCCTCCATCCGATAGCTCAACCGGGCGTCGGATTGCTTGAAGGGCGGGGTCGTTTCGCTCGCCGCGAAAACCCGAGCGATGTCGACCGGGCGATAGCGGATCTCCGCATTGGCCGCCGTCGCAATGGCGCGCAGCCGCGGCTCGCCCAGATAGGCGAAACCAGAGATTGGCGCGTAGTAATAGTCGATTGTCGCTCGGGTCATTGTGCTCTCCTTAGGCGGCGAAAGGCAGGCCTTCGTCGATTGGCAGCGAGGGATCGCGCGACCATTCGTTCCAAGAGCCGAAATAGATCCGCACGTCTTTCACGCCGGCCTCCTTGAGGGCGACGAAGGTGTTCGAGGCGCGCGCCCCCTTGAAGCAGTACAGATAGACGGGCGTGTCCTTGGTGATGCCGACGCTGGCGCACTCCGCCATCACTTCGTCCGCCGATTTGATCCGCGGCCCTTCGGCGGTTGGCTTCATGAAGCGGTACCATTCGATCCAGCGCGCGCCCGGAATTCGGCCTTTGCGCGGGCAGAAATCCTTGCCGTAGGGGGAGGAGCTGTCCGCGATCCATTCATCGACATCGCGCACATCCAAAATGGCGATGGACGGGTTGCCCAGCGCCGCTTGCATATCCGCCTGCGTCAGCATCAGCGCCGCCGCACTTGGGTCGACGGGAAAGCTGGCTGGCGTCGGCGTCAGCGGCGCGGTGTGGAGATCAAAGCCGGCGGCTTTCCACGCATCGACGCCGCCATGGAGCACCGCCGCGTTCGGATAGCCGAGATATTTCAGCAGAAAATATCCGCGGCAGGACTGGCCGAAGCCGGTATTCATCGATTGCTCGCACAGAACGGCGGTTTTGGCTCCATCCAACCCGGCGGCGCCGAAAGCTGCGGCGAATTTCGCGCTGAGCTCCGCCATGCCATCGGCGGAGGACGTCGCCAGGTAGGTGAAGATCTCATGCAGATTTACGGCGCCAGCGATGTGGCCGGCCTTGAAGCTGTCGGGGTCGCGGGTGTCGATTACGACAACATCCGGTCCGAGATTTTCTTTCAGGGTTTGCGGCGAAACTAATACGGACATTCTCTTCACTCCTTGAGGCCCCCGGAAGGCGATCGTTTATGCGGCCGGCAGTTCGGCGAGCATTTTGCGCAGCTGCTTCGTGGCTGGCGTAACGATGGCGACGAAATAGGCTTCACGCAGTCGGCGCTGGGCGACCCCGCGGCCGACATAGCCGCGCGCGCCGCAATGCAGCATCGCGTAATGCGCGGCTGTGACCGATGCTTCGCCGCCAGCAAGCCGCGCCGCGAGAACGCGGCGGAAATACTCCGGCGACGGGTCGTAGGGGGTTTGGGCAAGGGTGAAGATTTCGCCTTCGAGCTCTTCAAGCTGCTCTTCGAAGTCCGCCGGCTGCATCTCCAGATATTTGTTTACATGGCCGAGCTGCGTCTCGACTTGGCGCATCAGCTCAATACAGCTGCGGACCATGCCGGTCGCCATGCCGCATTGCATCAGAACGAAGCCGGCGCGGATGCGCTTCAGGTAATCGTCAATCGGGTCGGCGAGGATCTGCTCCTCCGGCACGAAGACGTCGCGGAACTGGACGGCTTGGGTGTTCGTGCCGCCCATAGCGACGAAGTCGTGGTCCAGCGTGAGTTTCACGCCTTCCGCTTCGCCCCGCGCCGCCGCCATCACGCGTCTGGTTGCGCCGCCCTCTTCAACGTCGAACACAATGCCGAACCAGCCTTTTTCGTCGACATTCGAGACCCAGGGCAAAGCGCCCTTTACACGGTAGCCGCCCGGGACTTTTTCGCCTTTCAACCGCATCTTTTCGATGCCGAAAAAGGTCTTCATCGGGTTCGAAAGGCCGGTGCCGCCCAGCACGGCGCCGCTTGCGACTTGCGCGCCGAGCGATGCCTTGAGGTCGTCATTTTCGGACGAGTAAATATACCAGCCCAGCGCGTCCTGGCACCACATACAGAAGGCGGTGGAGGTGCAGAGCTCGCCAGCGCGCGACATGACGCGGATCGTGTTGCTGAGATCCGGCTCGACGCCGCAGGTGGGCAGATGGGCGCTATAGGCGCCGGCGTCGCCCATCGCGCGCATGACCTCTTCAGGGTACAGCCCTTCGTCGATTTCGCGGACAAGGGGCTTAAGCTGCGTTTGCGCAACCTTATCGACCTTCTCCATCAGCGTCGGGGCGACGGCCTTCGGCTTACTAAACAAAGACATCACGAGCGACATGACGATACGCTCTCCACAAAACACGGCGGTTACGATGGGCGGGGCGCAGGCCCCGCCAGGTTAAGCAGGGCGGCGTCAGGCCGCGGTGATCTCCATGTTCACCGGGCGCGAGAAGGTGTTGAAAACAGGCGACCATTTGGCGACATGCTGGATCAGCTCGTCGATCACTTCCTTGGGCGCGTCCGCCTCCATGGTCACCTTCATCCGCACATCGGTGAAGCCGACCGGCTTTTCGCTCATGTCGCCCGTGCCCCATACCGCGGTGATGTTGAGGTCGCCCTCCATCTCGATCTCGAGCTTTTGGACGGTGATGCCGCGATGGACCGCATTGGCGTGCAGGCCGACGCAGACGCAGCTGCCGAGTGCGGCGAGCGATGCTTCTGATGGGTTCGGCGCGGTGTCGTCGCCCAGGAGGCCTGGCGGCTCGTCAACGATGTAGGGCTCAAGATCGCGGATGTAGTTGGCGTGGCGGAACCGGCCTTCGGCCACCGTCTTGCAGCTCAGCGTCTTGATCGCTTGCGGGTTGGCCTTGCCTTTCTCGATCAGCCCTTCAAGGCCGTCCTTGTCGATCGGCGCGAGGCAGCCGGTCAGCACAGTGTTGGGGGCGGACATACGATTCCCTTTCCCTGGTGGGTTATGCGCGGTCCTCTCGGACCCAGTTGAAGCGTCGGATTGCCGCCATGCAGGCGAAGTCGAGCGCGAAGCCGATGACGCCGATGATCACGACCGTGGCGGCGAGCCGGTCGTATTCCAGAGTGTCCCGCGCATCGTTGATCGCGTAGCCGAGGCCGGAGGTGACGCCGAGATATTCGGCTGGCACCAGGATGACCCAGGCGACCCCGAGCGCGAGACGCAGCCCGTTCAGAACATCCACCGCAATCGCCGGCAGGATCACGACGAACAGCATATGGAAGGGGCGGGCGCCGAGATTGCGGGCGACTTTGAGCCAGGCCGGATCGATCCGGCGCACGCCTGCTGCGGTTGAAAAGAGGATCGGCCAGATCGCGGCGACGGCGATCAGGAAGATGATGGCGCCATCCCAGGTGGCGAACGCCATCACCGCGATCGGCATCCAGCTTAAGGGGCTGATCATGCGAAGAAACTGAAATGGAATGTTCGTCACTTCGCGGATCGCCGGCGAGCGTCCGATCAAAATTCCGATCGGTACGCCGATGGCCATAGCCACAGCCAATCCTGCGCCGACCCGGTACAGGGATGGGCCGCTCATCGCCACAGCCTCGCCGGACTGCAGCATGCGCCACAGCCGGTCAAAGGTTGGGCCCGGCGCGAAGTCGGCAAAGGCCGACAGGTCCGGATTCGTCCGCACGATCCAGCCGCCAACCATCCACAGCCCGAGCAGTCCGGCCATGCCAAGCAACGCGCTCAACCACGGCCGCACATACCGCCAAAGCGGGCCCGCACCGCCGCGCTGGCTGTCGTCGGCGTCAGGCGCGCCCGCTTGGATGATGGCGGCCGCGCTCATAGTTTCAGCACTTCTTCACGGTTGAACGGGTCGCCTGGATTGACCGAGGGGTCCTTCTTCCAGTCAGGATATTTGTCGAGCGCCGACTTGACGTGCTTGTAGTCGACGAGATCCTTGGCGACGAACTCGGGATCGAGCGCTTTTAGGAACGTCGTGTCGCCCCCGACAACGGTTTCGCTCATGGCTTTGACAATCAGCTTCGTCGCTGACGGATAGGGCCAGGGCTGGAAGTCAATCCGACCGTTCTGCCACTCGTCGGCGTGTTTGTTCGCGCCGGTTTCCGCATAGGACGGATCGTCATAGGTGGTCATCGCCCGCTTCACCACCGCCGCCGGCGCGGGCAGATAGCCTTTGCCGTCGCGCGACATCATCTCGGCGACTTCTTCTTTGTGGGAGCTCGCGTAGATCTGCGCGCGGACGACAGCGTTCATAACCTTCTGCGTCCATTCGGATTTCTTCGCCACTGCTTCCTCATGCATGCAAATCACGCAGCAGGGGTGGTTCTTCCAAATGTCGCCGGTGAAGCGCAGCATCCGAGCGCCGGCTTTAAGTTCGCCAAGGGCGTTGAACGGCTCGGCGACGATGTAGGCGTCGATCTTCTTCGCTGCGAGCGCAGGCGGCATCTCGGGCGGCGGCATCACCTGCAGATTGCATTCGTTCGCCGCCAGTTTGGCGCCCTGCGGCTTGATGACAGGCGTAACGCCGGAGGCGCGCAGGGCGTATTGCAGCACGATATTGTGCATCGAATACCAGAACGGCACCGCGACCTGTTTGCCCGCGAGCTGGCTGAAGTCCGTGATGCTGGTATGGCGGCCAACCACGAGGCCGGAGCCGTTGGTGTGCGCCCAGGCCATGATCTTGACTGGGATCTTGTTATTGTACCGCATCCAGACGGGGATCGGCTTCAGGAAGTGGACAAGGTTGAATTTGCCCGAGACGAACCCTTCGACCAGTGGCGACCAGCCCCGTATCAGTGTGGGTTTCGGCGCCTTGAGGCCTTCTTCCTCGAAATAGCCCATGCCGTGGGCGACCAGCAGCGCTGTCGCGTCGGTGATCGGCAGATAACCGATGCGCACGACGTCATCATCTGCGGCTTGCGCCGGCGTTCCGCCGACCAATGAGCCGAGCAGGCCGGCCAGCGCGCCGCCTGCGAGCATATCGAGCGTTTGGCGGCGTGAGAAATCGGAAGCGAAGTACTCTTCGTCATCCCATTCCGCATCGACGGGTGGTTTCGCGCCTGTTGGATCGCTCATCACACGGTCTCCTTTTCTGAACTGTCGTCCTGATGGCCGCTGAAGCTGGCGGCGTCCGCGCCCACGACCTTGGCGTAGAGGTCGGTCAAGCGGGTTTGGGCGCGTTTGAAATCGGCGGAGTTGACGTCACGGACGCCTTCCTGCGCCTGATCCTGGTTGCGAAGGTCGACTTCGCCGGCGATGCGCCCTGGCCCCGACGCCAGCACGATCGCGCGATCGGCCATCAGCGCGGCTTCGCTCACGTCATGAGTGACGAGCACCAGGGTGAGGCCGAGCTGTTGCGCGATAGCGCGGACGTCTCGTTGCAGCGCGCGCCGGGTGAACACGTCCAGCGCGGAGAACGGCTCATCAAGCAACAGCAGGTCTGGTCGCGGCGCGAGCGAGCGGGCCAGCGCAACGCGCTGCTGCTGGCCGCCGGAGAGGTCTTGCACATTCCGATCGGCGAATTCGGACAGCTCCACCAGCTCCAATACTTCAGGAACGCGCGTCTGCGCTTCGCGTCCGCGACGGGTGAAGCGCAGGCCGAGCGCTGCATTCTGCGCGACGGTCATCCACGGGTAGAGCGATGGGGCCTGAAACATCATCACCCAACGCGGCGACGGCTTGCGGACGCGATCGCCATCGATCACCACCTCGCCCGCGCTTGGCTGGAGCAGGCCGGCCATCATGTGGAGCAGCGTGGATTTTCCGGAGCCGGATCGGCCGATCAGGGCGACGATCTCACCGGGCTGCACCTCGAGAGAAACGTCCTTCAGCACTTTGCCGTCCGCTTTGCGATAGGCGTGGCTCAATCCGAAAATCGCGAGATGCGCGCCGTTTGTGAGCGGGTGCGCGTTGTGATGCGCTGCGGCCGAGGGGCCTTGCGCCGCGCTTCGCTTTTGATCGTCCGCTGCTTGCTTCGCCATCGCCACTCGCTGCGTCCTCTGTGTTCGCCGGATCGGCTGATCATACAGACCTGTTTGTTTAGAGGAGGCGTGGATCAACGTTCTGTCAATAAGACTTAGATTATTTTTTGCACTGCAGTAGGAATATGCTCAATAATTAGGCGACAACGGGCGATATATCCTCTGTTTGCCTGAAATTTCGCCTAATTGGGGCGCGAATCATCGATACTGGGGACGGTTCTTGACAAACCGAGCGGTAGTCCGACCTAAAGGCCGCATGCCCGGCGCCAGCGGCGGAGATTTGTCGCCAGCGGGGGCTGGTAGCGCGCGTTTAATAAGCGGGGCGAGATATGAGCGGCTTAAGCGAAGCCCGAAGTGAGCAGACGGGACCGACGCAAAGTTGGCGGCAAGCGACGTCCGACGCCGCCTCGCCGCGCGAGCGGATCTTGGCCGCAGCGGCGCATTTGTTCTGCCATGAGGGGTTTGCCGCGACCGGCGTGGATGCGATTGTCGCGCAGGCTGGGGCCGCCAAGACAACGCTGTACAAACACTTTGAATCTAAGGAGCAGCTGATCGACGCGGTGCTCGAGCGGGAAGGCGCCGCTTGGAGGCGGTGGTTTTTCGGCAAGCTTGGCGCCTTGCGGGGCGACGCCCGCGCCAGGCTGCTGGCGGTGTTTGATGTGCTTGAGATCTGGTTCGCCGACCCGGAGTTCTATGGCTGTCCGTTTATCAACGCGATCGCTGAGTTTGACACCGGGGATGAGCGCATCCGGGCCGCCGCCGCCGCGCACAAGGCGCATTTATTTGCGTGGCTCAAGGCGCAGGCGTTGGAGTGCGGAGATTCTGCGCCGGACGAAACGGCGCGGCAAATGGTGGTGCTGATTGATGGCGCCATTGTCGCTGCGCAAGGCGCGCGGGATCCGAGTTTCGCCCGCACGGCCAAGGGCTTGGCGTCCATCCGTCTTGAGGCTCGGCCAGATTTATGAGTTCCCACCCTAGGGGGCGCTCGGCCGAGCGCCCCGTTTGTCCGCCGAGCTTATGCGCGACGGCTTTGTTCGAGCACCTGTTTGAGCGCCGGTGTTGAGCGCGGCCGCCGCATAGCGGCCCCGGTTGCTCGGATCACCGACGGTAAACGAATACGCGTCCGATTGTGCCGGCTTCATCCTGCGAAATCGCCGTCAGCTCTGGGTGATCCGGCAGCGGTTGGGTCGAAACGATTAGTCCGCCGCCTTTTCGCAAACAGGCAATCATCGCCGGCGCGAAATGTGCTGCGAGCGCCGGGTCGCCGACCGGGTCTCCGACGCCCAGATCGTAGCTGACCAGCGCGAGATCCGCGCCGGCAAGCTTCGCTAGCCCGTCTTCCGCTTCGCCCAACAGCAGAAGCTCGGCCGGCGGGTGGTAGTCCGGATGCGCCTCGACAACGCGCTCGATCACCCAGATTTTGCGATCGGGAAAATGTTCGCGCATATAGTCGTAGGTCCGGCCCGCGCCGAGGCCGACTTCAACAATATCGCCCGGTACGCCGGTTTCGGCGGCGCCCAGCGCCTGTTTCGCCCAGGCCAAGCCCGCGCGCTGCGCCGTCATGCGGCGGATCATCGTATCAAGGCGGCTCATATCAGCCTCCAATTCAAATGAGGTTCGAACGAAGCAAGCGCGGCCCTAGGAGGCGCTTAGGTAAATGAACACCCGGCCTTGCCCGATCTCGTCGCTCGTCTCAGCCTGGCGCAATTTCGGATGCTCAGGCAGGCGCTGGGTGGAGACCAGCACCGCCGCTGCTGGCGCCAGCGCGGCGGCGATCAGCGGTGTCAGGCGAACGGCCCGTTCATCTGGAGTTTGCGGGTCCTGGCCGCCAAGATCATAGTTCGCCAGCGCAATTCCGGCCCCTTCCAGCCGGGCCAGCCCTTCGGAGGCGTCGCCTTCCAGCAGGTCTTGCGCCGGCGGCATGCAGCTCGGATGCGGCTGCAGCTTGCGCTCGATCGCCCAGATCCGGCGGCCCGGCATATGTTCGCGGATGTGATCATAGGTCCGGCCATTGCCGAGCCCGATCTCAACCAGATCGCCGGGAACATCTTGGATCTGCGTAAAAGCCCAATCCAGCGCGGCGCGTTGCGCCGTCATCCGCAGGATCATCGCTTCCAACCGATTCATCATCGTACCTCTAACGCTAGAGCGTGCGCCGACCAAGTGGATGCCGGTTGGCGGGAACAGCACGCGACAAAACAAAGAGTTAGAGCCTTGAGCCGATCCAACTTGATCGGCGAAAGCTCTAGCGCGAGTTTGACGGCCTAGCTTCCTGGGCCGTCGTCATCGCGCGTTATCTCATCTTGCTGGTGCGGCAGCAGCGTGCTCGAGGTTGCTCCTGCGGCCGCCAGCTTCGCTGCGTCGGTCAGGGGTTTCGAGTCCTTGGCCGTGTCGTCACCTGCGAGCCTCACTGTGACCTCACGGTGGGCGAAACGAATTCCCTCTTTCTCAAACAATTCGCGGATGCTTGCTAAGATAACCTTGCGGAGAATCCACTGATCTCCAGGCTTAGTCATAAACTTGACCCGCATAATCATCGCGGAGTCTTCCATCTGAATAAGCCCTTGTGACTTCAGAGGTTGCAGGAATTTTGGTCCGTGAATTGGATGTTGTAAGAGCTCCTGACCAAGCGCCTTAACTTTTTTACGTACAGCCTCAACATCTGTGTCGTATGTTAGTCGAATGGGCAGCTTCATTACCACCCAATCGCGAGAGTAGTTGGTGAGATGTTGGATTTCACCGAACGGAACAGTATGTAGATAGCCGAGATGGTGGCGCAACTGGAATGAACGAACTGAGATCCGCTCCACTGTTCCCTTCACGCTTCCGATATCGACATACTCGCCCTTGCGGAAGGCGTCGTCGATCAGGAAGAACGCGCCAGACAGAATATCGCGCACCAGCGCTTGAGCGCCGAAGCCGAGCGCGAGGCCGATGATGCCGGCGCCGGCGAACAGCGGGCCGACATTCACCCCGAGCTCCAGCGCAATGATCAGCAGGACCGTGACCGTAATGGTTGTGAGGACGAAGTTGCGGAAGAGCGGCAGCAGCGTCGCAAGGCGGGATTGACCAGCGCCGCCTTCGCCTTCGCCAGGCTCACTGCTTTCTTCCGCGCCGCCGCCTTCTTCTTCGATCCGTTGGTCGATCCAGATCCGTAAGGCGTGATAGGCGATGTAGCCGAACAGGATGACGACGCTGATATCGACAACGGTGTCCATCCATGGCGTCAGTTTCGACGTCGCGCTTTCTGACCGCCAGATGTGGAAGAAGGCGTAGAGCCCTGCGCCGATGGCCAAGATGGTCGCCACCCGCCGTCCGAGATCTTTGGCGGTGCGCATGCCTCCCGGCATCGGCAATTGTTCGAGCTGCGCCGCGCCCTCCGCGTCGGTTGCGTCGCCGATGAGCGCGGCCGGTTCGCTCTCGCCGCGGGCTTGCGCCTCCAGGGCGGCGAGCCGCGCCCGTCGGCGTGCGCGGCTGTTGAAGAACTGGGAGATGATCAGGGACGAGAGACCGTAGACAGCGAAGGCTGTCAGCATAATCGCGTAGACGCCCACGATTAGCGGCACGCCGCCGCCGGCGCCCTTTACCAGCTGGGCCGTCATCACCACCCAAGCGGCGAGCGAATAGATGATGACCACCGGCCCCCACAGCGCCGCAGCCCAGCGAGCGGGCCAGGTCGCCTCAAGCGAGGATTTGCCGCCGCGAATGGCTTTGCCGACAGTTCGGTTGTTGAGCAGCACGAACGCGATGTTCAACAGAACGATAATCAGCGTCAGGCCGGAGCTGACGACGGAGTGGAACCCATGCGGCAAATCCAGCGCCGCGAGCCAGACGCAATAGGCCTGAAACGCGAGCGCAAGAGCGCCGGTGCCGAGCAGCCAGACGAACAGGCGCCGAGCCTCGCCATTCGTTAGTTGCGGGATGCGGTACTCCGGCAAATATGGCGCGAGAATAACGCGCCAGCCGATCGCCGTGAGGCGGATGGCGACGAAAGCGCCGAAGACGACGAGCAGCGTCGTCTGCGTTGCCGGATCTTGTGGGTTTTGGCCAAAAATCAGCCCAAAGATCAGCGCCAGCACAACAGCGAGGATAATGCCAACCATTCCGAGCGCAGCGCGCAGCAGCAGGATGGGCAATTTCTCGTCGATCGTTTCGGGATTGGGGATCTTTTGGCGAATGAACCACGGCCGGATCAGCAGCACGCCGAAAACAAGAATGACCAGCAGCATTGAAATGGCGAGATATACAATCGTCTCAATAACCACATCGAAGAAGTAGCCGGCCTTCTTCGTCGGGCTTTTCGACGCCATCTGCGCCAATGTCAGCTGATACAGTTCTGGCGTTCGCGCAATTTGGCTTTTGATCTTGTCATACAGATCCGCGAGCTCCGATTGCGCCATCACGACCATCTTGGCTTCGCCAGCGGCGCCTAATCGGCGGTAATCGTCGATGGAGCCCACGCCGCTCGGCCCGTCGGCGCTCGATACCGGGGTGGTCTTCGCTTCGGCGCTTTCTTTGGTCGCGCCCTTTGGTCGAATGATGATGATCTCAGCACCATCGCCAACGCTTTTTTCGAGCGATTTGATCAGGGTTTGATCGCTGTCGGCTTTTTTGTCCGTATCAGCGGGCTTGTCGCCAAACAGGCTGGGGAATGACTGCGCGTTGGCGATAATCGGCTGGCACAGTGCGAGGGCGATGATGGCGGCGGCGACCACCCATAGGCGCGCCCGCATAGATTGAATAAGCTTCACCGCTGCAACCCTCCCTTGAAACTACTCCCCACGAACATGGTTAGGCAGCGTTTAATCGGTTTTTACCAGCACGCGCCAAGCAAAAACTGGCGCGCAAATCGTGGCTTCAAGTCAAAACTAGACAAATCAGGATCGCACGGCTGAGACCGTCGATCACGACTTTGCGTTCGTCATCGACAAACCCGCCCAGAACCACCAACCTTAACCACCGGCGGCGTTGGAGTGGAGCGGTTTCCAAGGGGCCGACGCTGGATGGAGATTACGATGGACAAACGAGTCGCCGTATTGGGGCTTGGTTACGTCGGGCTGCCGCTGGCGGTCGCGATGGGACGATCTGGGCGAGATGTTGTCGGCTATGACGTCGATGCTCGTCTGGTGACAGGGTTGCGTCAAGGGCGCGATCCGAACGGCGAAGTCGCCAGCGCATCATTGGCGGAATGCGGCGCCGTTTTTTCTGATGATCCAGCCGATCTCGCTGGATCCGATGTTTTTATCATCGCTGTGCCGACCCCGCTGGGAGAGGGCAATCGTCCGGATCTCGGGCCGATCCGTTCGGCCTGCGCTGCGATTGGCCCGTTCTTGCGCAAGGGCGCATTGGTGATTGTCGAATCTACCGTTTATCCAGGACTCACGGATGAGGTCTGCGCGCCGGCGCTTGCTGCGGCGTCGGGGCTCGAAGCTTACACCGATTTTGCGCTTGGCTATTCGCCGGAGCGCGTGAATCCGGGCGATGCAGAGCACTCGCTGGAGACCGTGGTGAAAATCGTCGCTGGGCAGGACGCGCCGACGTTGGAGCGTGTGGTTGCGCTTTATGCGCCGGTGGCGAAAGGCGGGTTGCATCGCGCATCGTCGATCCGAGTGGCGGAAGCAGCGAAAGTTATCGAGAACACCCAGCGCGATCTGAACATTGCGCTGGTCAACGAGTTTGCGTTGATCTTCGGCAAGCTTGGGCTCGACACGACTGAAGTTCTGGAGGCCGCGGGAACCAAGTGGAACTTTCTCCCCTTTAAGCCGGGGCTTGTGGGCGGCCACTGTATTGGCGTCGATCCGTATTACCTGACGCACAAAGCGGAGACGGTGGGCCATCACCCAGAGGTGATCTTGGCGGGACGCCGGATCAATGACGGGATGGGCCGGCATGTGGCGCAGGAGCTGGTCAAGAAGATGCTGGCGGCCGGGGTCGCGTTGCCTGAGGCGCGCGTATTGGTGCTGGGTCTGACCTTCAAAGAAAATTGCGCCGACATCCGCAACACGAAGGTCGTCGACATTGCCCGCGAGCTCGAGAGCTTCTCGGTGTCTGTCGACCTCCACGATCCGCATGCGGATCCGGAATTAGCGCGCGCGCATTATGGCGTTGAGCTGCGTCAGGATGCGCCCGAAGAACTGAATGGGTATGACGCTGTTGTTCTGGCGGTCGCCCATGCTGAGTACAGGGAGCTTGGCGCGGAAGCGATCCGCGCAATGGGTCGCTCCGGAGCGATTTTCTACGACCTCAAGGCCGTGTTTCCGCGCTCGTTGAGCGACGGACGTCTTTGATCGCCTCGTCTGAATTGGGGGAGCGTTCCATGTACGCAGCCACTTTGGCCGTGAAGCCGCGCGACGCCGCGGGGCCGCGGATCCTATTCTATAGCCATGACACATTCGGACTTGGCCATCTGCGCCGTTCTCGGGCGATTGCGACGGCGTTTGCGGGGCAGATGCAAAATGTTTCGGCGCTGATCTTGACCGGCTCGCCGGTCGCGGGGCGGTTCTCGTTCCCGGCTGGGGTTGATCACGTGCGGCTGCCGGGCGTCGTAAAGCTGCCGAACGGCGAGTATGACAGCGAAAATCTCCGGCTGAGCATCGATCAGACCACCGCCCTGAGGGCGTCGATCATTGAGGCGACGGTCGAGTCTTTTGACCCCGACTTGATCATTGTGGACAAAGAGCCGACAGGCTTTCGCGGCGAGCTGCTCGGCGTGCTGACGCAGCTGGAGCGCCGCGCGGGCGCTTCCGGCGAACGGGGCGGGGCCCGGCCGAAGGTTGTGCTCGGCGTGCGCGACGTGCTCGATGAGCCGGACGCGCTGATCCCGGAGTGGGAGCGCAAAGGCGCCCGTGAGGCGCTCGAGCGGTACTATGATGAGATTTGGGTCTACGGTTTGCCGCAGGTTTATCGACCGCTCGAGGCGCTGGATCTGACGACGGATGCGCGTCGGCGCATCAGATATACGGGCTATTTGCGCCGTGAAGCGCTCAGCGATTCAATCGACTCATCAATTGAACAGCCCTACGTGCTCATCACGCCTGGCGGCGGCGGCGACGGCGCCCTGATGGTCGATTGGGCAATTTCCGCCTATGAGAAGGATCCGTCACTGAAGCCGCACGCCGTCGTCGTCTATGGTCCGTTTTTGGCGGGCGAGCAGCGGATTGAGTTCGATCAACGGATTGCCGCCTTGGGCGATCGCGTGACGGCGCTTGGCTTTGCCTCCAACATGGAGGCGTTGATGCATAACGCCGTGGGCGTTGTTGGCATGGGCGGCTACAACACCTTCTGCGAGATCCTCTCTTTCGATAAGCCGTCTGTCCTATGTCCACGCGTGCGGCCTCGGCGAGAGCAGCATATCCGGGCTTCGGCCGCGGAGGAGCTCGGCCTGCTGCGGATGCTGGATCCCGTTCGCGATGGTTCGGGCGCCGCTGCGATGGGGACGGCGATCCGAGCGTTGGCGGACCAGCCGCCGCCATCGGCCGCAGGGCTGGAGGGGCTGCTTGACGGCCTGCTAATGGTGTCGCAACGCGCTGCGGCGCTGCTGGAGGATCAGCCGATGATGCAAGCGAGCCCGGTATGAGTCGCGCGCCTAAAATTGCAGTCGTGGTGAAGGGGTGGCCGCGCTTGTCGGAGACCTTCATCGCGCAGGAGCTGGCGGGATTGGAGGATCGTGGGCTGGATCTTGAAATCTGGTCCCTTCGCTTCCCGACCGATAAAAAACGCCACGCGTTGCATGACCGGATTCGCGCGCAGGTGAAATACGCGCCGGAGTATTTGCGCCATGAGCCGGGCCGCGTGCTGAAGGGGCTTGGCGCCGCAGTGCTGCGGCGGGGGTTCTGGCCCGCTCTCGGGACCTGGTTGCGCGATCTGATGCGGGATCCGACGCGCAATCGCGCGCGCCGATTTGGCCAAGCGCTCGTGTTGGCGCGAGAGATGCCGGGCGACACCGACGCCATTTACGCCCATTTTCTGCATACGCCCACATCGGCGGCGCGGTACGCCGCCATGATCCGGCGGACCCCTTGGGGCTTCTCCGCGCATGCGAAGGATATCTGGACGATACCGGAATGGGAGAAACAGGAGAAAATCGCCGACAGCCAGTTCGGCGCGACCTGCACAGCGTCCGGCGCGGCGCATCTTGTGTCTCTCGCGGACCGGCCTGAGAAAATAAGTCTAATCTATCACGGTCTCGATCTTTCGCGCTTCCCGGCGCCGCCATCGCAGCGGCCCGAGCGCACCGGGGCGGCCGGGGCGCCAATCCATTTCCTTTCGGTCGGGCGGCTGGTGGAGAAAAAAGGCTTTGATCGGCTGATCGACGCGCTCGCCCTGTTGCCTCCTGATCTTGACTGGCGCTGGACCCATATCGGCGGCGGCGCGCTCAAGACCACGCTGTTGGCGCAGGCTGAGGCGCTGGGGGTGTCGGATCGGATCGATTGGCGCGGCGCGTGCGATCAAGCTGAAGTCATCGAGGCGATGCGGGCGGCGGATATTTTCGTTTTGCCGAGCCGGATCGCGGCGGATGGCGATCGTGACGGGCTGCCGAACGTTCTGATGGAGGCGGCGAGCCAGAAGCTGGCGATCCTATCCACGCCTGTTTCCGCCATTCCAGAGTTCATTGAGGATGGCGAGCACGGAATGCTGCGGTCAGATGCGCCGGAGGCTTTGGCGACCGCGTTGACGGCGTTGGCCCGAGATCCGGCGCTGCGTACGCAATTGGCCGATGCGGCTTATGTGCGCCTTCGTCAAGAATTCGGGGCGGATGCGGGGATCGTCCGGCTGGAGCGGCTGCTGCGCGCCATGGCGGCGGGGCGGCCGGAGGCCGCGATCGTGCTCAACGCGTCGGCCGTGAAGCAGGGTTGAGCAATGACCGCTCCTGCGATCGCGTTTTATGCGCCGATGAAGCCGCCCGATCATCCGACGCCGTCGGGCGATCGGACCATGGCGCGATCGATTCTGAAGGCGCTTGAGGGGATCGGTCCGCCGGCTTTTCTTGCGTCGCGGTTGCGCAGCCGGGACGGGGCGGGCGATGCGCGCGTTCAGCAGGAGATCATCGCCGCGGCGGAGGCCGAGGCGGCGCGTTTGAAGCAGGGGCCGCCGATCGCCCTCTGGATCACTTATCATAACTACTACAAGGCGCCTGATCTGCTCGGGCCCGTCGTCGCCGCCGCCTATGGCGCGCCGTACCTGGTGGTCGAGCCCTCGATCTCCGCGAAGCGCGCCCATGGGGCCTGGGCGGCGTTCAATCGGGCGGCGGACGCCGCGACGGCTCAGGCGGACGCATTGTTCTATATGACGGAGCGCGACGCGCCTGCGTTGCGCGCAGCGCTGCGGGTTGACCAGCGCCTCGTGCATCTGCGCCCTTTTTTGCCGCGCGAGCACGTCGAGCCAAGCGTGGCGCGGGCTTTCGAGCCGCCGTTGCGATTGCTGGCGGTGGGCATGATGCGGCCCGGCGACAAGTTGGAATCCTATCGCGCCTTGGCGCAAGCGCTCGCTTTCGTTCGCACCCCTTGGCGGCTGGAGGTTGTGGGCGACGGCCCAGCTCGGGCGGAGACTGAGGCGCTGTTTGCAGAATTTGCGCCGCGCATCGTATTTCGCGGGCGTCTTGAGCCCGAGGCGCTGGAGGCGCGGTATGAGGATGCGGATCTGTTCGTTTGGCCCGGAGTGAACGAAGCCTATGGGCTGGTGTATCTGGAGGCGCAGGCGGCTGGGACGCCGGTTGTTGCGGAAAATCGGCCCGGCGTGCGCGATGTGGTGCGGGCGGGCGGCCAATTGACCCCGCCGCAGTCTCCGCGGGCCTTCGCTGCGGCGATTGATCAGTTCGCAGAACGACCCGACTTGCTTGCGCGCACGGGCGCAGCGGCGGCCGAGGCGGTCGCGTCGGATCATCTTCTGCACGCTGCGCGCCGAGCGCTTGCGACGACTTTCGCGCCGCTGCTGGAGCGAACACTATGATCCGCGTCGCATTTCTGCGCCATGGGCGCACGGGTTGGAACCGTGAGGGCCGTATTCAGGGCCGCACCGATCGGCCGCTCGATGATGAGGGGCGGGCGGAGCTGACGCAGTTCGCGCCGCCGCCCGAATGGCGGGATGTCGAGCTGGTCTCCAGCCCATTGTCGCGCGCGAGCGAAACTGGCGCGATTTTGTTTGGCCGCGCGCCCCGTCGCGATCCGGCGCTGATAGAGATGGATTGGGGCGCTTGGGAAGGTCAGCGCGGCGAGGCGCTGCTGGCGCAGGGCGCGCCAGGCTTTCGGCCGATAGAGGAGTGGGGCTGGGCGTTTCAGCCGCCCGGCGGCGAAGCGTTATGGATGTTGCGAGAGCGCGTCGCAGCCTGGATGGCGGCGCTGGAGCGCGACACGGTGGCGGTTGCGCATATCGGCGTCATGCGGGTCGCCCTGGCGATCGCGACGGGGTGGAACTTTGAGGGACCGGCGCCCTTTCGCATCCGCCGCTCCCGTCTTTATCCAATCCGGCTACAGCCCGAGCTGAGTGCGGAGGAGCCGCTTCGACTGATCAAGCGCAGCGAGGGGATGTCGTGAAGCTGTTTATCGCCGTTACGCATTTGCTGGGGTCTGGCCACCTTAGCCGAGCGCTGGCTTTGGGGCGCGCCTTTGCATCGACGGGGGGCGCGGTCGTGGTTGCTTCCGGCGGCCGGCCGGCGCCGCATCTTCGCGCTGATGGCGTTGAGCTCATCCAGCTGCCGCCGCTCGCGTCGGATGGGGCGAATTTCAAGCGCCTGCTGGACGCAGAAGGGCGGCCGGCGGATGAGGCGTATCTGGCGGAGCGTCGCGCCGCCCTTATTTCGGGCCTCGCGCAAACTGCGCCGGATGTCGTGATCACTGAACTATTTCCGTTTGGCCGCCGCAGCTTAGCGGCGGAGTTTGAGGCGTTGCTCGACGCCGCGGCCGCCTTGCCGCGGCGGCCGCTGGCGCTGGCGTCGGTGCGCGATATCCTGGCCGCGCCGTCCAAGCCGTCTCGCATCAATGAGACGGAAGCCCGGATCGCGCGGTTCTATGATGGGGTGCTGGTCCATTCGGACGCCGCGCTCACGCCGCTGGAGGCGAGCTGGCCGGTGACGCCCGCCATTGCCGCGAAGCTGCTCTATACCGGCTATGTGGCGCCGCCGCCGCCCAAATTTGAGCCGGAGGGGGAGGGCGCCGGCGAGGTGATCGTGGCGGCGGGCGGCGGCCCCGTTGGCGAACGGTTGTTCGCAACCGCCGTGGCGGCGGCTCGGCTGACGCCTGAGCGCCGGTGGCGGATGCTTGTCGGCGGCGAGGGGCGCGCCGAGCGTTGGGCGGCGGAGGCGCCGGCGAATATGCGTGTCGAGCGTCCGCGCCCGGACTTTCGCCAGATGTTGGGGCGAGCGGCCTGCTTCGTCGGCCAGTGCGGGTACAATACGGCGCTCGACGTGCTGGCGGCGGGGCTGCCGGCCGTGTTCTCGCCATTTGAAGAAGCGGGCGAGACCGAGCAGCGGCTGCGCGCGGAGGCGTTGCGGCGGCGCGTCGGCTACGCCGTGCTGAGCGAAGCCGAGATGGCGCCGTCTGCGTTGGCTGCGGCGGTGGAGGCGCAGATTGAGCGCGGCCGCCCGCCGCGCTTGGCGGCGGCGATGGATGGCGCGTCGCGCAGTGTGGATATTGTCGCTGAGCTGCTGCGGAGCCGGAAATGACGGGAGCGGTATTTGCGCCGCTGCGCGCCGAACTTTCGGCATGGCGGGCCGAGCGTTTGCAGCTGGATGTGTGGTTGCGGGATGATGATGCTGTCGCGCCAACACCTGCGTTGGAGCGTCTGTTGGCCATGTGCGATCGCCATCAGGCGCCGCTCGCATTGGCGGTGATTCCAGAGGGGGCGACGGAGGCGCTCGCGGCGCGTTTATCCGCGGCGCCGGGCGTTGCGGCGCTGCCCCATGGCTGGGCGCATGCGAACCATGCGCGGCCGCCGGCAAAGAAGGCGGAGTTTGGCGCTGATCGGCCGGTCGAGCCGCGTCAGCGCGAAATTGCCGCCGGTTGGGCGCGCATACAGTCGTTGTTTGGCGCCGCCGCCTGCCCGATCTTCACGCCGCCCTGGAACCGGATTGCGCCGGATACGCCGCAACTGCTCAGCGCGCTCGGGCTCAGCGGGCTGTCAACTTTTGGTCCGCGCGCCGCGGCGAAGCCTGCGCCGGGCGTTGAGCAGCTGAACACACACCATGATCCGATTGACTGGCGCGGCTCTCGCTCCGTCGTCGATGTTGACCGGCTCTCGCGCCAAATGGCGGAGCAACTGGCGGCGCGGCGCGAGGGGCGGGCGGACGCCGCGGAGCCTTACGGGTTGCTCACCCATCACCTCGTCCATGATGAGGCGATCTGGCGATATTGTGAGGATCTGCTCAGCTTCCTCCGAGGCGAGTTCGCCGATGTGGTCGCCTATATCGATATCCGATCGCATTTGGGGCGGGTTGTTAGGACAACGTGAACCTTTTCCAGTCAATTTCTCAATTCCAGCTCCTTGGAATGAGATTGAGAGCCATGACGCAAGCAGAATGCGAGCGCGGAGGGCGCGACCGGCGGGTCGAGGCGCGATGCGACGCAGGAGAGGCGTCCCCGCGTCTCGACCGAGAGGCGCTCGCCGCCAATACCGGGCCCGATCGGGGGCTCCATAACGAGTTGTTCGATCTGTATTTCGATCAGGCGCCGGTCTATCTCGATCATATGCGCAACGCCATTTCGGGCGAATGCCGTGATGAATGGCGGATTGGATGCCATGGCGTGAAGGGCATGGCTTGGACGCTTGGCCTTACAGTTCTGGGCGACACGGCGCATCGGGTGCAGCAGCAAGGGCCGGCCAAGCGGCGTTTGGCGCAAGTTGAAAAGCTGCTGCAGGAATCGAAAGCCGCCGTAAAGGCTTATTTCTCCGAAGTCTGATCCGTTTGCATCGGCAGCATCAAAGCCGCGCAGAGGCCGCCTTGAGGTCGGTTGGATACTTCCAGCCGCCCCTCATGCGCCTCCATAATCGCGTGAGCGATCGCGAGGCCTAGTCCGGTCCCGCCGGTTCCGCGGTTGCGCGAATTTTCAAGCCGTACAAACGGATTCAGCACTTTTTCCAGAGCCTCCTCCGGCAGTCCGGGGCCCCGATCCAAAATCTCGATCCTCGCGAAACCGTCTGGTGTTCGGGTCATCCGAGCTTCGACATCGCCGGCATAGGCGAGCGCGTTGTCGATCAGGTTGCGGATTGCGCGGCGCAGCGCTGCTCGGCGGCAGGGGGCGACGATTCGCGGGCCGTCAATATAACGAGCCGCGGCGCCTTGATCGACATAGTCGTCGATCAGGCTTTCGAGCAGGGCGCCCAGATCCACAGGCGCAAGCGGCTCGGTAGCGCTCGTGTCCTTGGTCCAGGCGAGAATTTCTTCGGTCAGCCCCTGGATTTCATTCAGCGACAGCTTCATTTTTTCGCGCAGCTCCGGATTTTCAACATTCTCGATCCGAAGTCGCAGCGCGGTCAGCGGTGTGCGAAGATCATGCCCGACGGAGCGGAGCATAAAACTTTGCGTTTCCAGCAGGGACGTGATGCGACGGCGCATTGCGTTAAATGCGCGGGCGGCGTCGCGGGATTCGATTGGGCCTGTTTCTCTGACCGGTTGCGCGGTCGCATCCCCTTGGCCAAACGCGGCGGCGGCTCTAGCCAAATCGCGGAGCGGTTGGGCGATCCGCCGCGCGAAAATCGCCATCGCGCCAATGACAAGCACCAGCATAGCGAGCGTCGCCAGCCCGATCCGCAGCGGCATCCAGTTCGCCGGCGGGCGCATCGAGGCGCTGTTCAGCCACAAGCGCGGCGTGATGGGGTAGGAGAGAAGGATCTCCTCAACATGTGGCGGCGGCGGCGGGCCCGGCCGCAGCCGCGGCGCCGCTTTGATTTCGCCTTGGCGGGAGATGACAAAGTGAGGCTCGCCGTCGCCCAGAGGCGGCCGTCCGACGCGGCCCCGGCGCGCCACGGCCAGGCTTGGGTCAAACCCGACCACGGCAAGACGCTCTCGCAAAGCCGCCGTCAGGCGCGGGGCGGCGGCGGCGTCCGTTCGCGCGGCGGCCAAGCTGCGCTTGCTCAGGAAATACACGCCCTTGGCGCGAGGATGCGGGCGCAAAGCCAGCGGCAGTTTGGCGATCTTGCTCGGGTCCCGGACGAGCATACGGGCGCGCTCAGCCGCTGCTGCGAAACGATCTACGACCCGTTCCTCAAAACCCGCGCGCGCCGCCAATCGGCGTTGGTCGACGAGAAGGGCGATGTTGAAGATCTGGGCAATCAATAACGCGCCCGCGGCGAGGAGCATGATCCTGCCCGTAAGCGTCCGCGCAAGCTTGGGCGGCGTCATTCGCTTGTTCCGCTCGCGGGGGGCGCCGCGCTTGTGTCGGGGGCGAAGCGATAGCCGCCGCCCCAAACGGTTTTGATGTGGCGCGGGTTGCTGGGATCCGCCTCAATTTTTCGGCGGAGTCGGCTGATCATATTGTCAATGCTGCGCTCAAAGGGCAGCGCCTCGCGCCCGCGGGTTTTCGCCATCAGCGCGTCTCGGCTCAGCGTTTCAAGCGGATGGTCCAGCAGCACGCGGAGGAGGCTGAGTTCGCCGCTGCTCAGCGGTACGACGAGCCCATCATCGCGGTGGAGCTCGCTCTGCGCTGGGTCCAGCCGCCATCGCCCGAACCTGAGCGCGCTAACCCGTTTGCCGGCGCCGTTGCTGCGGCTGCGCCTGAGCACGGCTTTAATGCGGGCGACCAGCTCGCGCACATTAAACGGCTTCGGCACATAATCATCCGCCCCGATCTCAAGGCCGACGATTTTGTCCGTCTCATCGCCCAAGGCGGTCACGAGGATCACCGGCAGATCCAACGTCTCGCGGAGCCAGCGGCAGAGGCTGAGGCCATCCTCCCCCGGCATCATTACATCCAGAATGACAAGGTCGGGCTGGTTTTCGGCCAGATACGCCCGCGCGGCGGCCGCACTGTCCAGGGCGACAACGCTAAAGCCCACTTTGTCCAGACTTTCGGCTAGCGCTTCGCGGATCTGCGCGTCGTCGTCCACAATGAGAACTTTGTCAGGGGCGTCGTTCATCTGGTTCCGGTGGGCTGACGAAGAGGCGTCTTCTTATTTTGCCGAAAATGCCGGCCTGGGCGGAGCGCCAACTTGTCGCAAATTGTCGTCGGCGCGGCGCCAAGCGTGACAAGACGAGAGTAGCGTTCTGATGCTCGTTTGGCGAGTATGAGGGCGCGGTCAGGTTGGGGCGTCGGCGCAGGCTTCGCTTCATTACGACAGGAGACGGCTTCGCCTCAGCGCTACAGGAGACGCAGTTTGCTCCTGCGGCGAGGCTTTCGGGCCGCCGCCCGGCGTCGGACATGTTTCCGCGCCGAGGCGATCGAACGTTAAACGCGTAAAACGGGGGTTTTGAGCGCGCATACATCATCTGATTAGCTGGCCGCGCCATCTTGTGCGCTTGGCGCGCCGGTTTCTGACTTCGTCAATCGCCGCTCGCCTCGCGGCGCCGTTGACGAAAACCGCCGGGCGCCTCTGCCACTCTCCTCAATCGTTCGCCCGGCTGCGCCGCGCCCGATCAACCCCGGATCGTGCGCGGCGTATTTATTTTGAGCAGGCGCCACCGGGCGAGCGCGCTATTTCCGCAGCGCAGGCAGGCCAACGCCGGTGCTGTCAAAGCCGCCATCGGATGCGATGACCTGTCCGGTGACGTAGCTGGCCGCGTCGGAGCAAAGGAATGTGATGACCGCGCCGATCTCATCCTCCGATCCATACCGGTTGAGCGGCACTGCATCATGATATGCGTCGATGATCTCTTGGCTGTGGACGGCCATCGCGAGTTTGGTGCGGACAGGACCCGGCGCGACGCAATTGGCGCGCACGCCATACTCGCCCAGCTCAGCGGCTTGCTGCTTGGTCAAATGGATCACGCCAGCTTTTGACGTCCCGTAGGCGACGCGGAGGGTCGATGCCCGAAGCCCCGAGATGCTGGCGATGTTCACGATACACCCGCGCACGCGCTTTAGCGCCGGCGTCGCGGCTTGCGACAACAGAAACACGCCGTCGAGATTGGTCGCCATCACCCGTCGCCACAATGCGAAATCAGCCTCCTCAATCGGGCCAAATTCGGCGACCCCAGCGTTGTTCACAAGCGCGTCTATGCGCCCGAAAGCGGCTTCGGCTTCGGCGACAATCTTTTCCACCTGGTCGGGGATCGAAACATCGTAGCCCAGCGGCAGGACGTTCGTCAGATCTGCGGCGGCGGCCGTCAGCTCTTCGACATCCCGGTCCACCATCACGACCTTGCGCCCCTCGGCGAGAAAAAGCTTTGTTGTCGCAAGCCCGATCCCGCGGGCTGCGCCAGTGACGATTGCTGTTTTGGACGACATCTTTCCTCCTGTCCCCGCCGGGCTGTTCTATGGCGCTTGTCGGCGGTGGCGGCGGAGGTTAGAGCATTTTCGAAACAATTGCGGTCATGAAAACGCTCTATTTTTTTGAGGGGTCGCGATTTCCGAGTGATCGAATGCGCGCATTTGATTTGAAATCACTCCAGGGTGCGATGCGAGGGATCATATTGAAGGCGGCCGCCAGCTGACGCGCTGAGATGTTGAGGGAGCTCCGCGCGTCCTGTCACAAGCGCCGGCGCGCGCCTATCGAGAAAGTTCGAACTCAAGCGCCCAGCAAACGCGACCGAGCGCCGGCCGCTCAGGCCGCCCTTTGCGCAGCATTGCCGCAGATCCACAGAAACCACGGCGAAAAGCTCCCGCTATTCGCGATGCGAAGAGCTCGATGCGCCGCGAAGGTTCGACGTCGGCTTCTGACATGTTTCCGGCTATGATCTTTTTAGCGGAGAGATTCGGGAGTGGGCCATGAGCGGACTTCGGTCCGAAGCAGCATGACATCTGCGCTGCAGACAAAAACAGTATATAGCCAACGTCAGCTTTCCGACGAGCGGGCTCTTAAAGTGTCCAGTATCGGGCAATCGCTTTGCCCATTTGCGCAGTTCGCGACCAGCTCGGCTAAGGCCTTCTCAAGCTGCCGAAGCTCCAGCAATTTCGCCCGCACATCCGAGAGGTGCTTGCGCCCAAGCTGCTCGACCGTCTCACACGCGTCCGACGGCGCATCGGCCAAATTGCGAAGCGCAACGGCATCGTGGATTGAGAACCCAAGATCACGACAGCGTTTGATGAAACGAAGCTCGGAAATCTCAGCGTCTGAGTACGCCCTTCTCCCCGACGCCGTCCGGCCCGCCTTCGAAATGATCCCCTCACGTTCGTAGTAGCGGATCGTCTCAATTGAAACGCGGCTTAACCGTGACGCTTCTCCAATCGCGACCATGTGATCAGTCTCCGCTTGCTCCTGTAGTGACTACAGGATGCACAAGGTCACCCATGATGTCGAATACTGAAACACTCCAAGACGGCGGCAAGGGGCCGAACCGTCTTCTTGTTGGCGGTGTCGGTTTGCTCGCACTGCTGAGTGCGTCCTGCTGTGTCCTGCCGATTGGCTTGTCGATCCTGGGTTTAGGCGGAGCGTGGCTGACGATGCTCGGCCCCCTTGTCGCCTATCGCATTGAGATACTGGTGATCGTGGGGCTTGTGCTGGCGTGGGGCTGGTTGCGGCTGTGGAGCCGGTGGGCCTGCTCGAGTCGCAAACGCTCCACTCTTGCCCTTCTGGCTTTCACGACTGTTGCCTTCGCACTCGCCGCGAGTTCGCCGCTCTGGGAAGAAGATGCAGCTCGGACGATGTTTGCTCTCTGGAGACAATCACGGTGAGGGACTGGTTGCTGCCACTTGGTCTCGGCGGTGTCGGCTTGGCGGCTTTGTGTTGCTTCACGCCGCTGCTGCCGTGGCTGTTTTCACTTCTTGGGATCAGCGGCGCTCTTGGCTACGTCTATAGAGACGATGTGCTGCTGCCGATCCTGGCTGGATTTCTCCTACTCACGGGATACGCGCTGTGGCGACGCAAACGGACGAAGTGAATCTTCAATCAACCATCACATGCCCTGAGTGCGGGCACGCATCGGAGGAAACGATGCCGACGGATGCTTGTCAGTGGTTCTATGAATGCATGTCTTGCAAGACGGTGCTGAAGCCGCTGCCCGGTGACTGCTGCGTTTACTGCTCTTACGGCACGGTCTCATGTCCTCCAATCCAAGAGAGAGGCCCGTGCTGCGGATAATCAGTGCTCGTGTTCGCAATGCTCGTGGTCAGCGAGCGACGCTAGAACATAGCAATCTTCGGATAGGCCGCGCCCGTCACACCCCTTGGCCATGCGAGCCAACTCTTTTTCGAGCGCCTTCAGCTTTTTAACTTTCGCGCGAACATCTGCGAGCTGCGCAACCGCAATTTCGGTGGCGGCTTCGCATGACCAATCCGGGTGTTCTTGTAACTCTATCAGCGAGGAGATTGCCTCTATCGAGAAGCCGAGTTCACGGGCATGCCGGATGAAACTCAACCGTTCCAGTCCGGCGGCATCGTAGCGTCTTTGGTTGCCTTCCGTGCGTTCAGGCGCGGCCAACAATCCCATTTCTTCGTAGTAGCGGATTGTTGGTACCTTGACCTTTGTGCGCTTTGAAAGCTCGCCGATAGAAAACATGAAGAAACCCCTTGAACCTCTAGTCACTAGAGACATTACACTGTCATCAACGTAAGGTGAAAGGGGTTTTCTCATGGCAGGTTGCTGCGGAAATGACGCCAAGTTCGACGGCGTGTCAGATGAATACAAGCGGCGGCTCTGGATCGTTATCGCGCTAAACGCCACCATGTTCGTGGTCGAGATGACGGCGGGCCAGGTCGCGCAGTCGCAGGCGCTCAAGGCTGATGCTTTGGACTTTCTGGGCGACGCGCTGACCTATGGGATTTCGCTCGCCGTCATCGGTGCATCGATCCGAGCGCGCACAAATGCTGCTCTCGCCAAAGGCATCAGCCTGCTTCTGATGGGGCTGTGGGTCTTCGGCTCGACGACCTATCGGGTATTGTATGTCGGTGTGCCTGAGGCTGAAATCATGGGCCTCGTGGGCGCTCTGGCGTTGGCGACTAACGTTGCAAGCGTTCTGCTGCTTGTCAGCTATAAGGACGGCGACGCCAATGTGCGCTCTGTCTGGCTCTGTTCGCGGAACGACGCTATCGGCAACGTCGCGGTAATGTTCGCGGCTCTCGGGGTCTGGGGCACGGCAACCGGATGGCCGGACCTTATCGTAGCCGCGATCATGGCAAGCTTGTTTCTTTCATCATCGCTCCAGATCATTCGCCAAGCGCTTGAAGAACGGCGCATCGAAGCCGTTCACGAACATGGAGCGGCGTGAGCAGAGCGGGAGTTCGCTGCGATGTAGCAATCTGGTAGGCTTGGGCTTCTAGCTGATGTTCGCACGCGCAACGCGAACTTCGCGTTTGGGTCACCAACGGCTGTTCGCCGCCAAATCGACTGTGTCGGCTCCCAGGCCATGAGCAGAACCAAACGCTGCGTGAGCTGGCGGGCAAGCTCAAATGCCGGCTATCGTGATCGTGCTCTGTCCGGATACGCTCGGCATGGCGGTGGCGTATCGGCGGCGGGCGTTTAGAGCGATTTGAAGTTGGATGGACCCATCTAACGGCTCGCAAATCGCACCCTAGCCGCATTCAACACAATTATTGTGGGGGGAAT
Source organism: Neomegalonema sp. (assembly GCA_022760355.1). GTDB lineage: Bacteria > Pseudomonadota > Alphaproteobacteria > Rhodobacterales > Rhodobacteraceae > JALEGB01. The sequence goes on from JALEGB010000137.1 coordinate 49,957, forward strand.
AGGCCGGCGGCGCGTACGCCCCGGCGCTGGCGGCGCACGGCTCTCGCGCTGTTGAAACGCAAAATGCTGGCGCCTTGCAATGCCGGGCTGGCGCCTTGCGATGTCGGGCTGGCGCCTTGCGATGTCGGGAATGCGTCGCGCTTCCTGTCCGAAGCGCTGTGGTGCCCAGGGGCGGATTCGAACCACCGACACACGGATTTTCAATCCGTTGCTCTACCAACTGAGCTACCTGGGCGTTCCGGGCGTCTTGCCGCCGGAGCGGGCTACGTAGCGAACCTGGTGCGTGCTGTCCAGATGGAAACGCGCGAAATATCGGCTTTTTTCAGCCCGGGAGCTTTCGTCGATCAGGTCGGATCGGCGCAAGGTTCTTTGTTGCGCCGCACGCCGTTTCGGCCCGTTCGCATCCAGTTCGCGGCCTACCCCTGACGATCCGAAGGGCGCATAGAGGGATCGGCCGCAAGCTCCTGCGCGTCAGGATCGTCCTCCTCCGCGGCGGGAATGGCGTAGCTGCCGCTCACCCACTTGCCCAAATCGATGTCTGCGCACCGTTTGGAGCAGAATGGGCGATAAGCATCCGACCGTTTCGCGCCACAAATCGGGCAGGCTCCAGCTTTTGTCGTCGCCATCAGCGCTCTCCTCCTCGTCGACCCAGTTTGTACGAAGCCGGGTCACTATCGGCTCAGATCCTCAACGGCGAGCAGTGTTTCAATCGGCGTTCGATCACGATTACGCCGCGCCTCCAGCATCCCCAGCGGTCCGAAACCGAGCACCCGCAAGGGCGGATCGGCCGCAGCCTTCAGCGCTGCGATATAGCGCGCCCGAGCCTTCTCCGCGTCCTCGCTGCGGCCGCGGTCAATCGCAGCGAGATCGATCAAGATCTGGCCGCCCCAGCCGCGCAACCGCAGCTGACGCGGGATCTCCGCCAGCGCCGCCAGATTCACCGCTTGCGCCGAGCGGCTGGCGCCGGCGTTGACGTCGATCACCACCGCGGCGGCTGGCCGCTCGCACGCCATCCAAGCGCCCGACAGGCCCGGCCCCGTCAGATCGACTTTGGGTGACAACAGCCGCGCCAACTCAGCCTCGAGCCCGCGCCGCGCCAAGGGGCGCTCATCCGCCGGCAGGCCAGGCGCTGCGGTCTCCAGCGTTGCGTCCGGCCAAAGAGTCCGGGCCTGCGCCACCAGCCCCGGCGCTGCGCGTAAACGTCGTGGCGGGAGGGGGGGAGCTGCTTGGATCTCGGCCGCTGCAGCCAGCTGCGCCTCCGCCTCCCCCCGTAGCAGATCGCCGTTTCGCCCCGCCGCCGCAGTGCGCAGCACGAAACCGCCATGCTGCTCAAGCCCGGCCAGCGCGGCGGCTAATCGGGCCCGTTCCGCCGGATCGCTGATCTTTCGTGACACATTCACGCCTGGCGTCGACGGGGTGTGCGCCAAATACGGGCCGGCGAAATTCAGTTTCTCAGTCGCTGCGGCGGCTTTTGTGTGCAGGTCATCCGCCTCCGCCGCCCGCGTAATTTCTACTTTAACCGGCTCGCCAGGAGATCTTGAGCCGCCCCCCGGCAGAAACGCCCGCATGCCGCCAAGATCGAGAAAATAGCCCCCGCCCGCGGAGCGGCTGGCCGGCTTGTCGATACGCGCAGCCCAGATCTCGCCAACCTGGGGACCGGCGCGTTCGGCCGCCACCAGCAGATCTTGAAGGGCGCCGCGCGCGATGAGGGCGGCGATTTCCCGCCCGCCGCGATCATCAACGAGAATTCGCCGCTCAGCCGTCATGCGCGGGGGCCTTCTCCGCCGCGTCAGCTGCGTGCGGGGCTGAGCGCCAGATCGGCCGGCCCGCCGCCTCCAACAGCGCCGCGGTCTCCGCCAGCGGCAGGCCGACAACGGCGGAATAGGAGCCGTTCAAACTGGGCGCGAAGGCGCCCGCCAGCCCCTGGATCGCGTAAGCGCCGGCTTTGCCGCGCCATTCCTCGCTGTCCAGATACCAGCCAAGTTCGCTTTCGGAGAGGCGTTTCATACTGACAGCGGCGCTTACGCGGCGAGTCCAAAGCCGATCCTCGGAGGTTTTCAGCACCGCGACGCCGGTCACGACGCGATGTCGCCGCCCGGAGAGCAGGCGCAGGAACGCCTCCGCCTCTCGCCGATCAGCCGGTTTCCCCAGGATGCGCCGGCCGACGGCCACCGTGGTGTCCGCGGCCAAAATGATCGCGTTCGGCCAAGCGTCCGCAATCGCCTGCGCCTTTTCGGCAGCCAGACGCTCCGCATAGGCGAGAGCCGACTCGCCCGCGTGAGGCGTTTCATCAATATCTGCGGGCGCCACCGCATCAGGTGCTACGCCAAGCTGCGCCAACAGCTCCAGCCGTCGCGGCGAAGCGCTCGCCAGCACCAGCCGCGGCGGCTTCGCCGCCGATTGCGCCGTCATCAGCGCCGTCCGCTATTTAAACCGGTAGGTGATGCGCCCTTTGGTCAGATCATAGGGCGTCATTTCAACCTGCACCTTGTCACCGGCGAGCACGCGAATGCGGTTCTTCCGCATTTTGCCCGCTGTGTGCGCGATGATCTCATGTCCGTTCTCAAGCTCAACCCGGAAGGTTGCGTTCGGCAGCAATTCCACCACCGTTCCCGGGAATTCCAGCGTTTCTTCTTTCGCCATGCGTTCCGTTTTTGTTTAGTTTATGCGATATCGCCCGCCGCGTCTGCGGCTCCTTGCGCATGTGATGGGGCCGAGGCCGCCGAAAGGCAAGTAAGGACGGCGGGTGAGACGCGAAAGACAGCGTCATAAACGAACAATGCGGCGACGCCAGGATATTATTGGCCCGCATCAGCCTCAATCAGCGCGCCCAGACGCTCAGATATGCGCCGGGCCAGCATCTCCCGCGCAGCGCGGTAAGACGCGCCGCCGAGCTGAGTCGGATCATCGACCGGCCAATATTCGAGCGTCACAGCGCCCCCGCGCGCTTCACGCCGAACGGCTTGGTACGCGGCGTCCGATAGGGCGATGATCAGATCAAACGCGCACAGATCGCCGCCAGACGCCTCCAGATCCGCGATGCTGGAAATCTCGACATCTCCAATCGGCACGCCGATCTCGGCCAACGTCGCCCGAGCGCGCGGATCGAGTTTCTCGCCCGGATAAACGCCCGCGCAGCGCGCGTCGACCGCATCGCCGAACTGCGCCTCGCATAATGCGCGCGCCATTGGTGATCGCGTCGCTGAATGGGTGCACACGAACAGCACCGATGGGCGGCGCGCCGCCATCTCTCCGGGCGCTTTCGGCGCGGCGGAGCTCATAGCAGCTTCTCCATGCCGGAGCCGAGCGAACAGCAGAGGGTGAAGAGACGCCGCGCCGTCTGGCCGTCAATCTCAACCTCCGCCGCGAGCGCGCTGCGCAGCAATTCGGACGCTTCATCATGCAACGCCCGGCGCTCCGCATCTGCGGCTTCAATCTGGCTCGGCGGCAATCGACGCACGGCTTCGCGATAGGCTTCGCACAGCGCAAGATATTCGAGGGACGCTTCGTCCAGCGCCGGATCGGCAACATGGACCTGTCGCTCAACCCCGTCCGAGGCGCGGACGACAAAAGAATAGCCCGCGTCGGAGGCTTCGCCCCGCCCCGAGTTTTCGCCCCGCTCCACTGTCAATGCATATGGTCCAGCCGCGCCGCGCAGGCGGAACCGATTTTCTTCGACCAGATCGTAGATCGCGACGCGGCGCTCCTGCTCCAGCTCTGGCGCCGGCGCAGCGTCCTCAACGACGTCAACTTTTTCCAGCCGATCGGTGCTGGCGAACGCAACCGCCGCGCTGCTCATCGCGCCGCCCCGCCGATATGTCGCGGCGCGCGCCGCGCCTTCCACGGTTTTGAGATATCAGCCATCGCCGCCTCAAGCGCCTCAACCGAAATACGAACATCGCCGCCGCCGGCGCAGGCGATTCGCACCACGCCGGAGGGCGGCTGCGCGTTCGCTTCAAAAGAGACGCCGAGCACAACCAACGGCGCATCGGTGGCGGTCAGATCAATTCCTCGCGCCTGCACCGCAGTGACATTGTCAAAATGCACGCCGGTCCGCACGCGCTCTCGCATTGCCGGCTCTTCCCAACGATAGCGGTTCGCCACAAAGGCGAAGCGCCGCTCGGCGCGGAGCCAAGCGCTCTCTTTCACCAGAACAACCGCATCTTGCAGCAGCGCCGAAAATACTTCCAGATCATCGCTATCCTGCGCCATCAAGCGGGTGGGGCGGAATGCGTCTTCAAACGCGGCGTCCTTCACCGGCGCATCCGGTTCAGCCGCCGGTTTCGTCGCGCGATCCCCTGCTTCTGTCTGGTCTGCGCTGCGGTCCACGGACGGCTCCGCCGCCTCGGTCGGCTTTTCAGCCATTATGCGCCTACTCCTTTATGCGTTCGATATCGACGCCGCAGCCGCGCAGCTTTTCCTCCAGCTGCTCATAGCCGCGATCGAGATGATAGACGCGATTTACAAACGTTTCGCCTTCAGCTGCGAGGCCGGCGAGAATCAAGCTGACCGAAGCGCGCAAGTCAGTCGCCATCACAGGCGCCCCGCGCAGCTTCTCAACGCCGGTCACGACGGCGGTGCCGCCCTGGACGTCAATCTTTGCGCCCATCCGCAGCAGTTCCGGCGCATGCATAAACCGGTTCTCAAAGATCGTCTCTTCGACCCGGCTCACACCGTCCGCCAGACACAGCATCGACATCATTTGGGCCTGGAGGTCCGTCGGGAACCCCGGATAGGGCGCTGTGCTGACGTCGAGCGCGCCAACAGGGCCGTTTGTTCGGCTCACAAGAATACCGTCGTCCGTATCCTCAACCGATATGTTGGCTTCTTCCAGCTTCTCGATCAACGACGCGACCAGACGGCGCTTCCCCCCGACCATTTCAACAGAACCGCCTGCGATCGCGGGCGCAATCATGTAGGTCCCCAGCTCGATCCGATCCGCGAGCACGCGATGGGTGCAGCCCTTCAGCCGATCAACGCCCTCAATCTCAATCGTATCCTCGCCATCGCCGTCAATCTCAGCGCCCATCTTGCGCAGACAACGGGCGAGATCGACGATCTCAGGCTCGCGCGCCGCGTTTTTGAGTACGGTTACGCCCTTGGCCAACGTCGCCGCCATCAGCAAGTTCTCGGTGGCGCCGACGGACACAAACGGGAATTCGATCGTTGCGCCGGTTAGGCCCGTCGGCGCCTTCGCGTGGATATAGCCGTCTTTCAGCTCAAGGTCGGCGCCCATGGCCTCCAGCCCTTTGAGGTGAAGGTCGACAGGGCGGGCCCCGATTGCGCAGCCGCCGGGCAACGAAACGGTCGCGTGGCCGTGGCGCGCCAGGAGCGGCCCGAGCACGAGAATGCTCGCCCGCATCCGCCGGACAATCTCATAATGCGCCAGCGTGCTCTCAAGCGCGTTCGCGCGCAGCGCCAGCCGCCGCCCCTGCTCCGAGAGTTCAACCGCCACCCCAAGCGAAACCAACAGCTTGGTCATGGTTTCGATATCCGCCAGTCGCGGCGCGTTCGTCAGCTCCAATGTCTCATCGGTCAGCAACGCTGCGGGCATCAGCGTAAGGCACGCATTCTTCGCGCCCGCGATCTCGATGCGGCCACTGAGGGGTTTGCCGCCTTTGATGGCAATTTTGTCCATGGAACGCCTCATGAAGCTCGCGCCGCCTCTGCGGGCGCGTCTAAAATGCAAGCGCGTCGCATATTTTGCGCCGCTACCTGCTCCGGTTATCGCTTTGCGTCCTTCGCCGCAACGTCGGCGGCTTCCGAGCCCTTGCCCTCAGCCCCAGCGCATTCTTGCTCAGCCGCGTCGGCCAGGCGCGCGCGGCCCTGGGCTTTGCGCCGCTTTAGATTCTCCCGCAATGCGGCGGCCAGGCGCGCCTTCTTCTGTTCATGTGTTTCGCCTGGCGGCATCGAGCCCTCCTCAGTTTGCACAAGGCGGCGCGCATTCCGACGCGCGGCGACGGTGGAATCGCCGGCCTGAGCGTCGGCGGTCGCTGGGGCCGAACCTAAGCAATTTACCCGGCGCGGAAAATTTAGCGCGGAAAATATCGAATAGCGCTTGGTTACCAGCGATCGCGCCTCTAGCCAACATATCTGTAATTCATCAAGACGAGCGGCGGTTGCGTAAGGAGATCGCCCTCGAACAAAGGATGCTTTCATCTATAAAGCGACATTCTACGCAGCTTGCGCGCCATTCGTCCCATCAATGTCTCCCTCGCCCTTTGTCGGCCAAGAGTTGCAGGGAGGCCTGCATTCGCGGCGGGAGGGAGGGCGGAAGCCCTGAATGGAACGCCAAATAGCGATAATTGATGGCTGACCTTGTTGTCCCAAGCCGGACCGGGGCGGAATTTTTTTCTCAGTTCGGGTCACAAACCCCGCATGCGCCCGCTCTTCCTTATCGACGCGCTTTTGGAGGCGCGTCGATAAGGAGAACAGACATGAAGACTTTCGATGTTCAATCAGTCGGCATTGAAGCGTCGGCGACCAGCGCCTTCGCCTACATCGCCGACGGCGCCAACTTGCCGAAGTGGACCAATGCGTTCAAATCAGTGGACGGAGAGCGGGCTGTCCTAGAAACTGCTCAGGGCGCGGTTCAGATCAAACTTGAGGTCATCGCTCATAAGGAAACGGGCGTCGTCGATTGGCGCATGACGTTTCCAGACGGCTCCGTCGGCCATGCACATTCGCGTGTTACGCCCGACGGCGACGCGCGCGCGGTCTATTCGTTTGTATTGATGGCCCCGCCCGTCCCGCTAGAGGCGTTGGAAGGGGCGCTGGACGCGCAGCGGGCGCTTCTCGCTGAGGAGCTTCCACGCCTTAAGGCAATGATTGAGAAGCAATGATCACGCTGGATCCTGAACTGGTGACGGCCGCCCAAGAGGGTGGCCGCGACGCCCTGGAAGCGCTGGTCCGCGCGACGCAACGACCTGTGTTCAATCTCGCAATCCGCATGCTCGGACATCCGAACGACGCAGAAGACGCGACGCAGGAAATCCTTGTGAAGATGATCACGCATCTAGGGGACGTTCGAGAGCCTGCTGCGGCGGGCGCTTGGGCGCACAAACTCGCCTGCCGTCACCTCGTGCATGTTCGGCGACAAGGAACGCTTGAGGCGCAGCGTTTCACGTTCAACGGTTTCGCGGCGGACCTGGAAGATGGCCTCGAAGAACTGCCAGACACCGCAGCTGAAGACCAGGAAACCCAAGTGCTGATCGAAGAGATTAAGGTTGGTTGCACGCTGGCGCTTCTGACCTGTCTGACGCGTCCACTCCGAGCAGCTTATATCCTCGGCGAGATCTACGATTTATCAGATGCAGAAGCTGCCGCAGCGCTCGAAATCCAGCCGGCGGCTTTCCGCCAGCGATTGCGCCGGGCTCGGGCATTGGTCACTGATTTCCTCCAAGCGCGCTGTGGGATCGTTTCTGACGCAGCCGCGTGTCGCTGTGACCGGAGAGCATCCAAAGCACAACGACATGGCAGGGTCCAAAAAGGCCGAGCGTCAATTCCTCCGACCGCACGCCCTGCGCCGACAATTGCCGAAGTTCGAACGGAAGTTGCCAAGCTCGAACAGGAGCGGGCGGCGACCGCGCTCATGCGTTCAAACGCGAGTTTTACGACGGATGTTGGCCGCTTGGTTCTTCAGGCCCTTCGACCCTAGATCCGCCGGACGCCCGTCGGGCCCGTCAAACGCGCTTTTGGGGTGCGTTTGACGGGCTGGCGACGACCAGATTTAGGAGTTTACAACCTAGCGTTCTGAATAGGGGTCGAGCGCATCCCGAAGCCCGTCGCCCAGAAAATTAAAGGCGAGAACAACGAGCACAACCGGCGCCACCGCTGTTAGCAGCCAGGGTTGCAAGGTGATGGCGCTCAAGCTCAGCGCGTCATTGAGCATCACGCCCCAGCTGACATCCGGGTAGCGCAAGCCAAGTCCCAGGAACGATAGCGCCGTCTCACCCAGAATCATCGCCGGGATCGATAATGCGGCGCTGGCGACCAGGTGGCTGGCGAAGTTGGGCAGCAGATGCCGGCGCACGACACGGCCGGGAGACGCGCCCATCAGCTCAGCGGCGCTGACGAAATCCTCCTCCCGCAGTGCGAGGAACTTGGATCGCACCGCCCGCGCGACGCCTGGCCAATCCAGCACGCCAAGGATGACCGTGATCATCAAAAAGACGCTCAGTGAACTCCAGTTCGGCGGCACAGCCGCGGCCAGAGCGAGATAGAGCGGCAGTTCCGGCAGTGAGCGCAGCACTTCGATCAGCCGCATCACCGCTGCATCCAGCAGCCCGCCGAAATAACCGGCGAGTCCGCCCAGTGTCACGCCGATCGCGAAGGAGATGAATATCCCCAACAGCCCGACGATCATCGAAAGCTGAGCGCCGTAGAGGATACGGGAAAACACGTCCTTCCCCACCTTGTCTGTGCCGAGCAGATGCACCGAACCGCCTTCGGGCGCGCAGAACAGATGGAGCTTGGAGGTAAAGAGCCCGCCGAGAATTCGATACTCGGCCCCTTCGCAGAAGAATTTGATCGGCAGTTTGACGGAGTGGTCCTCATGGTAGGTCCAACGCATCGTGGCGAGATCCGCCTTCGCGTCGGTTTTCACCACATACGGACCGACAAAACCGCCTTCATCGAACCAGTAGATGGATTGGGGCGGCATCTGCAGATGCTCGATATCCTTCTCATTCGGTCCGTAGGGCGCAAAGAACCCCATGAAGGGCAGCATCAGATACAGCGTCAGCAGAAACACCCCCGACGCCGCCGCCAGCCGGTGACGCATCAGCCGCCGCAGCGCTAAGCGCCAGGCCGGCGCATCCAGCTCCGGACGGGCGCCGTCGGTTGGGTCGTCGTCAGGATGGTACGGCGCGCTGTCGACAAAGCGCGGACGTTTCGGCGGAGCGCCAGCCTCAATCCCTGTCATTGCATGCCCCTCGCTAGCGTTTGCGCGCGCCGGTGCGGATCCGCGGATCCAGCAGCGCCAGGAGAAGATCGGACAACAGCATCCCGATCAGGGTGAGAAACGCGATAAACAACAGGATAAAGCCGGACAGCAGATGGTCCTGAGATTTCAGCGCGTCGAGCAGGATTGGCCCAATCGTCGGCAGGCTCATCACCACCGAAATCAGCACCGATCCGGAGACGAGCTGCGGCAGCAAATTGCCGATGTCAGCGACAAACGGGTTCAGCGCCATGCGGAGCGGATAACGCACGATCCGCCGGATCGGCGACGCGCCTTTAGCTTTCGCCGTCGTTACGTACGGCTTGTTCAGCTCATCCAGCATGTTCGCCCGCAGCCGCTGCGACATCGCCGCCGTACCGGCGGTGCCGATCACGATGGTTGGCACAATCAGATGGGTCAGAATTGAGCCCATCTTGTCCCAACTCATGGGTTGCCCCTCGAATTCAGCCGCCATCAGGCCGCCGATCGGCAGATCAAGATGCTGCTTGCCGTAGTAAAGAAGAATCAGCGCCAACAGGAAGTTTGGCGTCGCCAGCCCGATATAACCGACAAAGGCGGCGAGGTAGTCCACCCAGCTATTCGCCTTTACGGCTGAGATCACGCCGAGCGGCAACGCCACGGCGTACACGAACAGCACCGCCGCCAGATTCACGACCAAGGTGAGCCACAACCCGTCGCCGATCACCTCCGCCACTGATTTATTCAGCTCAAATGACCAGCCAAGCTCGCCCTGGAGCAGCCCAGTATATCCGCCCTCTCCCGGCGCGACGCCGAGCCAGATCAAATATTGCTCCCATAGCGGCCGGTCGAGTGAATAGAGCTGCTGCTTAAACAGCGCCTCGGCGATGAGGTTTTCCTGACCCGTCGCCTTCAGCTCCGCAATCTGGTTTGAAATGAAGTCGCCTTCTGGCAGGTTGATGATGAAGAATATCAGCGCGGATATCAGCAGCAGGCTGCCCATCATCGCCAAGGTGCGGAAGATCAGAAATCGCAACATCTACTTCTCTCCGCTCTTTTTATCGGCGCTTTTCGAGGGCGCAAAGAAGAAGAGGTCCGGGCGATAGACGCCAAAACGCGCGCCAGGGTCCCACGCCCAGACGCCGGATTTCGGCACATTCCGCATAGCTTTGGAGACGACGACAGGTTGCGGCGCGCCGGATGCGACGCCGATGACAAAGAGCTGCTCGGCATGGATCGCGAGCATTTTCCGCCAGATCGCCGCACGCGCGTCATCGGTCGTCGCCTTCGCCCAGGCAGCGCCTAGCGCCATCAGCTTTCGTCCCTCAGGCGTATCCGGCGCCTCGCCCGATTTGCCTTTGGTTTCGAAGAACTGCCCCCATTTCGGCCACTGGAAGGAAGATTGCTGCATTGGCGCGAGGTCCAACGGCGGATCGCTTGGGGTCGGCAGACCGTTAGACCATCCGGTCCACACGGCGATCATGACCGAACCGGACTCAACGCCTTTTCGCAACGAATCTCGATCACGCGGGCGGGTCAGCAGTCGGACGCCGATTTCGCGCCAGGTCTCGACCATCAATTCGAGCGCGTCCGCCGCCTCGGCCGGATCGCTCGCATATTCAACGATGACCTCAAGAGGTCGTCCGTCGGGCAGGAACCGATAGCCTCGGGCGCTTTTGCGCTTCAGTCCCATCTCGTCGAGCAGCGCGTTTGCCGCCTTGAGATCAAATTGGGTCCAAGGTTTCACAAAACCGGGATCATAGAGCGGGCTTTCCGGCAGCGGCCCATTGCCAACCGGCTTTGCGAGATCGAAATACAAAACGCGATTGATCAGCCGACGATCAATCGCCATTGAAAGCGCGCGCCGGAACCGGGCGTCGCGCAGAACCTTTCGCCAAACAGGGTCGGCATAATTCAGGTTCGGATACAGCGCCATCTGCGACGCGTCGCCCTTGCGCCAGAGCCGCGCCTCAAACCCGCCCCGTTTTTCCTCGCTCTTCAACACCGCCATATCGGGAAAGGTGATATTGCGCGCCTGCAGGTCGGCTTCGCCGGATGCGGATTTCGCGGCGGTCAGCGAGCTTGACGCTACGATCATCTCCAGCCGATCAATATAGGGCAGCTGCCGGCCGCGCGCGTCAATTCGATGAAAAAACGCATTCCGGATTAGAATAAAACGCCGCCCGCTCAGGTCCTTGGCAAGACGCCACGGCTGCAGCGTCGGCAGATCCGGATTATCGTTTTTATACATATTGTCGCTGTCATTGTGCAGGGCGGCCCATCCCCGCAAACCAGCTTTCTTAGCCTTCGCCTCAAGCTTTTTGACGTCAGTATACTTGGCATGAAATTTTTTCATGTAATGGGCGGGGCGATAAATGAATGGCGGCGCCGCAGCGGCTAGCTTTTTCAGAAAATAGGGGTTGGGGCTGGACCACTCATAAATAACTGTGGTCGAGTCGGGAAATGTTACTCGCGGCGGTTCGCCATTGACCAACATAAAGCGGGGCGGCCCGCCTGGGCTCAGCTTCGGATGGTTCGCCACGTCCTCCCACCAATAGCGGAAGTCCTCGGAGGTGAAAGGCGCGCCATCCGACCATTTATGCCCAGGGCGAAGTTTAAAGACGAATTTGCGCCCCTCAAATACGTCAAAGCTCAGCAAGAGATCAGGGCGCAACGCATAGTCCGCGTCGTAACAAATCAGCCGCGCATAGCCATAGACGACACCGAGCCGGACCCGCTTTGCTTTCTCAATGAACATGCGCCACGAGCCGCCATGAACGCCGAATTGTCGGCCGCTTTTCGTCGGGTCGACAACGCGCGGCGCCAGCGGCAATCTCTCGGCGATCGGCGGCAGCGCGCCCGCATGCGTATCGTACGCCGCCAATGTGTGCTCAATCAGGGGCGGCAGCTTCAGCAGGCGCCCCTTTTCGTCGATAAACTCGCGAGCCTCCGCGATGGGCGCGCTCACGGCGAGAAGCGCAAGCAAAGCTGCCGAATGTAGTCTGTTCCAGAAGCGCATCGACGTCCCTCCCATAGCCGCCGGCCCTACGCCGCCGCGCGCACGAAATGCCCAACGCCCGCCTCGATAAGCTCAGGCGCGCGCTCCCCATCAAAGCGGTACGGCTCTGGCCAACTGGACGGTTCGCCAGCGCCCGCCGCGACCGCCTTCACATCGATTTTCCGGCTGACATCCGGTTCGGGCGACGCGGCGATCAGGGCGCGCGTATAGGGGTGGCGCGGCGCGGCGAACAAGGCGCTCGGACGCGCAAGTTCCACGATCAGGCCGGAGCGCATCACAGCGACCCAGTCCGCCAGCTGCCCCACCACCGCGAGATCATGGCTGATAAATAGATAGCTGAGGCCGCGTTCGCGCCTGATTTGTTCCAGTAATTCAAGAATTTGAGACTGAACCGAGACGTCTAGCGCCGATGTCGGCTCGTCGCATACCAGGAATTGCGGCTCTAGCATTAAAGCGCGCGCGATGGAGATCCGCTGGCGTTGTCCGCCCGAAAATGCGTGCGGAAACCGGTCAATCATCATTGGATCGAGCCCAACCCGCCGCATCAGATCGGCGGCTCGCGCCCGACGCTCAGCCTGATCATATAATCGATGGATCTCCAGAGGCTCCGTCAAGATCTCACGCACCCGCATGCGCGGGCTCAGCGCCGCAAAAGGATCCTGCATCACGATCTGAGCCGAGCGGCGGAAGGCGCACAGTTCCTTGCGGGACAGCGCATGAACATCCAGGTCTTCACGCTGCGCATCCGGTCGAAAACGGACGGTTCCCGCCGTCGGCCTGTCCGCTGCAAGCGCGATCCGGGCCAGGGTGGTCTTGCCGGAGCCGGACTCGCCGACAACGGCGACAGTCTCGCCGCGAGGGACATCCAAATCGATTCCGCGCAGCGCCGGAAACCGGCGCGCCGGTTTGAACAGGCCGGAGCGACGCTCCTCAAAGATCCGCGTCACGCCGCGAAGACTCAAAATAGGATCGGGCGTCGACAATGACGTGATTGGCGCCGGCTTGGGCGCCATCTTGGGCGCTGCGGCGACGAGCTTTTGCGTATAGCCATGCGCCGGATCACCGACGACCTCGCCCGCATCTCCGGCTTCAACCACCCTGCCTTTGCGCATCACGACAACCGCGTCCGCCACGTTCGCGACAACGCCCAAATCATGGGTGATCAGCAGCACGCCCATGCCGGTGTCAGCCTGCAGCTGCTTAATCAAGTTGAGCACCAGCGCCTGCGTCGTCACGTCCAGCGCTGTTGTGGGCTCATCGGCAATCAATAGTTTCGGCTGACCAATAATCGCCATTGCGATCATGGCGCGCTGACGCAGACCGCCGGACAGCTCAAACGGATATGCGCTCCAAGCTCGGCTGGGATCTGGGAAGCCGACCCTTTCGAACGCCTCGAGCGCCATCCGCTTCGCCTCCGCACGGCGCGAAACACCATGCAGCAGCGCCACCTCAGCCGTCTGCGCGCCGATCGTGTGAAGTGGCGAGAGCGCGCTCATAGGCTCCTGAAAGATCATCGAAATCTTGTCGCCGCGCAGGCGTTGCAGCTTGCGCTCCGACATTTGCAGCAGATCAACAGGCGCCGCCGCGCCAGGCTCCCAACAAAATGCCGCCGACCCGCCGCGGATCTCCGCTTTCGGCGGCAGAAGGCCCATCACAGCCCGGCAGCTCAATGTTTTGCCCGATCCAGATTCGCCGACGATCGCGATCGTCTCGCCTGAGTGGACGGAAAAGAACGCGCCTTCCACGGTGCATGTTTCCGCCCCCCGAAAGCCGATTCGCAAGTTCTCTACATTGAGCAATGCGCTCATTCTTCGCCTTCCCCGCACGCATCCAACTCGGATCGTCCCCCCGAGCCAAGGCGAAACCGATCACGATCAGCCACAGCTCAACTCACTAATAGGCGGGCTCCCCCAATCTGCGAAATAAACTCTCGCGGACTAAGATGAAATCCGGCTGAATTTCCTTGCGTTCGGGCCCTTGCGCTTCGCGCGCGGAAATAGTATTTGGCGTGCTCTCTCGGCGGATTGGCTGGGAGTTGGATGGCGCGGTAGCTCAGCCGGTTAGAGCGCACGACTCATAATCGTGAGGTCGAGAGTTCGAGTCTCTCCCACGCCACCACCTTTTCCTTGGAAATTGCGTCCCATATAATTTGCATGACTTAGAAATTGCGCCGCTTAGAATTTTTGGATGCGGCGCTGACGGGGCGCAAAGGTTGTAAGACAAGCATGCGCGGCCAAAGCAGGGCCCGGACCGCCATATCGGCCGGTTTGATGCGAGGGCGGTGCGGCGTGCGGTCCTATTCGTCCTGCGTCAGCAGGTTCGCGATCAAGACGCCGCGGACGCGTTCGCCGAGGACGCCGGACGCCGCCTTGTACAGCTCCTTGTTCAGCTCATCCAACGTCTCAGACGCGCGGCTGGGATCTTCGAACGCGCCGGTGGCGGCGAAGCGGACCAGGGTGCGGATGAAGGCGTCGACCACCTTTGGCTCATGGGCGGTGACGAACTCCTTTTCGCCCGGCCCGATTTCCAGTGTCGCGTCGACGGCGACAAAGGCCTTGACCCCACTCTTGCGCTGAAACGGCACAATCAGCTTGCGGCCGAGCGGGACATACTCACTGTCCTTCGCGGCTTTGGCCTTTTTGCTTTTCTTGCCTTTATCGGCGGCGTGAGCGTCTTTGTCCTTCGCGCCATGCTTGTCTTTATGGCCGTCTTTCGACTTCTCGCCCTTGTCGCCTTTCAGCTTTTTCGCGATCTCCGCTTCTTTTTTCATCAGCGAAGATTTGTACATGTAGCCGACGGCGCCGCCGGCCGCGACCCCGATAATTGCGAGCAGGATGGGCAGGATCAGTCGCATAAATAGTTCCTCAACGCCTTCGCCGGGCCGCTTTCCCCGTGGGCTCGCCGCTTGGGATCTGTTGTAGGATCGGCTTAGCCACTATGCCTTCTCGACCCTTTGCGTCGCGTTAAGGCAAACAGCCCGCACGCCCTTTGAGGCGTATTTTTCGCGTGTGGCGGAGGGGAGGGACTTCCGAAGGGGATGGCTTCCGGAGCCGCCGACGCGGGCGGCTCCGAAGTTGACGGGTCAGAACGGCCGCAGGACGCGAACAATCCGTTCGCCATGGGTTTCACCGGTCGACTTATAGGCCGGGCCATCGCCGCCGATCGAGATCCGCGCGCTGGCGACCCGGTCATGCGTGATGGTGTTGTCTGGCGAGATGTCGCGCGGGCGGACAACACCGACGATCTGGACGTTGCGCAGCTCATAGTTCACGCGAACCTCCTGGCTGCCGACAATGACCAGATGACCGTTCGGGAGCACTTCTACGACCGTCGCCGCGACACGGGCGCTGACTGACTCGTCGCGCTCTGTCGAGCCGGTGCCGGTCTGGGAGGTTTCGCCCGTCGCGGTGGCGCCGGCCAGCAGGCCAATGGTTTTACCCGGAATGATCCGGTCCACCAGCTTCTCCAGGCCAAATACCGTGGGGGCGCCGATGGAGGTGCTGGTTGACCGATCGCGGCTGCTTTTCGCCGTCACGCTTGAGCTTTCCGCAATCTCGATAATCACCGTCAGCGGATCGCCGACCGAACGCGCGCGCTTGTCCGCATAGAGAGAGGCGGTTGAGATTGGCGACAGACCGCCCCGGAACAAAGAGGGCGAGCCGATGGGACTGCGCGGCGCGTCTGGCGCTCGACCCGGATAGGCGATGGAGTGCCGGGCGCCGCGCGGTTTGGGAATGCCGGGCGACTTGCCGGCGCGCGCAAGATAGTAGGAGGTCTTGTCGAAGGCCGGCCGCGGCAGGCTCGGATCAAGCGGTTTGCGCGCCGAGGCGATCGGCGACATTTTGGGCGGGTCGCCATAGTTGGTCAACGCGCTGAGGCAGCCCGAAAGGGCGCTCATCAGCCCAACGGCCGCGCCCAACCGAATGCTCCGCGCGACCGTTGCGCGCTGTAAGATTTGGCGGAAATTGCTCATTTTACTTCCACCACCCTCCCGCTCAGGATAACGCCAAAAATCGTGCGTTTGGTGTCCAGGTTCATCACTCGGATGCGCTCGCCAACACCGCCTTGATCCAGCGCGCGCCCTTCTGTTCGCAAGATCAGTCCGCCGCGGCGGAACTGTAGCGTCACCAGTCCGTTGCGCTTGACGATGATCGGCGGGCCCAGCTGGTCGGCGCGGATCGGCCGGCCCTTATAGAGGCTGGAGCGCGCCGCGAGCCCGACCGCATCCTTCGCGGCTTCAAGTTCGCCGGGCTTGGCGCGGCCCGGCCGTAAGGCGACATGGCCTGGCTCGATGACGACACCCGCGGGAATATGATCCGTCGCCATCAGAACATCGGCCTCCGCGTCGCCCATCGGAGCGGCGGCGAACATCAGCGAGGCGAGGGCGCCGGCGGCGATCAGGCCCGCCGGCGGACGGTAGCCGGCGCATATGGCGGGATAGGGTGCAGCATAAGTCATGATGATCACCGGATTTGAACCGTTGCGCCCATCATCTGATCGGCGGCGGAGACGACTTTGGAGTTCATTTCGTAGCCCCGCTGGGCTTCGATCAGATCGGTGATCTCTTCGACCACATCTACCGCGGAGGCTTCGAGATAGCTCTGGCGCAGCAGGCCGCGCCCCTCGACGCCAGGCTTGCCAAGCTGAGCTTCGCCCGACGCGGCGCTGACCTTGAACAGATTGCCGCCGATCGCGGTAAGGCCTTTCTCGTTTGAGAACATCGCCGTTTCAATTGCGCCGATCAGCTGCGGCTCAGTCTTGCCTTCGAAGGTCACGTAAACTTCCCCGTCCGCGTTGACGGTGACCTTCTTCGCATCAGCTGGAATGGTGATGCCGGACCCGACCTGGAAGCCGTCTGAAGTAACCATCAGCCCGTCTGCATTGCGGCTGAAGGATCCGGCCCGCGTATAGGCGGTTTCTCCGCTTGGCAGCGTCACCGGAAACCAGCCGGCGCCTTCAATCGCGATATCAAGCGAGCCGCCAGTGGCGATCATCGCGCCTTGCTCAATTTGCATGTGCACTGCGGATGTGCGGACGCCGAGGCCAAGCTGAACGCCGGTGGGCAGAACGGTGCCGGTCGTCGACGAAATCGAACCCGGCGACGTGACTTGTTGGTAATGCAGATCCGCGAACTCGGCGCGCCGGGCCTTGTAGCCTGTCGTGCTCATGTTGGCGATGTTGTGCGAGATCACCTCGACGCGCGTCTGCTGCGCGTCCATTCCGGTGGCGGCGATTTTGAGTGCGCGCATGGCGGTCTCCTTCAGTTGCCGTTCGTGGACGGCGCGGCGTGCGATGTTAGGTTGAGCGACCCAGGGTGCGGACGGCTTGCTCAATACGTTTGGCTTCGGTGTCGATCAGGCTCTGGCCCAGCTCATAAGCGCGCTGGACTTCGATCAGCTGGGTGATCTCAAGCAGTGGGTTGACGTTCGAGCTCTCCAGAAAACCCTGCGAGACGCGCGCGCCTTCCGCCTGGCGCAGCGGCGTGTTGGCGATCAGCAGCTTAGAATCTGCGCGGCGAAGGGAGGCGGTGTCCTCGACCGTGACCAACGCCAGCTTGCCGATCTGCCCCGCCTTGGCCGAGAGCGTGCCGTCGATGCCGATTTTGATATCGGCGGCGTCAGGCGGAATAGTGATCGCTGCGCCGCCATCGTCGAGCACCTGATGACCGTCCAGCGTCACGAGGGAGCGGTCCGTTGCGATGGTGAAGGAGCCCGCGCGGGTGAGCCGCTCGCCATCCGGCGTCCGAACACGGAAAAAGCCTTCGCCTTCGATCGCAACATCGAGTTTGGAGCCGGTTTTCTGCAGCACGCCCTGGGTCATATCAGCGTAGCGGGTGCGCAATGTCGCCATCGAGACGCTGCCGAGCTTGCTTTCGGTTGTTTTGATATATTCGCTGAATACCGTCGCTTCGCGCCGGTAGCCGGTCGTATCGGTGTTCGCGATGTTGGTCGCTAATACATCGAGCTGGTCCATCAGGCCCGATTGGCGCGTGAGCAGCACATAGCCTGCATTATCCATCGGTCGCGAGCTCCTTCATCATTTTGATCTCGGCGTCGAGATCCTTCAGCAGCTTCTCACCGCCGCCGATTGCGGACGGCGTATCGAGAAGCGTCTTCTTGGGCAGCGCCGGCGCATCGGGATCTGCGGCGAGCAGTGTGAGAAGCGGTTTGGCGCCAGGGTGCTTGGAGGCCTTAAGCTCCGCAATGACCGGCGCGCGGCCTTTGGCCGGCCCGAGATAGGCGGCGAAAGCGCGATCGCGCAGCGCGGCGAAGGCGACGTCCGCCGCCGTATCGACCGGCTTTGGCGCATCAGCGGTTTCGATTGGCCCGCCGGCGCGCGGCGCTTTGGACTTTGATTTGTCAGCATAGCGCTTTGGCGCGCCGACAAGGTCGGCCGCGGCCGCGGCGCGCAGCGCAATCGCCGCTGCGCGCGGATCCGCGGCTTGCAGCTTCGCATCGATCAGCAGTGGGGTCAGATGCGCAGAGCCGACTTTGATCAACTCCTCAGCCAGCTTCAGGCGCAACCGCACGCCTTCGGCGGACATCGGCGTGCGTCGCACGACCTCCACCGCCGCGGCGATGCGCTTGCCGCCGCGGCTTACTGCGGCAATTTCGGTTTCGATCAGCGCGCCGCGCAGCGCGTCAAGCCGTTCGGAGCGGGTCTCGATCCGCGCCTGAAGACGGTCGATCGCGTCGACGGCGCCGATCAGATCGCCAAAACGCGCCCGCAATTTCGCTTCCGCCGCGGCGAGGGCTTGGCCGTACTCTTCGCCGCGCCAGCTCATTGCAGCGTCCGACAGGCGCGTCGCCAAGGAGCTGACGCGCAGCCGATCGGCCGGCGCGCGCATCATTTCACTCAACCGCACCAGGGCGACGGCGCGCAGCGGCCCGCGGCCATCGGCGACCATGCGCAGCGCGGCGCGCGCTGCGATGTCTCGGCCTTCATGCGCGGCGACCTCCGCTTCCAGCAGACGCATCTCATCTGTCGGTTCGTCATAGGCGCGCTCCAGCAGCTTGAGCACGGCGCGCGCATCGTCGAAGGCGCCCGACGCGGCCAGGGCGCGTCCAATACGAGCGCCAAGCATGCGGCGGATGGGCTCAGGCGTCCGCGCCAGCGCGTTGCGGGTCAGGGCGAAGGCTTCCGCCGCGCGGGGCGGATCAATTTCCGCCAACGCCGCCGCCTGCCATAGCCCATGCAGGCCGGGGCAGGGTTTGGCGCGCGCAAAGGGGCTGCCATAGGTGGGCGGCTCGCCCTCAATGACGCGCCCCATCGCCGCAATAATCTTTGCGTCCTTCGTATCGACGCCAAAGCTCGCTGGCGTGCCGGCAGCTTCGTAGCCGAGCCCGGCCGAGAGGTAATGGCGCGCCAGTTTTAGAACGCCATCCGGGTCGACGCGGGCAAGTTCGTCATAGACGCCGCCGCGCCGCGCCGCCAGCGTCTCATAGAAATCGCCGTCGGTGCGCCATTTGGCGACATCGAGTTTCTTGTCCGGCAGGCAAGGCTTCATGGGCGCAGGCTTTGGGGCCGGCGTTGCGGCTTTGGCGTCCGAAACCGCGGCCTCGATCGCCGCCAGCGGCGGCTTGTCCGGCCCTTTTTCGACCTCAGCCTTCGGCGCCGGATCCAGAGTAACGCCGTCTTTTGCGGGCTTTGCTTTTGCGGGCTTTGGCGCGCCCATAGGAGGCGTCGCCGGCTTATCCGGATGTTCGGCGTGTTCCGCCGTTGGCTTTGCCGCGTGCTTGGCGTCCGGCGCCGCGCGCCTGGTCGCGTCGGGCGTCGGCGCTTTGGTCGGCTTCGGCTTCTCTACAGCCGCTTTCTCGCGTGGTTTTGGCGCCGGATCCGCCGTTTCGATCTTCTTCCGAGGCTTCAGTTCCGCCGCACGCGCCAGTTTTGAGCCGTCTTTAAATTTAAGCAGCCCCTGCTCTTCGGCTTTTTTCAAATGCTCAAGCAGCTTTGCGCGCGCCCGCATCACAGGGTCATCTGCGCCTGGCGTTTTGGGCTCTTTCTTCGGCTCTGATGTGGGCGCAGGGACGGGCTTCGCCGTTGTTTTTCCTTCGGCGCTCTCAGCTTTCTTCGCGGGTTTTGGCGCGTTGTTGCTGACATCGACAATCAGCGCGCGGCCGCCGAGTTCGTAGACGCGCGCGGAGCAGTCGCAGTTAAAGCCCATCTTGATGATGGACGCGCGCCCTTCGCGCCGGACGGTGAAGGTCGCAACCCGATGCGCGCGGCGGCGCTCGGTGACGGCTGCGGCAAGGAACGGATCGGCGACCGTGGGCAGCGTGATTTCGACGCCTTTGGTCGTAGAGCGCGCGCGCCATCCCGCTGGCGGCGTCACATTGAGCACCACGCGCGAATAGTCGCCATGCTCGCCTGCGCCAACCCGCACGGGCTCCGCCATTGCACAGGCGGGCCATGCGGCGCTGAGCGCGCAAGCCAGCAGCGTTTTTGCCGACTGTTTGATGCGCCGATCCGGTTGCATTACGCCGCCTTCGCCTTGAGTTCGCGGAGCTTTTCTTCGACTTCAGCGAAGCTCGGCCGATAGTCCCGCGGGACGTTCTGGCGGCCGACCTCTACGCAGATATTGGGCGGATGCCGATGCAGGTTGGCGATGAGAACGTCGCGGATCAGCGTGTAGAAAACATGGTCATGATCCGCCACGCCCTGTAGCCGCGTCGCGAAGGGGCCGACGAAGCCGTAGGCCAGGAATACGCCCAGGAACGTGCCGACGAGCGCGCCGCCGATCATGCCGCCCAGAACAGGCGGCGGTTGGTCGATTGCGGCCATGGTTTTAATAACGCCAAGCACCGCGGCGACGATGCCGAGCGCCGGCAACGCGTCCGCCGTCGCCTGAATCGCATGACTTGTGTGGCCAGCGGTTTCTTTGTCCGCATCGAGCTGTTTCTCAAGCAGATCTTCCACCTGATGCGGGTCGTCGAAGTTCATCGAACTATTGCGAAACGTGTCGCAAATCATGTCGCAGGCGCGCTTGTCGCCCTGGATCTTCGGATACATGCCGAAAAGCGCCGATTCCGACGGGTTTTCGATATGTTGCTCCAGCTCCAATGGCGCTGTTTGGCCAATTCTTATCAGCTGGAACATCAGCGACAGGATGTCGACATAGTCATGCTTATGCCATTTGCCGCCTTTGAAGATCTTTCCAAAGTCATGCATCACATGCTTGATTGTGCCGCCATCATGCGAGAGCACGAAAGCGCCGACGGCTGAGCCGCCGATCATCATCATCTCAAATGGCAGAGCTTTGATGATGATGCCCATCTTGCCGCCGGCCAGCGTGTAGCCGCCGAAGACCATGACGAAGATGATAATAATTCCGACGATTGCGCCCATGGGGGCTGTCTCCTTTATCTCGGCGCGGCAGGTTTGGCGGCGGGCGGCGCCGTCGGCGCTGGCGCGGTGGCCGGCGCTTTTGTCGGCGCTGCTTTTTTCGCGGGTTCGGTTGCGGCGTCGCCTGGTTTCAGGTTCCGGCCCGCCATTCGCAGGCTGACGGCGTAAGCGCGCTTTGGCTCCATCAGCGACAAGACGGACGACGCCTTATCCGCGCGCATGCGAACCAAGAAACCGGCGGCAAAACCTGGGTCCATCGTATTGAAGATCTCGGCCGCCTTTTTGGGCTTCATCTTCGAATACATTGTAACCAGATGGCTGATGTCCTTCTTACTCGCCTTGGCGACGCTGGCGACGAGGCCGGAGAAGACCTTTTTCTCCCGCTCCAGTTGGCGCAGGCGGTCCTGAACCAGCTTGTTGAAGGCTTTTAGTTTCTTCTCTCGGGCGTCCAATCGCACGGCGTGCGCTTTCAGCTCGGCTTCGCGGCGGCGCAGCTCGTCAATCAGGCTGGCCGCCTCCGCGCTCGGCGATCCCAATGGACAGGCGCTCGCGTAGTCGACGCCAAGCGGCTTTGAGCTGCGCTTCGCATCCTTGCCACGTTCGCCTGGGGCCTTGGCGTGCGCGAGGCCCAGAGCTTTTGCAGGATCTAGAGGATCGCGGCCAAGTGCGGACATCGCCTCCTTCGCAAGTGCGGAGAGCGCCTCGGTGTCGACGCCGCCCGGCGCTTTCGCCTTGGCGTCCGGCGTGCTGGCGGTGCTGTAGAGCCCCGCTGCTTCGGCGTCCGCCGTTTTCACCGGAGTTTCCGCCGCTGCGGGTTTGTCCGCATTCGCAATCTTCTCGCCAACATAGCCGCCGGCGCGCAGAGCGGCGGAGGCGGCGAAGCAGACCAGGATCACGATCAGCGCTTGGGTTTTTGCGCCGACGGATGTCGTCGGTTGGTTGCGCGCCGCTTTTTTCTTCGCCGCGGCCTGCCGGGCGGCGGCTTGCTTTGCGGCAAGCTGGCGCGCTGCAGCTTTCTTGGCGGCGGCGGCCTTTGCGGCGGCGGGGTCGCCGCCCGCCGCTTGCTTGGCGCCAGCCTGTTGCGCCGCCGCTTTGCGCGCCGCTGCGGCCTTCGCCGCCGCGATCTGCGCCGCCGCTTGCTCCGCCGCTGTTTTTGGTTTCGCCGCTGGGTTTGAGCCGCCGGACGGCGGGCTCGTGCGCCCTTTCGTCTCGTCGCTCATTATTTATTCCCAAAAATACGGTGGAAGCGCGGGCCTTCGGCGGGGCGGGCGGCTTTTTCCATGTCGCCCGGCTCCGTTGGGGCGGCCATCTGATGACGCGCGGCCTGCGCCTCCGCGATCAGGTTGCGCAGTGTAAGTTGCTCGTCGCACAGCGCCTCCATCACATCGTCACGGACGCTGAGTTGGTCAGTCAGTTTGCTGACGCCGTCGCGCGCCTCGCGGATCAGCCCCTCCAACGCGTCCCGAGCGACTTGCGCTTCCTCCGCTGCGGTGCGGGCGTCGGCCAGCGCAGATTGGAACATGTCCAGATCCGACCGCGTTTGCTCGGCCTCAGCAGCCAGGCGGGTGAAGATCTCCCGCTCATCCGCAATCGCCGCGTTCGCCGCGTCCCGCGCTTCGGCGGAGGAGGCGAGCAGATCGAGCGTTTCACGCGCTTCTTTGAGGGCGTTGTCGAACTTCGTCAGCATCTCTGCGCCGGTGGTTTGGGCCGCCTCGATTGCGGCGCGGTTCTCCGCCGCGGCGACCAACGCCTCCTCGGCGCCGCTGGCGCCCTCGATCAACGTTTCGAGACGCTCCTCCAGCGTATGCGCCGCGGCCTCCAGATAGGCGCGTTGGCGATCGGTTTTCTCAAGGCGCTCCAGCGCTTCTTCGCTGTTTTGCAGCGCGGCCTTGATCTTCTCTTCGGCCGCGTCCGCCTTGGTGATCGTCGCGTCGACCTGACCTTCGGCTTCGCCCAGCGCGCTGGAGAGGATTTCCCGCGCTTCGCCTGCCGCCTCGCGCAGGGTTGCCGCGGTTTCCTCCGCCAGCTCGGAGGAGGTGGCGCGGGTCTGGCTCAACAGCGCATCGATATCGCCCGCGAGGGAATCGAGCGCGGTTTCGACCGCCAACTTGGCGTCGCTGGAAAACTGCTCGGCTGCTTGCTTCGCGTTGCTGCTTGCTTCGGCGACGCCTTCAACCGCCGCCTCCGCCTCGGCGCTGAGCTCCTTCCGGCGGGCGGTGATTTCGCGATCGAGCCCGGCGGTCGCATCCGCGACCTTGTCATCCAAGGCGGTGATCGCGGCGGCCAGCTCGGTCTGAGTTTCCGCAGAGGCGGCGTCCGCAGCCGTGGCCGCCTGGGTAATCGCTTCCACAGCGCCTTGCGCGGCGCCGGCGACGCGCTCCGCATGCTCCGCGGCCGCCTTTTCCATTGAGGCGCGCGCGGTGACGACGGCGTCATCAGCCGCTTTCGCCGCCTCCTGCGCGGCCCGCTCGGCCATCGTGGCTGCGGATGCGGAAGCGACTTCAATCTGACGCGCCGCTGCTGCGCCGGCAGTTTCGACGTCGCCCAACGACCGGCGGCTGTTCTCAATCACGCCTTCCGCCGCGGCTTCGATGTTTGCGGCGGCTTTCAGGGCGGTTTCCTCGGCGATCGTGGCGAGGTCGGACTTCGCCTTGACCACGCGCTGAGCGGCGTCTTCGCCAATTGCGGCCAGGCTGGCGCGGTCCGCCTCCACGGTGCGTTGTGCGGCTTCCAGCGTTTCCGCCAAAGACGCTTTCGCGGCGGCGACGGTTTCGTTGAAGACTTCGCCCTCAGCATCGCAGCCCGCTTTCGCGCGTTCGATCGCGACGCCGGCGGCGGCCTCGGCTTCCGCGCCGGCTTCCTGCGCAGCTGCGGT
This sequence comes from Neomegalonema sp., assembly GCA_022760355.1. Classification (GTDB taxonomy): domain Bacteria; phylum Pseudomonadota; class Alphaproteobacteria; order Rhodobacterales; family Rhodobacteraceae; genus JALEGB01. The sequence goes on from JALEGB010000137.1 coordinate 74,113, forward strand.
TGCTTTGTCGACGGCGGCCGACGCGGCGGCCTCCATTGTGGCGCGGGCCTCGGACACGGCCCCCGTTACCGCACGGGTTGTTTTTTCCCGCGCCTCATCAAGGCGTTCACACGCGTCAACGCTGGTGCCAAGCACCACTTTGCGCGCTTTGGAGCTGGTGGTCTCAACCAACTCGACAACAGCATCCGCCGCCGCCCGGACATCGGCGATGGTTTGGTCGCGGTTGGTGGTGATCCGCCGTTCGGCTTCGGTCGCGGCGTCCTCAACAGCGGCGACGCATTCGCCGCTTGCGGTTGTAGCGGCTTCAACCGCCTTGCCGCTGGCCCGTGCAGCTTGGGCGCAAGCGTCGGCGACCGTGCGGCGGACGAGCGCGCAAGTCTGGACGCCAGCGGCGCGCGCGGTTTCCGAAGCGCGTGCGGTAACCGCCTCGGCGCTGTCGATCGCGTCACGCGACATTTTTTCAATCATGTCAGACGCGGCGTTGCGGATCGTTTCAACGGACTGTGCGCCGTCGGAGATGACGGTGCGCAGACGCGACTCTGCTTCGATCGCCCGGTTCAGCACCACACGCTCCACTTTCTCGGCGGTTGCGTTGGCGCTGTCGATTGAGGTTTTCGCGGTGGCCTCAAGATCCTGCTTGGCGCGCGTGGCCGTCGATTCGACTGCGCGGACGGCTTTCGCAGCCGCTTTGCGAACGGTTTGCTGCGCTTCTCCGCTGACCGCCTTCGCCGTTTCGCTTGCCTTCTCGGCTGCGGCGGCGGCTTGCTTGCCTGCGCGCTCCGCGGCCTCGCGCGTCTGCGCCACAGCGCTGTCGACCGTCTCAAGCATATCGGTGGTGGCTTTGTCGGCCGCGTTCTCGAGTTCGGTCTGTGCTTCGCGCGCCGCTTGTTTGGCGGTTTCAATTGCGCTTTCTGTTTGCTCGATAAAGGCGTCGCGTTGGGAGAGCAGCGAATCCAACTTCGTCTCGCTTGCGGTCGCTTCGCCCAGAAGTTCGCGCAGCTGCACTTCCGCTTCACGTGCGGCGACATTCGCGCTGTCAATCTGCTGCAGCGCGCGATTGGCGCTATCGAGCCGTTCCGTCGTCGCGACCGTCTCATCAACGGCGTCGCGTAGGGCCGTTTGCTCCTCGCGCGCGCGTTTATTGAGGTTCGCGATGCGCTCTCCGGCGGCCTCGGCCTCCGATATTGCGCTTTGGACCTCTCGCGCCTGCTCTATCAACAGCTGCAGTCGCTTTTGCTCTCCATCCGCCTCGGCGCGGGCGGCGCGGAGGGTGTCGCGCGTTTCCTCTACCGTGCTGGCGAGCGTTTTAATGCTGGCGCCCAGGCCCTCATCCGTCCGCTTCAGAGCGGCGAGGCGTCGGTTCAGGCTCCAGCAATAGAAGCACGCCGCGGCGGCGGCGGCGATTAGCAATCCGTCTGCGATGAAGTTCATTTCGACGCTCGCTCGTTAAAGGACGACGTATTCGGTAATCAGAAGGTCGCGGATCGCGGTCGGGTCCGCGGCAAGCCGGATGCGGCGCAGCATTTGCGCGCGCAGCCGGTCAAAGGCGCGTGGCTCCGAGAGGTCGCGTTCATCGACAGCGCGCATCAACGTGTTCAGCGCATCGAGGATTCGCGGTTTGAACTCCTCGACCTTCTTTGCGTAAGGCTCGGTTGTTTCGATCGAGAGCTGCAGCCGCAGCGTCGACGTGCCTTTTTTGCTCCGGATCGTGATCAGGAGCGGGTCGAGCGCGACGAAGACAACCTTCGGCTTCGGCTTGTCCTCTTCCTCATCGTGCTTCTTCTTTTTTTCGCCCTCGGCTTTCTCAAGCCCCGGTATTGGCGCGATCCCCGTCATCACGGCGACCGCGGCTCCAATGCCCAGCGCCATCGCAAGCACCAGACCGAATAGAATTGGTACCAGAAGCCCCGGTTTCTTCTTTGCCGGCGCGTCGCCCTCTTCACCGTCCGCTTCGGCGGCCAGATCCTCGGCCATTCTACTCTCCATCCCTCGGGCGCGGTTCTCCGCGCCGGCCCAGCCATTTCTGGCGGCGTTAGGGATGACATTAAGTTGCAACCTGCAAACCCGGTGTTAACGCCGGCCAGCATAATTCGATTTTCAATAACGATGTTTGAGAAACTCGGTCGACGACGCGAAAACCATTAACTGGCGTTTACGTCCTCGTTCCCGAAAGGAAGTGTTTACCAATGCAGGCTCTCGCGGACACTTGGTCTAAGCTGTCGATACCGCGCAGATTAGTATTAGTGGGCGCTGTCCTGGCGACCTTGTTTACGGTTTTCTTAATCGCCCGCACCGCGACGCAGCCGAGGATGGCGCTGCTGTTCGGCGGCCTGCAGGATAAGGCGGCTGGGGAAATCGTAGCGGCGCTGGAGCAGATGGGCGTTCCCCATGAGGTGCGCGGCTCCTCTGTCTATGTGCCCGTCGAGCAGCAGAGCCGTTTGCGGGTGAAGCTGGCCGGCGAAGGGCTGATTAAGGCCAGCGGCACCGGGTACGAGCTGCTGGACGGCATGACCGGCTTCGGCACAACCCAGGCGATGTTCCGCACGGCGGTGAAGCGCGCCACCGAGGGGGAGCTGAAACGGACGATTGAGGCGATGCCGGACGTGCATACAGCGCGCGTTATGATCGCTATGGGCAAACGAGAGCCGTTTTCGCGAGAAAAAGTGAAGACCACGGCCGCAGTGCAGGTCCGCAGCATCGGCGGCCGGCTCAAGCCGAGCTCCGCCGCGTCGATCCGCTATCTCGTCGCCTTGGCGGTGCCAGGATTGGAACCAGAGCAGGTTGTTGTCTCGGATACGCGGTACGGCATTATTCTGAAGCCGGGCGATAAACGCACAGGCGAAGCAGGCGAGGAGCGCGAGGAGCGAATCGCGGCGCGGATGCGGGAAAAACTCGAAAAACTGCTGGTCGCCAATGTGGGCGAGGGCGCATTTCGGGTTGAGGTGACTGTCGAGACAACCCGCGAAACGTCAAAGACTTCGGAGGTGATCCTGGATCCAAACAGCCAGGTGCCGGTCAAGAGCGATTCGACTGAGGTAAAGGAAACCGCGACCACCCCCTCATCGCCAGTAACCGTCGCCAGCAATCTGCCGGATGGCGATGCGAAGAAAGGCGATCCGGGTAAAAGCGATAAATCGACAGCGCGGGAAACGGTTTCTTACCGTTACTCCGAAACCAAGCGCGATAAATTGGTGGAGCCTGGCGCGATTAAGCGCATTGGCGTCGGAATTGTTCTCGATATGCGCAAAAATGTTGGGACAGACGGGAAAGTTACTCGGGTTCCGCGTACCGAAGAAGAGCTCAAAACGATCGAGCAGATCGTCAAGTCCGCAATCATTTTTGACGAAGCGCGCGGCGACACGGTTCGGGTGAAGAGCTTGGCTTTTGTCGATCCCGAAACACTGGACGCGCCGCTTGAGGCGAGCAGCGCCTTCGACAAATTCCTGTCCGAGAATGGCGGTCGGCTGGCGCAGCTGCTGGTGCTGGGTCTGGTCGCGCTGCTGTTGGGGCTGATGGTCGTCAAGCCGATTCTCACCAGCCGTGCGCAGGCGGCGGCGGATGAGATGATGGTGATCGAAGGATCCTTGGCCGATGCGGTGGACGATGATGCGGTTGAGGACGCTGAGCTTGTCGGCGCCGATGGCGAGTTGAGTACGGCGACCGCTGCAGCGCCGGGCGAGGCGGGCGACACAGCTCTAGCGACGACGCCCGCCGCGGCGCTGCCGGACGGCGTCGCGCCGACCCCAGCGCTGAGCGCGCCGGCGGTCGAGGCTGCGCCGATGCTGCAGAACCTCACGCTGACCCAAGCCGAGCAGCTGCGCGAAATCGCCAGAAACAAATCGGATGAAGCGCTCGTCGTCCTGAAACGTTGGCTGACCGCGAAGTCGGGTGAAGAAGAGGCGGGACGCAGCGCATGACGACATTTTCTCAAACGGCGCCGCGCCGCCCGACCCTTGAGCGTTTTCTAATCGATGAAGCCAAAGAAAAAGGCGCAGCTGAGGAGCGGGTTGATCCGCGTATCGAGGCCGCGCGGATGGATGGTTTCGTCGAGGGCCGGCGCGTCGGCGCGGAAGAGGGGCGGCTTGCTGAGCGCGAGGGGCTGAAAGCGGAGATCGATCAAGCCGTCGCGGAGGCTTTGGCGGCGCAGGCCGCTTCCGCCGGCGATACCGCCGCCATGGCGCTGACCTCCGCGCTTACAGCCTGGGAACAGGAGCGCGCGGCCATCGTGGAGCGAATCGAGCAGGGGGCGGGGCGGGCGCTGGTTGCTGCGATTAGCGCAGTCGCCCCCAAAATCGCCGCAGCCGGGCTGGCGGCGGAAGTCGCAAACACCATTGCAGAGCGCCTGTCGCGCGCTGTTGGCGCAGGCAGGGGACAAGTGTTCGCAGCCCCTTCTGCGGTCGAAACTTTACGAGCAGCGCTGCATGAGCGCTTGGGCGCCGGAGCGCCCTGGGAAGTTCTCGAAGATCCCGAACTTGGGCCTGGCGCGGCAAGGGCCGAGTGGGGCGAGGGGCTGGCGTCTTTCGACCTGACGCAAACAGCAGAAGAAATCACCGCGGCGGCTGTCGCCGCCTTTTGCCCGCCCGAAGGGTCGGCGCAATCCAAGACGGAGAGTGAGCAATGAGTGACGAAAATGAGCTCGAAGGCGGCGTTGAGGCTCCGGTCGCGGAGGAGGACGCGGAGGAGGCGAAAAAGCCCGAAGGCCGCGGCGGCCGACATCAGCGCGCTATTTTTGGCGTGCCGGTGCAGGTTGTTGTTTCCGTCGGCGCCGCGCGACCGACCATCGGCGAGCTGCTGGCGATGAAGCGCGACTCGCTGCTGCCGCTCGACAGCAAGCTGGAAGACCCGGTCGACATCATGGTCGGCAAGCGTGTTGTGGCGCGGGGTGAGCTGCAGGAGCTGGAGGAAGAGGAAGGGCGGCTCGGTGTTCGTCTTACCGAAATCGTTGATCTGAGCGAGCCGCTGTAGCGGCCGCCGATATCCATGCGCGCTTTGCTGCAGCCAGAAAGGCGAGAGCAAGGCGCGTCGACCTCACTTAACCGGAGCGTCTGAACGCAATGAATCAGCTTTGGCGCCGTGTTTTTCTTGTCGCTGTACTGGCCGCGCTCGCGGCGTTGGCGAGCCCTGGCGCCGTCTTGGCGCAAGAGGTCACGATTAATCTCGGCGATGGCGAGAAGGGCCTGAGCGCGAGAGTCATTCAGATGTTCCTTCTGATCACTGTGCTCAGCATCGCGCCGGGCATCGCGATCATGGTCACCTGCTTTCCGTTCATGGTGACGGTGTTGTCTATTTTGCGCCAAGCGCTGGGGCTGCAGGCCGCGCCGCCGAACATGCTGATCGTCAGCTTGGCGATGTTCTTGACCTATTTTGTGATGGAGCCGGTGTTTTCCGAGGCTTGGGCGGTCGGCATCAAGCCCATGATCGACGGAAAGATGGCGGAGGCGGACGCCTTTACCGCCGCGATGAAGCCGTTCCGGACTTTTATGAGCGCGCGTGTGGACAAGACAGCGTTGGATCAGCTGGTCGCCGTCGCGCCGGAGCGGGCGATGAAGGATGGGCAACCAGCGCTGAGCGTATTGGTGCCGGCCTTTATGCTGTCGGAAGTCAGCCGCGCCTTTGAAATCGGCTTCATGATCTTCCTTCCATTCCTCGTCATCGATTTGGTTGTCGCATCGGTGCTGATGGCGATGGGCATGATGATGGTGCCGCCGGCAGTCGTCGCACTGCCGTTCAAACTCGCTTTCTTCGTTATGGCCGACGGCTGGAGCCTGCTCGCTGCCGCATTGGTCACCGGATATAAGGGATAGTCTCATGCCTCAAACTGTGCTTGCAACTCAGCGGACTGGAACTGAAGCGGCCGAGTTGGATTACAGCCCGGCGGAGAAGGCGGCGATCGTGCTGATGGCGATCGGGCGGGAGGATGCGGAGCCGTTGCTGCGCGAATTCTCCGAGGAGGAGGTGCGCAGCTTCGCGCGCGCCTCGGCTCAGCTGGGTGAGGTGCCGAGTTGGGATATTGAGCGCATCGTCGGCGAGTTTCTGGTGAGCCTAGACGACAAGCGCATCACGATGACGTCCGATAAACTGAAGGAGTTTTTGTCGAGCATTCTTTCGGATGACGCGATTGAGCGCATTTTGGAAGATCTTGACGATAGCGACGGTCAGTCGATCTGGGAGAAATTGTCCTCCAGCGATCCGGTCGACCTTTCCAATTTCCTCGCGCGGGAGCATCCGCAGACGGTGGCCGTGGTGCTGTCTCGGATCAAACCGGATAGTTCGGCTCAGGTCCTGCAGCGTTTGGAAAAAGAGTTCGCTGAGGAGGTCATTGTCCGGATCGCGAACGTCTCGATCCTGGCGCCGGCGGTGATGGACAAGGTGAAAGAGTCGATCGAGTTTGAGTTCCTACGCGGCGCGCGGCTGCGGAAGTCGAAGCGGGATCCGGACGAGCTCATCGGTTCGATGTTCAACTTCATGTCGAGCGACAAGCGCGATACGCTGCTGGCCGGGCTGGAGGAAAGATCGCCGGATCTCGCCCAAGCGGTTCAGCGCAAGATGTTCACCTTCGGCGATATTCCTGCGCGTGTGGATCGGTCGAGCGTCTCGTTCATCATGCGGGAGATCGAGAACGATGTTCTGCTGAAAGCGCTGTGTTTCGCCAAGAAAAACGCGCCGGAGTCGAAAGATTTCTTCCTTGGCAACATGTCTCGGCGTCTGGCGGAGCAGTTCGAAGAGCAAGTCAATGAAATGCCGACGCCGAACGTAAAAGACGGCGAGGCGGCTCAGTTCGCGGTGATCGGGGTCATTCGCAAGATGGCCGAGGTTGGCGAGATTGAGCTGCATCAGCCTGAGGATGAAGAGATCGACGGCGATTGATCTCGCACCATGTCCGGCGCGCAATCGATGCGCGCCGGCGCAGATGTTACGGGCAAGGTTGCGCCAGAAGCCGCTGTAATGGCGCTGACGCCGGCGGATTTATGAGTTTACAACCTAGAGTGATTTCAAATCGAATGCGCGCATTCGATGACTCGGAAATCGCGACCACTCAAAGAGATAGAGCATTTTCATGACCGCAATTGTTTCGAA